>WRCX01000009.1 GCA_009783705.1 Candidatus Bathycorpusculum hydrogenotrophicum | reverse complement strand
GGTTCTTCTGTTGTTGCTTCTGCTGTTTCGATTGCTGGTTATACTTATGATCCAACTGATAGTCGTAGTGTTGTTAGTGGTATAGTTGCTGGTAATGGTAGTTTGGTGTTGAAGCTTTACTACACACGCAATCCTGACGTTGAATACATAGTGCATTATTACAGACAAGGTACATCCACTCCTGTTGCTCCAAGTGAAACCGTAACTGCTCAGACAATGGGTTCTACTGTGACTGTATCTGCAAAGAATATTGATGGCTATGTTGCTGCTCAACCTACCTCAGTGACTGCAGTGCTAAATGCTACCAATAATGTCTTTACATTCTACTACACTGTGACCCAATTTACCATAACCTACGAATTAAATGGCGGCACTCACTCCCAGACTCCTAGCACATACACTGTTGATGATCTTCCACTGTCTATTGCACTTCCAGATAAGACCGGTTACCCCTTCCTGTATTGGGTAGCAACTTTCTCTAATGGCTCACAGATCCAACTACCTACTAGTGAAATTCCCGCTGGCACTACTGGCAATATTAGATTAGCTGCAGTTTGGAGCATCACCCCAACCGAATACTCTGTTAGATACGTACTAAACGGCGGCGATCTCGCTCCTGGCTATCCAATAACATACAATGTGCAAAACAGCATAACAATCAATACCAACACTGTAGGCACTCCAACTATGGCAGGCTATACATTCCTACGCTGGACCGCAGTTTATGCTAATGGTACAATGTTTACATTGACTACTTCAGGTATTCCTACTGGATTAATCGGCGATGTTACCTTAGTTGCAATTTGGGATCCTACACCAATTTCATATAATGTTATCTATGAATTGGCCGGCGGTGTTAATGCTCCAGGTAATCCTGAAACATATACCGTGAAAAGTATCTTCCCAATACCTGTATATGCACCAACTAGAGCAGGCTATGAATTCCTATACTGGGTAATAACCTACTCAAACGGTACTCAACGTCAGCTGCCTACTTCAGGTATTATCGATGGTACTACTGGCAACATTTGGTTGACTGCAGTTTGGAACCCTAACCCAATTTCATACTCTATTAGCTATGATTTGGATGGTGGTATTCCTGATACTGGCAACCCCAGTATATACAATGTGGAAAGTGGCGCAATTAGCATAGCTTCTCCAACTAAGGACAACTATACGTTCCAAGGCTGGATGATAACCTATGATGATAACACTCTCCAACATTGTTGTCTGGTTCAGTGATCCCTGCTGGTACTACTGGTAATATTCTGCTGGTTGCTATCTGGGAACAAAACCCATAAACCCCTTCCCTTTTTCTTTTTTTTCTATAAATCTACAACCCGACAAATGTGCCCTGATCGTTTTAGGATAATTTTATGCTCACGTTGCAACCTTAGGCGTCATAAAAACATCGCGTTAACTACCTTTATTTGGAGTCACATAGCAGCCTAACAGCAATAAACATCATCTCAACAGAACAACAAAACCCACACCCAACCACTCCGCCTCCGCATAGACTCCGTGATCTTTTCAAAAAGTAGGTGATAGTTACATTATTAGTGATTTGTGTGGTGTGGTTGTAGGAATGCTTTTTTGGTTAACTGTATTATGGTAAGTTGAATGATTATGGAGGAAGCGGAGTGAGAGTTGTTGTTTCGTGGAGCGGCGGCAAAGACAGTGCTTATGCTTATTGTCTTGCAAAGCAGCAGGGTCACCAAGTGGTTTCTTTTTTTACTTTGATGGTGAGTGAGGAAACCTCTAGTTTTCATATGCTTCCCGCAAATATCATCGAGGCGCAGGCTAGTGCGGCGGGGGTTTTGTTTGTAAAGCAGGTTTCTTCTGCTCAAAGCTACGAAGCAGATTTTATAGCGCTTCTAACTGATTTTAAACGTCAAGGGGTTGAGGGGTTAGTTACTGGGGATATTTGTGAGGTTGCTGGACATGAACCCGGCTGGCTGGATCGCATCTGCCAAAAAGTTGGCTTAACCCCAATAAAACCGCTCTGGATGAAAAATACCCATCAAATCTATCAAAATTATCTCAAAGCTGGTCTGAGTGCAACTGTGGTGCGTACCAACAAAGTTTTGGGTGTGGATTGGCTTGGTCGCATCTTGGATAGTCAATTCTATGTTGATATTCAAAAACTCCCCGGAGTTGATCCCTGCGGTGAGGGTGGTGAATATCACACTTTGATCACTGATGGTCCCAGCTTTAAGCAAAAAATAGAGTTGGTTGAGGCTGAGAAGAAATGCTTAGATAATGGCTCAGGATACTTAGACATCAAGAAGTGGTCTCTAACTCCCAAGTAGGTGTAACTTATGGATGTCATAGTTGCAAATAATCCGCTAAAAGCTCAACGTTTTCTCCAAGAGATTAAAGGTAAAACTCCGCTCTTTATAGCAACCATTGCTACTACGGAGACGGGTAAAATTCCTGGGTTGTCAGCGGCGGGTGTAAATCCCGATTTTACCGATTTCACTCCCCCAGCTGATGCTGAGTTGCTGTTGCTGGGCAAATGCAGATCCATTCAAGGTGTTCCTATAACTCCTGATGGTATCCCCACGCCTGCGCTTATAACCACCTCAGCATTGCATCTAGCGGATATACCCGTATTGATTGTAAACGGCGGAGTCAAAGTTAAGCCGCAGGTTCCCTATATAGATGTCAATGGCAGTCCGGGGCGCGATATTCGAAGCGGCGACTCGGTTGACAACGTCGAGGAAGTCATTGAGCGTTCTACAGTTGTTGGTGAGCATCTAGCAAAAACATCTGATTATTTGGTCATTGGTGAGAGTGTACCGGGAGGCACAACCACTGCATTAGGGGTGCTCTCAGCTCTAAATATTGTTGCTCAGGGCAAAGTCAGCAGTACCCTGCCAGCCAATCCCCATGACCTAAAAGCCCAAGTGGTTGCTGCCGGGTTAAGTGCCGCCGCCCAAAAATTTGGAAACTTTCAGGGAGACCCCATAAAAGCCATATCTGCAGTCGGCGACCCCATGATGGCCGCTGTTGCCGGGTTAGTTATTGGCGCTTCACATAAAACCCCCGTTCTGATGGCTGGTGGAACACAAATGACCGCCGTCTTAGCAGTTATAAACGCCCTAGAACCCAAAGCACTATGCAACCTAGCCATTGGCACCACCCGCTGGGTCACCCAAGACCAAACAAGCGATATATGTGGCATCGTCAACCAATTTTGCGACGTTCCCATCATAGCCGCCGATCTAAACTTTGGTACTTCTCAGTATCCGGGATTGCAAATCTATGAAACCGGACTAGTCAAAGAAGGCGTAGGCGCAGGCGGCGCCTCTATAGCGGCCATGGCCCAAAGCAGTGGAGCGGTTGATAAGCAAATTCTTCTTAAGGAAATAGAACGTAATTATGCCTCACTGATGATGCAGACCAAAAATAGCGGTAGCAACAGCAGTAGTAGTAAGTGAGTCTCTTGAGCATACTAAATCCGCTAAAGAATCTGTTGTCTTTCTTGACTGTTTTCCCAGTTAATATGGATGAAAATATGCTCACCGATTGCGCCAAGCACATGTGGGCGTTTCCCCTCATCGGGGCTTTGTTGGGTCTTTTAGCGGGTGCAGTAGGCTGGGTGGCCCTTCAATTCATTCCTAGTCTAGTTGTTGGAGCCATCAGCTTGGCTTTACTGCTATGGTTAACAGGCCTCCACCACACCGATGGCCTGCTAGATTTTGGAGATGGCATTATGGTTCATGGCAACGCTGAGAAAAAAATTGCGGTTATGCATGACCAACTCACAGGCGCAGGCGCCATCGGACTAACCCTTATGACCTACATAGTTACCGCATTTGCCTTTGCCGAGTTTGGCAAAACCATCCCAATTGCTGGATTCCAAATACCTTTGATTGTCCCAGGATTAATCATCGTTGAGGTATGTGCCAAGCTCTCCATGGTGACAGTTGCCTGGATTGGCAAATCCGTCCACCAAGGCATGAACTCAACTTTTCTATCAGCCATGCATGGAACCGGCGGCAACTGGCGCTTAATTGCCGCATTAATCATCTCATTTGGCATTGCCCTGCCTCTAATCGGCTGGAGCGGTCTATTTGTAGTTGCAGCCGCCATACTCACCGGATTAATCATGACTGCAATTGCCCACAAAAACTTTAACGGCGTCACAGGTGACGTATTTGGAGCCACAAACGAACTAACCAGAATGGTTTGTGCAGTTGTATTACTGGCGGTGATTACATGGGTATAACCGCATTAGTCATGGCCGGCGGAAAAGGCACCCGCATGAAACTCCCCCAAGAAAAACCCCTGATCGAGGTCAACGGCAAACCTGTTATCGAATATGTGTTAACAGCCCTAAAAAACGCAAAAAAAATCGACCGCATAATCGTTGCCACAACCCAGATCACCCCCAAAACCACTACTCATATTCAACAGCACCACCCAAACATAGAACTCATCCAAACCCCCGGCAAAGACTACGTATCCGACATGGGCTACACCGTACAAACCCTAAAACTAGGCGTATTTTTAGCCATAGCCGCCGACCTGCCCCTAGTAAAACCCGAAATAATCGACACTATCATCGAATGTTACCACCAATCAAAAAAACCCGCCCTAACAGTCGCAGTTCCAAAAGCAACCAAAATAGCACTGGGAATGTGTGTAGATTACTCCTTTGTAGAACAAGACCAAGAACTAGTCCCTGTGGGCATTAATGTAATTGATGGCAGCAAACGCTACGGCGATGAATGGCTAGACCAAGCCATATGCATCCTAAACCACCAAGAACTAACCGTCAACATAAACACCACCCAAGAACTCCAAATAGCCCAACACCTCCTACACCTCCAACAACAACAGCAACAACAAAAACAAAACACCACAGAAAACACTAACGCAGGCTAATTAGGCGTTAAGCTTAGCGCTTACAGGGTAGAGTTGAGCTTAACGTTTATATTTTGGTTTACTTTTTGCATATTTCCGAAATAGGTATTCTACTAAGTAGGGATAACAGTATGGCGTATTTAACAACAACAGGTTCAGGACAACCCGTCCTTATTCTAAAAGAAGGAACAACCCGAAGCAGAGGCAAAGAAGCCCAACGAAACAACATCATGGCCGCACGCGTCATCGGTGAAGTGCTAAAAACAACTCTAGGCCCCCGAGGCATGGATAAAATGCTCATCGACAGCCTAGGAGACATCACCATCACAAATGACGGCGCAGCCATCCTAAAAGAAATCGACGTAGAACATCCTGCAGCAAAAATGATGGTCGAAATCGCCAAAACCCAAGACGACATGGTCGGCGACGGAACCACAAGCGCAGTGGTGCTCTCAAGCGAACTCCTCAAAAAAGCCGAAGAACTCCTCGAACAAAACATCCACCCGACCATTCTTGTAAGCGGCTTTAGAAAAGCAGGCCAAAAAGCCATCGAAATCATCGGCAAAACCGCCCAACCCCTCGACACAAAAGACAAAAACCTCCTCCTCAAAGTCGCACTAACATCCATGAGCAGTAAATCCCTAGGTGCAGCACGTGACCACCTAGCCGAAATCACCATCGAAGCAGTCAAACAAATCACCGAACAACGCGGCGAAACAACAATCGCAGACATAGACAACATCCAACTCATCAAAAAAACCGGCAAAAGCCTCACAGAAACCCAACTAATCCAAGGCATCATCATCGATAAAGAAGTCGTCAACCCCGGCATGCCCAAACTCAAAGAAAACGCTAAAATCGCACTCCTTGACTCTGCCCTAGAAATCGAAAAAACCGAAATCTCAGCCGAAATCAGAATCAAAGACCCCAAACAAATGAAAGCATTCCTAGACCAAGAAAACACCATGATGCAAGACATGGTCACAAAAATCAAAGCCTCAGGCGCAACCATAGTCTTCTGCCAAAAAGGCGTCGACGACATGGTCCAGCACTTCCTAGCAAAAGACGGCATCATCGCCGCACGCAGAGTCAAAGAATCCGACATGGAAAAACTCGCACGCGCAACCGGCGGCAGAATCGTAAGCAACCTAGACGACCTCAAAAAAGAAGACCTAGGCTTTGCAGGCCTAGTGGAAGAACGCAAAATCGGCGACGACAAACTCATCTTCGTCGAAAAATGCAAAGACCCCCACGCAGTCGCCATCCTCATACGCGCAGGCCTAGAACGCCTAGTAGATGAAGCCGAACGCGCCCTAACAGACTCACTCTCCGTCGTATCTGACGTAATGGAAAACAACAAAATCGTCCCAGGCGGCGGCGCCATCGAAATCGAAATCGCCAAAGAACTCCGCAAATACGCAACCAAAGTCGGCGGCCGCGAACAACTCGCAGTCGAAGCCTTCGCAGACGCAGTCGAAGTCATCCCCCGCACCCTAGCCGAAAACGCAGGCCTAGAACCCATAGACATCCTAGTCGAACTCAGAAGTATACACGACAAAGACGACGGCAAATTCAAAGGCCTAAACGTCTTCACAGGCAAACTCCAAGACAGCATCGCAAACGGCGTCATCGAACCCATCATGGTCAAAGAACAAGCCATCAAATCAGCATCAGAATCAGCCGCACTCATACTACGCATCGACGACGTCATAACCGCCAAAGCACCCAAAGCACCCGCAGGTGCACCCGGCGGCATGGAAGACTAACCCCTTCCTCCCCACCTTTAACCCTTTTTGACTTATAATTTCTAATAGTCACAACTTTTAGCGGTTAACTTACCGTTCGATGCTCTACAGAGGAGACGGTAAATTAATAGAGGAGAAATGTGTATGTAGGCTAACTTATGCTCTGGTAGTATAGTCCGGTCAAGTATAGCGGCCTCTCGAGTCGCGGACCCGGGCCCGAATCCCGGCCAGAGCACCATCCTTCTGCTTCTGTTGACCTCCTAAATTTTTAAATTCCCAGAAAATACTAAGAACATGACAACCACTGAACTAATCCATGACTATGAACAACGCTTTGCAAGAGCATATTGTAGCCTCAACCAACTCCAAAATGGTGAAGTTATATAGTTTCCTTGACCCTCTAAGTGTTCGATCTTTCAATTGTCCGTGACGTTTATCTTGCTTTAATCCTTCAAACACCCAAGCGGAATAACCCATATACCATCATCACGTTGATACGCAATTTGTGTTGCTGTCACTATTGCTAAAAATGAAGGCATCCCCATTTTTTCTGTATTTACATTTTCTTTAATAAAATAATTACTGGATTTGGCCATATGTTTTTTCCTGTTTTGGCTAAAAATTTTTTCTTGATTTGGACAATAATAAAAGAATAACAAACTGTTCACGAACTGTAGACGGAAACATCTTCAAAGCCATCTAACACTCAGTTTATCGTTCAACGAAGTGAATGATGATAAAATTTTGAACGATAAAATGAACGATAACAAAGAAGATCGTGCGCGTATTCTTGTCTACATTGTGCAGAACGGAGCGATTAGCACAATGCAAACTGCGCAAACCATCGGGCGTTCGCACAGCACGCTCGCAGGGTATTGTTGTAACTTGTCAGCGAAAACATTCTTTGGCTCCTCAGGCGTGAACAGGAACAAGTCGTATCGTTTAAAGACAGTGTCTGATAAATTGTAATTTGTCTTCCCTCAAAATTATTTCATGTATAATCAAAGTTAAAATGAGTGGAAGAAATTTGGTGGTTTAGGCAAATTTTAATACTTTGTAAAGACCCACTCGTGATAGAATTATTAATGGGCACGCTAAAGAATGATTATGAGCTTCAATTCGGATTGGACAATTGATGATAGTGAAAAAGGCAAAGCGTTAAAAGCTGTTGAGGCTGAAACAAAGCCGTTAGAGTTGATTAATATGGCCAAAACCGTACCACTTCAGGATGTGCGTGTAGTAGCGATTAAGCAGGTAGAAGAACAAACAGGATTTGCTGATGTTGCCAAAGGTGATGACGATCCTGATGTGTGCATAGCGGCGGTTAAGAAGTTATCTGTACCCACTGTACTGGCTGACGTTGCCAAAAACGCTAGGTATTCTGATGTGCGCAGAGTAGCGCTTGAAAAATTAGATAACCAAGCATGGTTGGTTGATATTGCTAAAAACGCTAAATATTCTATTGTGTGTTTGGCGGCGGTTGAAAAGATCGATGATCAACAAGCGTTAGCTGATATTGCAAAAAATTCCAAATACACTGACGTACGCATAGCAGCAGTTAAAAAGTTAGATAACCAAACATTGTTGGCTGATCTTGCCAATGAAACTGTCTATTACCCCGAATGTTATGAGGTGTTTAGAGCAGTTGTTGATAAGTTAGTTGACCCCGGGTGTTTGTCTTTTTATGCCTTTTACTCCCCGTATTCTGATGTGCGCAGAGTAGCGCTTGATAAGATAGATGGCCTCAGTGGTGAAGCATTGTTTACTGAAGCGGCTATAAACTCCCAATATTCTGATGTACGCATAGCTGCGCTTGATAAGATAGTTTTCGCACCACGGTGGGCTGATATTGCAAAAAACTCCAAATACACTGATGTGTGCAGGGCCGCTATTGACAAGTTTGGTAATGACGAAGTAATGTTGGTTGATATTGCTAAAAACGCTAAATATTCTATTGTGTGTTTGGCGGCGGTTGAAAAGATCGATGATCAACAAGCGTTAGCTGATATTGCAAAAAATTCCAAATACACTGACGTACGTGAGGCGGCGAATAAAAAATTACAATGCGTATAATGAGCAGATGACTTTCATTTTCCTAACTATTTTTCTATCAATCTACCGATAAACCGTTAACTTGGTGATTTAGTTTTTCTCCGGATTTTTACCTTTAAATAATGGAATACGCTAAAGCTGAGTGACCTTAACTTGGTTGAATTTAATCACAAGCTCTGAATGGATATTTTATCATTTTTGCTTGTAAAAACTGGGTATTTCGGTTTATGTTTTTATGGTTTACTTATATGTCACTGTTGCGCAGAGTTCTTCTGCAGTGAGATTTAGTGTGAGTTCAGATAGGTTTCTAGCGTAATCCATGATGCGTTTAGCGTTGTCAAAGATTAGACGCAGAATCGCTGAAACATTGGGGTCCAGTTTTTTGCTTGAAATCAGCATCATCAGGTCCTTTTCTAGATTCACAAATGTTTCTCGTTTTGAGATAAGCTTCTCTGCATCTTTGTAATCCCGTTTAAACATCGCTTTTACTGCATCTTCATAGAGTTGTTGGGCTTGTGCATAGTAGTTTGTTAATGGTTCATGGATTTCTTCGTCTACGGGCTCTTTTATGAACAGGGTTTGGTTGTCAAGGAGTTTTTGGAAGGCGTTTATGTTGTTGATGATGTTGAGGGCGTTTTCTGCAATGTTTTCGATGTCATTGACGGCTATGCGGTAGAGTAAAAACTCTTTGGGGGTTTGGAGGCCGAGTTCTCGGTGGAGATTATGTTCGATGCCGTGTTTGAGTTGGCGTATGATGTAGAGTCCGAGTCGGTTCACTTCGTTTCGGGTTTGGATTACGCTTTCTGATAGTGAGGGGTTGGGGTCTGTGAGGGTGGTTATGGCGTTGCGGTTGGCGGATAGTGCCACGATGGACATGCGGCGGACGGCTTTTTCTATGCCAAACTCTGTGTGTTTGATGAAGATCTGGAGGGTGATTTGGTTTGGGGTTTCGTCGATGATTTCTGCGCCTAGGAAGGTGTCGCGGACAAAATTTTTGGTTTCAGTTTTGTATTTTTGGGTGTTTTCTTGGTTTTTGAAGCGGATGTGGATGATGTCGGCACCTATGGTGTAGAGGGCTCGGGTCATACGAAGGGCAGATTTTATATCTTCTTTTTGATCGATGTTTATACTGTATTCTTTGGGTTTGATGGTGGTGTTTTGGGCTTGTTTTTCGGCGATTTTGCGCGGGGTCAATAGGAGAGTGTTGTCGGGTTGAATGTTGAAAGCTATTTCACTGCCCCGTTCCAAGTTTATGTCTTCAACCCAGCCTTTGGGGAGGCTGATGATGTAGGCACCTCTGCCAGTGCATTGGATGCGACGATATCCCAGGTCTTTTTCTGTCATCAACATCACGAGATATGTTTCATTTATCTGCCTGATATGATCTTATGCCTTCATATAACTGCTTACCCAAATATATTCATCCTCGGCTACAGCTCTGGTGCCTTTTGTCTAATTTGACGGCAGGTTGTTCAACGGTAGCAACAATAATAGTTGATGCTGTTAGCTGTGGTTGTGGAGGTATAGTAGTCCAAAGTATGCGAGTGCGGCTATCATGGCGGGTTTTGTTGCAACGTTTAGTAGCATTTTGCCTTGGTAGTCGATTTCTGTGACACCGCGCAGGGCTTTGTCGACGCCAAGTTTACTGCATACTCGCAACATCGCATCTAATTTTTCATCGGAGAGTGAATCTAAAAAGTGCCTCAGCTGTAGCATTGTTTTGAAATCAAAACTAAACAACTCTGTACATCGCCTCTGATAGCTCATCAGCGTTTTTACAGAAACATCACCCCTAGTTAGGGCTTGGTTTGCTGTGTTTGCGGCTTCTTTGGCCGCGGTTAAACTAAAGATGACTCCGCCGCCTGTTGTAGGTTTTATTTGTGATGCGCAATCTCCAACTGCTAAAAAGCCGTTGCTGCAGGCCTGTGGTATTGGGCCTCCCAAACTAATTGCGTGATAGTTGGCGTTTAGGATTTTGGCTTTTGAGAGTTGTTTTGAGGCCACGGGGTGTTTGGTCATGAGGCGTTTGAGATAGTTGCGTGGGTCGCCTTGGTTTGTGGCTAGACCTACTTTGGCGGTGCCATCGGGCTTTGGAATAACCCAGCCATAGAATCCTGGTGCATACCCTTTGCCAAAATAAACCTCCACTGCGTGTTTCTCTATGTTTTCTATGTTGTCCATCTCGGTTTCTATGGCATAGACAAGGCCGCTGGGTTTTAGCGGTGTTAGACCGGTTTGGCGCAGAAGTCGTGATGAAATTCCCTCCGCATCTATAACAATGGGTGTACTTAGGTGTGTGTCGGTGTTGTTTGTTTTTACTTTGAGGCCGGTTACGGTGCCTTTTTGTATGAGCAGTGTTTGTACTCGAGAATTTAGTATAAACTCGGCGCCTGCTTTTTGGGCTTGTTTTGCTATGTATTGATCAAGGTATGTTCGGTTTAGGGCTGCGGTGACTGGGCAGTCGAGATGTAAAGTAAATTTGGTGCCGTGTGGCGAATAAAAGTTGGCTGCACAAAACGTATTCTCAACGATGCCCTCTAGGGGATAGAGTCCCAAGGTTTTGAGACTTCGAATGCTGATATGTCCGGCACAGTGAGCAGGTTGCCCGATTTGGGGATGTTCTTCAAAAACTACTGTTTTTATGCCGTGCTTTGCTAGTTGGAGTGCTGTATAGGAACCGGCAGGTCCAGCGCCAATAACTGCTACCTGCGGGGAGTTTTGTGTATTCATCACATTTACTTTGTCCGCTTCTTATATAACCGTAGACTGCTTGTCTGTTTTTTTGTGCCGGATCATTTGTGGTGAATTGTTGTTGTTATCTTGGTTATTTCTGACAGTGGTTGGTGTTTTGATTGTTGGTGTTGTTATTGGTGGGTTATTTTGGTTTGATTGTGTTTTGTTGGGTTGCGTGTGTGTTTGGTTGTTGGTTTCAAAAGAATTATTAGTTAGTATTGAGTCTTTATAGTCGGCAATTTGGACAGTGCGGCATCATAATTCACCATATCACCTGACGATTTATAATAATCCGCTCTGTCCAAATTTCCAATATCTGTATTAATTTGCTATGTGGGTTAATATATTTTTGCAAATAGGTGTACTTACTATAGTATATTGTACTAATTATGATGTATTATACTGACTTAGTATATTTGCGCTAATTCTTGTTATTCTGTGCTTGTTCTGTATTTTGTAGGGTCAGCGGTACCTGTTGCGGTGAAGGCTTTTCTGCGATTAACGCAAGCTTCACATTTGCCGCAATGTATGGCCCCATCAAGATAGCATGACCACGTAAACTCAAACGGAACACCTAACTTGCGGCCTTCCTCTATGACCTCAGATTTGAGTTTATTACTAAAAGGGGCCTCTATGCTAATTTTCCGCTCAGTTCCCAGTTGAGCGGCTTTCTCAAAAGCTTCATAGAACTCACGCCTGCAGTCAGCATAACAAGCCTCATCAGAACCCTGCGCACCATAGAAAACCTGATCTGCACCCACCGTTATAGCATATGCAACAGCCGCAGAGAGAAAAATCGCATTACGAAAAGGCACGATGATAGAATCGCTAAACTCTGAGGTAAGGGGAATATCACGGCTCACCAAAGACGACGCACCCCCATAGATATCTCTGAGCGCAGAGAGATCAATGACTTTGGTGGTGGTATTGAGCGCCTGCGCAATTTTTTGCGCGGCTAGAGTTTCTTTGAGTGCAATTTGACCATAATTAAAGGTCAACGGATAGATTTGATAACCCTGAGCTTTAGCCCAATACGCAACAACCGCCGAATCCAAACCCCCACTTAACACAACCACACACTTTTTACTATCACGCATATTTTTCGCCTCTGTTAAACCATTGTTCAAACACGCCAATTCGCTTAAGAACCATAAACACCGGCCATCCAAGAGCTACACTTGCTATGATGTTTCCCAGCATAACATATGCCATCGTGGCTAGCAATGGTGCGTTCCACACATAGTTGAGCATCCACCCAACTGTCACTCCCAAGACCACCGAATAGGCAATGCAGGTTCCAATGACTGTGTAATCATTTTTTGTGCGTTTATAGACATAGAAAACTATGAAAGACATAGCCAAAGATGGTATAGTGTTCAGCAGGTCGATAGGGCCAAGTTGTGAGTACAAATTGGCAACAAAAACGCCCATGGCCTGTCCAAAAACCCCTGCTATGCCCAAAAGCGGCACTGACGCAAGCATCACATTAGCCACGCGAACTTGAATGGCTCCATAAGATATAGGCTCAAAAAAAACGGCCAGCGCCACATAGAGGGCACCATATACTGCTATTACTGCTAAATCTTTAGTTTGTATCTTCAATTATATTTGCCTCCCTGATCCGGGTTTTATTTTTATTGGCGGAACGGATGGGAGACTTCACTCACCCGCCAATTGGCTGACTCAAAGATTGGGCATCTTAAAAACATTTAGGATAGCGCGATTCTAAAAAGGTGGTTAGTTGTTCTGATGGTGCAAAAAACCCAGATAGGGTCTCTGGTCTCAAAAGCTTTCTCTGTTTTTCTTTGGCGAAATATTAATTAGGTTCACAGAAAGATTACATGGTGCATCTTCCTTGAGTGGATGGCATTCCGCAAAACGGAGTTTTAGGGAGCACAAAACTATGTCACAAAATAATCCAGCTAATGAATTAGTCCTTAAGGGAACAACTACTATAGGCGTAGTCTGTACAGACGGGGTGATCTTGGCCTCTGATACCCGTGTAACTATGGGTTACTATATTGCTCATACGGCAGGCAAAAAAGTCTACAAAATCGACGATCATATCGGCATGACTATTGCTGGCACAGTTGCTGATGCCCAACGCGTAGTAGACATCCTAACTGCTAATGCGCATCTATACAAAATCAACATGAACCGCCCCATCCCTGTGGCTTCAGCTGCACGATTAGTAGCCAATCTACTCTTCTCCGCACGCTACATCCCCCTCTCAACTCAAGTTCTTGTTGGCGGCATTGACGATACCGGCTCCCATGTCTTCAACTTAGACCCCTATGGTAGCCTACATGAGGAAAAAATGATATCCACCGGTAGCGGCTCACCTGTTGCACTTGGTGTATTGGAAGACAAATTCAAAGAAAACAGCACCATAGCTGAAACTCTGCCAATTATCGCTCGAGCTGTTAACGCCGCTATGAAACGCGACGTAGCCTCAGGCAACAACTACAACATCATAGTTATCAACCAACACGGTTATACAGAGTTAACCACCGAAGAGAAAGCTAAACTGTTGCATGCAGGAAGTTAAAACTGTGGCACGAACCCAAGAAAAAGAAAAAGACAAAATCGAAATAAGCCAATACATCCTTCAAAAAGTTCCCCGCGAAGCAGAAGTTACCCGTATAGAATACGAAGGTCCTATGCTCGCGGTCTACACTAAACGCCCCGAAATTTTAGTCGACCAAAGCAGCATCGTAGCTGAAATCGTCGGCGTCATCCGCAAAAGAATCGTCATACGGCCAGACCCCTCTGTTCGCATACCCGAGGTAGAAGCCGAAAAAATAACCCGCGAACTCATCGCACCCGAAGCTGAAATAACCGACATAAACTTTGACCCCAGCCTCGGCGAAATCATAATCGAAACCAAAAAACCCGGCCTAGTTATCGGCCGAAACGGCGCCGTTCTCCAAGAAATCATAAAAAAAACCAAATGGCGCCCCCACATACTACGCAGTCCTCCCATTAAATCCAAAATCGTTACCCATATGCGTCACTACCTCCACTCGGAGAGTAAAGAACGCGAACGCATCCTGCGCACCGTGGGCGAACGCATTTTCCGACCCAAAACCTACGACGTAGGAGACATACGCCTCACAGTATTGGGCGGTGCCCAAGAAGTCGGACGATCATGCTTTCTGCTAAAAACCCGCGAAAGTAGCGTACTTCTAGACTGCGGCATTCACCCCGGCAGTAACCGTCCCTTTGAATCCTTCCCAAGATTTGACTCCCCCGAATTCCAAATGGACTCCCTTGACGCGGTAGTCATCAGCCACGCCCACCTCGACCACTGCGGTCTAGTTCCGTTTCTCTACAAATACGGCTATGACGGGCCCGTCTACTGTTCTGCCCCAACCTCCAATCTGATGACCATGCTCCAACTCGACTACCTCGATGTCGCCAACAAACAAGGCGTCGCCCAACTCTACGACCAAAAAGACGTCCGCGAATGCGTCCTACATACTATCCCCCTAAGATTTGGCGTCGTTACCGACATCGCACCTGATATCCGACTAACTCTTCATAACAGCGGCCACATTCTAGGCGGCGCCATGGTACACCTCCACATAGGCGAAGGTTTACACAACATCGTCTACACCGGAGACTACAAATTCGGACGCACCATGCTCCTAGAAGCTGCCGCAACAGAATTCCCACGCATCGAAACCGTCATAACCGAATCTACCTACAGCGGACCCGATGACATTGTACCTTCCAGAGTTGAAGCAGAAGAAGCTATAACCAAAGTCATTAATCAAACCCTTGAACGCAAAGGCAAAGTCCTCATACCAGTCCCTGCGGTCGGACGCGCACAAGAAATCATGCTAGTCATTGATGGCTATATGAAACGTGGTATGATGAAAGAAGCACCTGTATTTATCGAGGGTATGATAAGCGAAGCCACAGCCATCCACACAGCCTATCCCGAGTATTTGGGCCGAGAAGTTCGCCACAGCATCCTTCACGAAGAAGTCAATCCCTTCCAATCCGACTACTTTACCATTGTTGATCACCCCCGCCAACGCTCAAGCATAATGGACGGCGACCCATGCATCGTCTTGGCAACAAGCGGTATGCTCGAAGGTGGTCCAGTCATTGAGTACTTCAAGACCTGGGCCTCAGATGAGCGCAACTCGATCATCTTTGTCAGCTACCAGATCGAAGGAACCATGGGCCGACGCGTACAGAAAGGCATAGGTGAGGTTACCATGATGGACAACGAAGGCAAAATGGTTGCCCTAAGCGTCAAGATGGGCGTAAACACCATAGAGGGCTTCTCAGGTCACAGCGACCGCCGACAGCTAGTCAACTACCTCACACATCTCTCACCTAAACCTGAACGTATCTTTGTTGTTCACGGCGAAAAACAAAAAACCATAAACTTTGCCGGTTTTCTGGACAATAAAGCAGGCATAAACACAGTGGTTCCCGCACCGTTAGAAACCTTTAGACTTCTATAGTGTGGTTCATTGCTACTGCCAACTGGCGCAGGAGTTTTCTCCCGCCCCTTCTAATATTTTTAGACTACCCTTAGACATCTTAGGCTACTGTGGGCAGTGGTTCATTGCTACTGCCAACTGGCGCAGGAGTTTTCTCCCGCCAAATTCTAATATTTTTAGGGCAAACAACTACTCGTTCTTTCCCTAGGCGTGCAATGTCTCCGCCGCTGGTTTCTGCAAACTCAAAAAGATCATTTACGGCTTTTTTTACATCTTCTATATTTTTGCCGGCCAGAGGTGTAACACGTAAAATAATTATATTTCCTTCACTGACTTCTGCTTTGACTTTTTCGGTATCTGAGAGATCCTTTAGCGGCATAGCCTTTAGATAGGCCTTACTTGGTGCTTCTACTGGAGCTAGAACTTCTGGCTTCTCAGCAGTCGGTTCAACAATTGGAGCCTCCGCAACAGGGGGCTCTTGTGGTTGGTCTTCTTGGGCAGGCAGTGCCTCTTCGGGTTCTTGTGACTTTTGTGTGTCTTCTATGGGTGTATCAAAATTTTCTTCTTGCACAAATGGGGCGGGCTCTGTTTCTTGGGGTTCGCTGGGGTTATTGTTATCTACTATGACGTTTGTTATTTGAGCAGGTAGCTCGGGTTCTTCTGGTTCTTGAGGCGTTGAGAGGGTTTCTTGTCTGTTTGATTGTTCAAATGGTGCGTTTTCCTCTTCTTCTTCGTAGTTGGTGGTGGTTTGAGTGTTGGGCATCTCTGTGGTTTCTTGGGGTTGAGTGGTGTATTCTGGCGACTGGGTTTCATCTTGGGGAGCTGTGGAAAGCGGTTTGTCTTCGGATTTTTTTTGCGGAATAGATTGAACGGCATACTTTTTCCTCTCAACCTCATTTATTGATAGTTCTACAGTTAAGCGTTTCTTTATTCAAGTTCGCTCTGTTAGTTATAGGTAGATTGTTGTACCCTCAATATTTGATTTGCGTATTAACACGCATGTCTTTGTGCTTTATTGTTGTCATTATTTGTTTGATCAGAAACTAAACTCTGTGTAGTTGTAATTTTTTTAGGCTGGCAGTTTTTCATGGTTATGTGGGTGGTTTGTTTGGGGGTGTTTGTTTTTTCTTAGGTTGTGTTTTGTTTTTTATTAGTTTGTTTTATGTGTCTGTTTATAACTTGTTTTACTGTCGGTGTTTTTAAACTTGGTTTACCGCTAGCCATAATAGGGGGCAAGTAGCTTCAGTTGTTGAGGCTTTAAGACACCTGATGTCAATGCGTGATCCCGTTTGCGGTGCAGTTCTCGACGAGAATACTGCAAAGTTTAAGATATCTTATGAGGGCGATACCTATCATTTCTGCAGTTTGGTCTGTAAGAAACGTTTTAAGCGTCAGCCCACAAAATTCGTCAAATAACCATTTTTTACTTTAACTTTGTTGTGCTTTAGTACCCTATTTTAGATTTTATCCTGATTGTTGGATAAAGTTTTGTGGTGTGGTAATAACTTTTGTGAGGGGGTTGGTTGGTTTTGTGTGTTGTTTAGGAGTTAAAAAAAGAAGAGGGTGTTAGTTGTTTATTTTTTGAAGATTTTCCAGACGAGGGCTGCTAGGATGCCGCCGATGATGGGTGCTACCCAGAATACCCAGAGTTGGCTCAGTGCGGTGGTGCTGTCAAAGATGGCCGTTATGAGTGCTGGTCCTAAGCTTCTTGCAGGGTTTACTGATGTTCCGGTGAGGGGTATGCCGACTAGGTGGACAAGGGTCAGTGTTAAGCCGATGGCTATGCCTGCAAAGCCTTTGGGTGATTTTTCATGTGTTGCGCCGTGTACGGCTAAGACGAAGATGAATGTTAGTACGATTTCTGCAATTAGGGCTGGAACTAGGCCAAAGCCGTTGTTTGATGTGGAAAAGGAGTTTTGTCCTAGGCCATTGTATGCGATGTTGTAGCCTGGGTTGCCGGATGCGATTATATAGAGTATGCCTGCACCTATGGTTGCGCCTATGCTTTGGAATGCGATGTAGAATGCGGTGTCGCGTGCGTCGATTTTGCCTGCGACAAACATGGAGATGGTGATGGCTGGGTTGATGTGGCATCCGCTGATGCGGCCAAAGGCGTATGCCATTGCTATGACGGAGAGACCAAATGCGAATGCTACGCCTAGGTTGCCTATGGTGCTGCCTGCGATGACTGCGCTACCGCAGCCCATGATTACTAGAATCATGGTGCCGATGAGTTCTGCGGTGTATTTTGCGATTGGTGTATGTGGGGTTTCTTCGTGTGTCATTTGTTTTGCCTCATTTTTATTACTGTTAAGTTATGTATCTTAATAAATAGTTGGGGTGTGTTGCGATGTGTCATGTTTTCTCCTCAATTATAAAATACAATCGGACAAAATCCGTTTTATATAGATAGCGTCTCAAACAGCGCTGACTGAGTGGACAATATTACTATCTACAACAGATAATCTCACGATATACCTGAAGTATGCCGCATAATATGGCAAAAACACGATATTACAACTAAAAACAAATTAATTGAAGATGTGTACGCTTTGCGTGGTGGATTGTGAAAAATAATTCAGATCCTTGTTACTCTAAGTATTTAGGGCCAATACAACCTGCCACAAACCATGCCGCCCAAAACAATATGCAAATAAAAAAATATTGTACATCAATCACCTGCCCTATCATATTTTCGTATATGGCATTGGCATATAGATGCCAACATATATGCTAACTAAACTCGGATATACTGCTTACAGTTTTTCTCCAACAGAAATATCCATAAGCACCAACCCCGAGACAAGCTTAGGGTAGAAATCAGTACTTTTTTCAGGCAAAAGCTCATGCTGCACCGCAATCTCAGCCACAGTCTTCGCCGGAATTGGATTAACCAAAAAAGCCATTGATGCCTCCCCACTATCTACTCTTGCAAGCGCATCCTTAGTCCAGCGCTCATAGAGTATGGTATCATCAAGATCTAACTGACCCGTTTTTAAAACCTGCCTAAAAACGATATCCCGAAGAATAATAACATCAAAAACCTTGGTTTCCCTAGAAACATACGCCTCAATAAACTCATAAACGGTGCTATCATGCTTAAGCGTTAACCCACAGGCTTTCTTGCCATCATAAACACAAAACGCATGCTCCCCAACACGACTACCCAAAAACGCCTCAATAGCCTTTGCCGTAGGCTCGATTTCCTCTATCCCAAAGAAACAACTAAACCCCTCTAACACCTCAGGAGTCAGCTTATAATTCTTTAGTAGCCTATGCGTGGGCAAAACAATCACGCCCTCCTCCTGAACAGGCACCATATAGCACATATAAAAATTAAACGCATCTTCCTCAGTCCAGTTGCCCCTAGCACGCATTTCATCTCGATACGCTATAGCGCTCTCATAACGATGATGACCATCATTTATCACCATGCTTTTTTGCTCAAAGATAGCTTGAAGATGCTGAATTTTTTGTGGATCTGAAACCTTCCAAATCGTGTGCTCCACACCCAAAGCATCCGTAACCTCTACAATAGGCTCCGTTTTTGTTGCCTCATCCATAAAGTGAATAGTCTGGGCTTGTGGATCTTGATACATAAGAAAAACTGGCTCTAAGTCTTTCTGTACATTGCGCAACATATTTAACCGATCGGCCTTAGGTGCCTTGTAGGTAGCTTCATGAGGATAAACCATATTTTCACTATACGGATAGAGCCTCAAAGCCGCGATTATGCCAATCCGACTATACTGTTTGCCGTCTAGGTGGAATTTTTGTCGGCTAACAAAAATCGCTGGTTGCTCTTCTTTGCTCAGAACTTGCTCCTCTAACCATTGACTGACTCGCTGTTGAGCGATTTCGTATTTGTTTTCTTCTAAGGGTAAGATAAGCCGACAGAAATTGTAAGGTGAGAGTGCATAGTAGGCTCTCTGTTGAGCAGTGTCGATTTTATCGTAAGGTTGAGTTATAAGATCTGCGGGGTTGCCTGCTTTTGGTGTATAGGTTAGAGCTCTAAAGGGTCGAATGTCAACCAAGAGACGTCACTTTCTGAGGTTAGTTTTTCTAGCACATTTATAATGTTGTGGGTTATTTGTATGCTTGCCCGATGCTAAATCTCCTTTATCAGCGATTTTATCGCTGACAAGGATCTTGTAGCTCTATAATTCCCATATTTCATCGATTAGTGCCAAGACCTCTTCTATACCCTGCAGATTCCACTCGCCCATGTGGCCGATTCGGAAGGTTTTATCCGCTAATTTGCCATAGCCAGCACTTATAAGATAACCCCGCTCGCCTAGTTTCTGGTTTAGGGCTTTAACATCTCTGCCGTCGCTGTTTATGCAACTCACCGTTATGGATTCATATCCCGCTTCGGGGAACATACTGAAATGCTTCTTAGCCCATGTCTGGGTATAGTTTGCCATATCTTGATGACGAGCACAAACCCTATCATAGGTCTCCTCAAGAAGCAGATCTAGGCGTTTGTTTAGTGCATAGAGCAGTGATACATTGGGTGTGAAAGGTGTTTGGTGCTTCTTTTCAAACTCAAAAATATCCACTAAATCGGTGTAGGCCCCTCGGTTTGGCACCGCTTTAGCACGTTCTATGGCCCGATCACTAACCAAGCCAACTGCTAAACCCGGGGGTAGTGCAAAACATTTCTGGGTAGACCCAAATACGATGTCACAGTTGAAATCTTGTGGCAAAGTTTTGTCCCCTGCCATAGATGAAACTGCATCCACCGCAAAAATGACCTCTGGAAACTCTTCCCTAGCACGCTTACCAATCTCCGCAATGGGACTACGCACACCTGTACTGGTTTCATTGTGACATACCGTTAGCGTATCATATTTGTCTGCGGCAAGCTTTTCTAAAACATCCTCTGGTTTGATGGCTTGCCCCATCTCAACTTTGAAAACATCTGTTTGTTTACCACACGCCGCCAGCGTTTGTGCACAACGCTCTGAGAAGGCTCCGTTGACACATGCAAGAGCTTTCTCTTTAGCAACACTTCGGCCCAATATATCAAACCAAAGCGATCCTGACCCTGTGGTAACTGTCGGCTTATACTCAGCCGGCAGTTCAAAGAACTTGGAGAGTTTGTCGGTTATTCCGCCGTATAGGTCTGAGAACGCTTTTTCTCTATGACCAATTAAATATTGGGTTTGTTCTTGAAGTATTTCCTTACTAACTTCTGTAGGACCCGGAATCAAGAGTTTCTTATGCATAGCTTACCCTCAGCCAAAAAAACCGGCTCTGAAGATATAAGCCTTATGCGCTAGAAACCCCCTAAGCTGTCAAACTCTTCCCTTAACTCTCACGAGCGTAGTTTTTTTGTTGATGTCTTGGCAAAATAGCTGATGTTCTGCTTTGTTTATTCTCTTGCGGTATAGTGGCGGCACTTGTTCCTGCACTGTTTGTCCTCTCTTTTGCTGTTTGGTTTGTTCAACCATACCCAAATATGCGTACGCTTTTTTGGGTAATTACTCTTAAATAAGTAACATGAATGTTGAATCTTGAAACACCTTGGACACCAAAAAACTTACCCTAACCATAGTCTTTGCCGCCATAGCAATTACCCTAAACCCTGCCATAACCCATCTCTCAGTCCCAGCACCATTTGACCCCGGACTCTTCTACCAAATATGGGAAATCCCAATAGTCATAGCCCTTCTAATAATCAGCCCCATATCTGGCATAGCCGTATGCCTGCTAAACACAAGTGTCCTCTTTATTCTCTTTCCCGGAGCACTCCCAACCGGACCACTCTACAATATGCTCGCTTGCCTATCCATGCAAGCCGGCATATATGCAACAATAGTCATCGGCAAAAAAGTACACGCCCACAAAAACCCCCAAACCAGCCTCCTTGCCAGTATCAAATGGCTCACAGCCGCAACAACAATAGGCATCTTAACCCGTACAACATTTATGACAATAATACACTACTTCGCACTACCCCAACCACCTCCAATAGGCTTTGGATTAAACCCAGTCCTCACAAACGCCTTTCTACCCCTATCAGCTCTATTCAACGCAACACTAGCACTATACACCATACCCCTAAGCTGGATAATTGCACACCAAATCCAAAAGGCACTACACCTAACCCTGCCCAGAAATAGCAACATAACAAAATTAAAAAGTTACAAACCTGCCCTGAACTAAAACATGTACTCTATTTTACCCACCTCACGTACAATACTGATCAAAAATAAAAAAGAACAAGAACAAATTGGAAAAAGCAAAAAGAAAACAACAAAGCATCAAAACAATACCTTAGAAAATATACCTAACTACTCATTAATCATAAAATAAAATACGCTCGCTATGTTAACTACTATGTATTGATGTGAAGAACACAATTTCTTATTATTGGCGTGTTAGTCGTCCTCGGCGTCTTCTTTAGCTAATTCATCTGCGGTTTCATCAGTGTGGCTAATAGCGTTTCTGAGGGTTTGTTTTTTGCTGGGTGGTTCTTCTTGGCGTCCACGCATAAAGCCTTCTTCGGCTGCTGTTATTTCATCGTCATCAAGCATCTCGTTACGTTCATCTGCATTGTAGATATCATCGGTCTCATAGAGTCGGTCTTCTTTTTCGGGTGGCGGCCCATCGTAGAAATAGGGCGGCGCTTTTTTACCTACTACTTTTTTACTCATAGATCATCACTATAGAATTAGCCGGTTTATACCAACTTTTGGAGAGTGTGTTGTTATTTTTATGGATATGTGACTAACCCAAATAGTCACAATTCGAATTTACCCACTCAAAAGTTAGCTAAGCACCTAAGAAGCTTGCCAGTCTGGTTAATCCGATGATTTCTTCATAATTTAGGCCTAGCGCGTCTAGGACTTGGTCAAAGGTGGATTGGAGGTAGGCGATGTATTTCTCTGTGTCTACTTCGTTGCGGCTTGCTAGTTCGACGGGTTTTACGCCTGAATTATCTTCGCTTCCCTGGCGAACAGATGAGGACTTGATAACTTTAACAAAACTGATGAGATCGCCTGCTCGGAGGTCTTTGCCGCTTTTCTGCAAAATACGCGCGGCTTTTACATGCTGGGGGGTTGTTTTGGTGTAGTGTGATAGGTCGTCGCCTAAAACTACATGGAAGGCAAGTTCGCTGTTGTCTTTCCATTCTCTGCGTTTGAGGGTTTGATGGCGCTCTCGAACGATGGCGGCGATGTCTTTTCGTGCTTTCTCGAAATCCTCGGGGGTTTTGACTTGTGCGAGCCGTTCTTTCATTTGGTTAAAGGCGTCTTTTATAAACAACGGGATGTGTTTTTTCTTGCCTGTTAGGCCTTTGACATCCACCATGCCGTTTTCGAGTACCCCTAAATAGTTTTTTTTGCGAGAACTAAACACGGCATAGCGATATGTTTTGTCTACGTCGATGCCCATGCCTAATTCTTGTTCGGTGTAGCGCATGACTTCATCGATTTGTTCTTTTGTAGGGTTTTTGAGAAATAAGCTGTCGGTGTCGCCGTAGAGAACCTGGATCCCAACGGTGTGGCAGTGGTTGAGTATTTGGGTGATGCTGTAGCGTCCGATAGCTGCGGTTGCTTCGGCGACTGGGGGACAGTAGAGATCAAAGCTATCGGCTCCAAATACGCCATAGCTGGCGTTTAAGATGACTTTGAGTGCTCCTTGGGCGATGCCATACCAGCTGCGCAATTCCGGGGGCAGGGTTTTGTCTTTGGCTCGGTTTTTGTACCAGTTTACTCGTAGGTCACGTAAAGAGCCAATTAGGAGGCTTTCTAGGGCTCTTTTTTCGGTACATACCCAGTGTTGGGTGTCGGGGATGGTGCGTGTGCGGCAGTTGGGGTGGTTGCAGCAGATGGATTGGTAGCCTAGGTTCCAGACTTTGATGATTGAGGGGTATAGGCTGGGAAAGTCCATCACAGCAACATTGAAGTGAACCCCTGGGGTGGGTTCGACGACTATGGCGCCTTTGTATTTTTTGCCTTTGATGACTGCGGTGGTGCTGGTTTTGCCTTTTTTGGTGAGGATGTCTTCTGCGTTTGGGATGAGCATGCCGCGGTTGCGGTGTTCGCGTTGCAAAAAGTTGCGTATCCAGCGGCTAACTCCTTGGCGGCTGACGTCTTCGATGGGCATGCTTGCGATTCGGGCTAACACCAAGATCAGCTTCATTGCTGAGTCATTGTCGTGGCTTGTGAGTTTGTAGGTGATTTCACTGTCCCGTAAACAATACGCTGCAAGCTCACTATAGTTGAGATCGCCAAAATTTTTGTCGAGATGAATTTTTTGGGTGCCAATTAAGGCAGTGCCGACGTCGTCTAGGCTGACGTCTTTGTATTTACCGCCATAAGCATAAATCTGTACTGAGCGGTTGAAGAAAAACTTGTAGAGATCCACATGTATACCATAACGAATCATACACACGCGTTTGCTGATATCTATGGGGATCTCTTTTCTTTGTGATCCCAAGTTGTAGGCGCGATGAGCAAGATAGCGCAGATCAAAGTCATCGCCGTTAAAGGTTAGAATGAAGGGGTAATCGTTTAGAACTTCAAAGACCTTGCGTAGCAACTCTTCTTCGGTTTCACAGTACTCAACTGTTATGCCCCTAGTTAATTCGGGATCGCCTTGTTGGTGGTCTTCGCGTTTAAGTATGAGTACTCTTTTTTCGCCATCGCTGCTATAGATGGAGCAGGCAATAACCGGACAGGCCCCTTCGCGTGCATCTGGCACTCGATTAACAAGAGGAGAGTACACTTCAATGTCTATAGCGGCCCGGCGAAAACTAGGTGCTGAGGTCTCAAGCAGTTGAGCCCACATCATAGCATATTGCGCATATTCTTGCTCAGCTTGTGTGCGGCAGTCTTTGAAGAGCTCCCTGATTTTGTTTAAATTTTCTGTGGCTTGCTCATCAACAACTGGAACAAGGGTGCCATCTTGGATTTTATAGGGCATACCTGGCAAAAGGTGGTTGTCGTAGATGTAGGATTGATAATACTTAATCTTGGATTCCCAGATTTTGGTGTCGCTATCTCGAATATTGCCCCCTATAACTTTGGGGTAATCCTCGGGGATGATGTCGCGTATGGTTCCTGAGGCTCGGCCTCCAATGGCTAGGGGATCTTTAACAACAATTTTTGTAACTTGGATAGTTCTATCGTTTAGGGGATCCTCTCGGGTCTCAGTTTCAAAGCGCTCAAACCCCTCATGACTGGTGACGCGCTCAAACTTTTCTAGGTCTTCTTTTTGGAGGCTGGTTAAACAGTACGGTTTATGATCTGTGTTATCATACCAAAAGTAAAGTTGCCCCGACTTGGGATCATACAACTTTACAACAGCTTTTTTCTGTCTCCCATCATAGGATGCTGAAACAAAATAAGCAAGCTCCAAATTCTGCGGAGCCAAAGGCGGAAACTGGCGAGGTTTTCTCTCCTTAGGTATAGTTGCCTCAACAATCTCTTCTTTAGGTGCCTCGATTGGCGCTTGGGGCACTATGGGGGGCGCTTCTGTTTTAACGCTTTCTTTCTGCGGCGATTTAACTACCGGACCAAACCAATTGTCTAGTGGTGTCGCCATCCCGTTTTCCCTTGCCAAATATGTTACAAAGAGACTAAAATGTCTAGTGACAAATAAACCCCAAACAATCTGATAAAACTACAAAAA
The DNA here is from genome assembly GCA_009783705.1 of Candidatus Bathycorpusculum hydrogenotrophicum. GTDB lineage: Archaea > Thermoproteota > Bathyarchaeia > Bathyarchaeales > Bathycorpusculaceae > Bathycorpusculum > Bathycorpusculum hydrogenotrophicum. The sequence goes on along the minus strand of WRCX01000009.1, from coordinate 23,237 downwards.
AATAAAATTAACCCCGACCTAAAACTATAGACCTGAATAGAAAAGAAACGGGATTTTACTGCACAACATGCTCATGACTGATCAGCACAAAGTTTAGTCCTCCACCGTATGCGAGTTTCAGCTTACTGCTTGTGGTTGCCAGCAGTTATCTTTCTTCTTCTTGTTCGAATTCTTTGCCTTCCCTTATGAGTTCACGGACACGGGGACCACCCTTAGCGCCGCCTCTTTTGCCTGCTTCTTGAACCGTCATTTTTCCTCTATTCAAGTCCGTTTCTTCTCGAATCCTTTTTGACAACTACATGTCACCTCCATCCAATTATGGAGCTCGTCCAAGAACACAACACAACACCACGGAAAATTCATAAACATATGTGGCTGATGACCTGAAGTAACAGATTCTGAGAATTCCCTTATTTAGGACGCCGTCTTTGCTTTGAGTGTGATGAAAATTTGCTACGGGAAGCTTGGACCATTGCAATCGAAACCCTAAGCTGGATGGAGATCCGCCGGCTAAATGAACGCTCCGCACTAATGCGTACCACAAAACAACTAGGCATAAAAGACGCTGGAGCCATCCGCCTAGCATATGGTCTTGTCGTTGAAACCACCCGCCGCAAAAACCTCATCGACAAATTCATAAACTCTATAATCTCACCCAAAAAAATCGGCGAATACAACCAGGGTCTGCAGGCATTTCTACGCCTCTACGTATATCAAACCCGAGTTGTTAAAAACTGGAACAAACTCCCCATAAAAGAAGCCGAATCCATCGCAAGCATGGGCCGCTCAATACTGGGCTGGCAAACCATACGCGAAGCCGAATCCATCTTGGGCTTTCTCCTAACCCGCCCACTTACCCCAATCATAGAAACCACCAACGAAACTGAGCGCATCGCCCTTGAAACCTACCATCCAACCTGGTTTGTAGATTACTGCATCAACCTCTTTGGCAAACAAGAAGCAGACACCTTTCTCAAAGGAAGTCTCACCCCACCGCCAACCTACATCCGCCTAAACACCCTAATTGCATCCGAAGCAGACATTCTAAAAAAACTCACAGCAGAGAACATCAAACTCGAAAAAGCCCAACCCCTAAACTACACCTACCAAGTCATAGACCAAAAAACCCCCCTAAACACCTCCCCAAGCCTCAAAGCCGGCCTACTCTATGTACAAGACAAAGCCAGCTGCTTTGCCGCTCAAGCCGCAAACCCCACCCCTAACAACACCGTATTTGACATCTGCGCAGCCCCCGGAGCCAAAACAACTTTTCTTGCCCAACTCATGCAAAACCAAGGTAGCATAATCTCCATAGACTTCTCAGCTAAACGTATGCATACCTGGCAAAAAGAAACAAACCGCATGAAAGCCAAAATCGCCCAACCCCTAGTCACAGACGCCCGCATATCAATTCCACTTACAGGCGAAGCCGATATAGTTATTCTCGACCCACCCTGCACCAGCTCCGGCGTATTTGCTAAACAACCCTCAGCAAAATGGCGTCTGAGCCCAAAATCCATAGCCAACATGAGCCAAATCCAACAACAAATGATCAACAACTCCGCCCAAAAAGTCAAAACCGGAGGCATCCTAACATACTCCACCTGCAGCATAACCCTAGAAGAAAACGAAGGCGTAATCGCACAATTCCTAAAAGAACACCCCAACTTTAAACTAATCCCAATAACCCCCGAATTCGGCTCACCCGGACTAGCAGGCCTAACAGAATGCCGACGCCTCTACCCCCACATCCATCAATGCAACGGCTTCTTCATAGCCAAACTCCAAAAAACCTCACCAACATAATAATCAAAGTTAAACCATCCAGACTTTTGGCAATCTATCATTCGCTAATTATCTGCTGGTAATTGAAATAATGAATAATTCGGAAATTTGATGAATTAATATTAAATTTGAGGAAGTACGGCCAATCAGTTAAAACTAACCATTTCTAGACGTTTTGTCTAAATTTAATTTGGGCATGGTTGAGTTTTTTGTTTTATGATAGTATGCTTTTTTTCTTCCTTTAGTTAAGCACTTTCTAGCGTTAGTTTTGCATGTTGTTTGTACATAAGCCACAATGAACCAATGTTCTATTTATGCCAATATTTTGATTCCTTAGAAATCAAGATAGCAACAGCGAAAAAATTAATTGCACAGAACCCAAACGCCTATACCTGCTGAGCAGTAACAAAACTCGGCATAGCATCTTTCCACTAATCAAAGTTTATTCTCTCTTCCTCTTTTTCCCTCTGTTTCTCATATTGTTCTAGTTCACCCAAATACGTGTTAACCAAAGCGTTGCTTTCTGCCGGTACAGCATCTAATTCTTGTAAAATCGACAAATATTTCCACATATTTTTTCTCAATCTTTCTGCGACAACTTCGCTGAACCAATCCGAATCCAGAAAAGCCTTGGCCCTTTGTACTACATGTTCCACACTCCATGCACCAAAAATAACCCCAAACCAGAAAAAACTGAACATTTCAAAGCTATCGTTCACATTACGCATATGCACTTCAAGTTGTTCTTTTTGTAGCGTAGTAAGCTTTATTCCTTGGAGGTGAGGAATATTGTCTCGTCTAACAGGAAACCTGCCGGCAATGCGCATATTACTAAGTCGCACATCAAATAAGCTCAAAAGATCTTGTAGCAATTTCTCTGTCAAAATATCCTCGTCTGCATATTCATCACTAAACGCATCCAACGCATCGAAAGCATGCATCACTATTTGCTTATCCTCGTTAGCGCATAAAGAAGCTAACCTCTTTTTTAACTCATAAATTTGTTCAGGATCGGAAACTGTCCCTTGCCAATCCCCACCAAGCCAAACAGCCATTTCAAGCACTTGCAACGCATCCAAAATATTATTTGAATCTATATTCTCTATAAAATAGTCAAAAACAGAAAACTCTTTTTGTTTACGTAGTTCAATCAACTTAAGCAAAGGTGCATATATTTTAATTGACCTTTCCTTATCGCTGAGCGGTAATGAATTCTGTAATTCTTGACCATACTTGGAACCATAAACAACCTCAATACCATCCACCGAACTTTTGTACAAAGGGTCATCAAAACACGCTCTGTAAATAGACTTGCGCAGATCAGGCGTTAATGGCGCTTCATCAGCAATTATTTGCATAAGCAAATTGACTACATAGGAAATTCTAACCTCTCTATTATGGTGACGTTGCTCACGGATACTTGTTAACAAATCAAGTAGTGCTTTTGCGATATCTTCGGCTTCCCACCTATTCGCTAGAACTGCTGTCAAAAGGATAGTTTCTCTCAGGCCCTCAACATCAAATAAGCCTTTAAGATGTTTGTCTACAACATCATCAGTTCTAGTAGCGTTAGGATAAGCTTTCGTTACTATAGCATAGGCGGCCAAATATTCTTGAAAGGTAAGATGAGAAAACTCGTATTCTGCCTCAAGCCTGCCGCTGTGACCATCAACTGCACATAATCCTCGTTTTGTCAATATGGCACTACGCTCTTCAACTCTTTCGATAAACTGATAAACTGTTTCAGAGTTAGGAGAAAAAAAATGCGGTAAGTTTTTACGAGAACACAACAAAATTTGCTCTAATTCTGCTCTTCCGATGGTTTGCCGCATTTTGCCAACAAACATCATATTGTATGCCAAATAAGATAGTTGTGGCAATGCCTCCATATGATTAAGTGGCGGGAATCCTTCCACATTCCATGTACGTAGCAGAACATCTATGGTACTTCCATACAACTCTACTCTCTTTGTAGGTAGTGCTCCAATCCACAGATGTACCAATAACAAAGTCATCAATAACACCGGAGTTTGCGCTAAATTATATATTTTCTCGTTTTCCAAAATAGTGCAGACAAGTTTTTGTGCAGCTTCATCCGTCTCTTCCACATCCCCAAATACGATTTTATACCAACCGGTACATAGGCGTGCAATATCGACTGAATTAAATGGTTGAATTTTATAGGGGTAAAAATCATTGGATAAACGACGGACAATTAACCCATAACCTACTATACGCGATGACATTATAATGTTGACATTTTTATTCATCGCTGCAAAGACGTTCAAGTTATCTATAAAAGTCTTGCGACTTGAGTCGTTTCCGATTTCATCCAAACCATCAACCAATAGCAAAGCGGTCCCATTTTGGATGTGTTCGCTCACCAATTCGTAAAATGCATTTTTTAAGTTCAATTCAGCTGCAAACCCAGCCCGCTCCGGAATTTCGCGAATAATTTCACTTATGGATAAATCTGTGTTTTCCCTGAATTGCCTACATTTGATCCATATGGGTAAAAAGGGTCGGTCAGGAAGATTGTCACCGATGCTCTCGCAGTTTCCAAGTCCATAAAACGACGCCAACCTTTTCATCAAGGTAGTTTTACCGCCACCGGGTCCGGAAAAAATCACAAATCGAACACGCCCTTTGGCGGGGATAATCGGCTTATCGATTTCATCCCAGCTCCAGCGAAACTGCTCAAAACGATCATCCCATAACATTTTTTCAACATGAGATTTATATGAAGATTTTAGTTTCAAGTTATCCTGATGTAGCGGACATGGTTTAGAAAAGCGCATGGGAACAAACAATTTTTCCAGTTCAAATGCTTTGCTCCCTGATTCATTATCCACAGGAGGAAGACCATCCAACCTAATTTTACACTCATAGCCAAGATATTCTACATATTTATTATAAGCTGCCTTAACAAAATTTTCGCTACATGTCGGACGTTTTGGAAAATAATATCTGCCATCGATAGCACAATCTTGAGGAAAAGAAAATTCACCGTTTGGAAGCCACGCTTCACATGTTTTGCTCCACTTAAAACCCTCTACATAACCACTTTTTATGTCTGTATCAAGTTCTCCTATAAAAAAGCCTTTTACTGCAGGCTCTGTATTGGGTGGATTATCCATGTTTGACCCACAAACATATTCCCACAAATCGACATCTGTTCTATTTACTTTGATATTTTTACAACGCATAAAATGTTTATGACCGCAAAGATAGAGGATCGCATTGTTCCTTTTTAACAACATTTCAAGTTGTCCTTGCTCATGGTCTTCTAGGCAATCGAAAGGGTGATGAGCAATAACAATCGCAGGTTTATGCTTATCAATGCCTTCCAAAGACTGCGCCAATGTATGCATGCCAATAACTAAACTCCCATCTCTTCTATCTCCGCCACACAATATGGCTGTATTGATATGTATGACATTTACATCGTTTTTGCTGATATAAAAATGGTGCTTTATTTCTTTTTTGCCACAAATTTGTTTATATACTTTCAGATATTCTTGTCTTCCAATCTCCAATTCTTGCAAGTGTTTCTTCGAAATTGTGTTATTTCCAGAATATTGCGCCATAATTGCGTTGATAGTTCCTTTTAGTCCATCACCACTTAGAACATCATGATTTCCAGGAACCATAAAAGTGTCGTCAGGAGAAATTCCTAGAGCTTGTTGTACATCTTGCAAAAATTTAACGGTACCATCTGGATATTTTTCAGGATAATTTTTCCCAAAGCGCAAATCACCGGTGATAAAGAGATAATCGATCCCCTGTAATTTGCGACAACAATCAAGAAAACAAGCTCGCATAGTTTTTACACTATGTGAATCCGGAGACCCAAAATGAACATCTGCCAACTGCACCCATTTTATAGTGCCCATAATCTCCACTTCCCTCACGGTATATGTTTATGTTTTAGCACGGGGACTTGATTGCTAAAAAATAAACAAATTACTCTCTTTTGTGTCCTCATTACCTTTACTTTCGCCATTAGGTCAACCGCTTTCTTTCCAAAGTCTTAAATTATTATTCATTTGCAATATAATAAGATTGCTATATCAATAGTTCCATATCTTTTTCCGAAAATATTTCCGTTTCTCGTACATTCTTAAACCATGTCCCCTTAAAATTAATAATCTCATATGTACTGGTAAATTGTCAAATAAGTTTAACAGAAGACGTACATAATATCTCCTTAAAGTTATCCATCAGTATATTGCCTGTTTTGTTTTAAGTCCAAGTGGCAACAAACACAACCTCAACCTACGCAACCCTGTTTATCCTGATAGTGTAGTGTTACGCCATTTCCAATATGCTTTCAAAAATTAATAATCACTGGTAGTTGTCATGCCTGTTTTATTACACAACAATTATGCCTGTTGCTCCAAGCGGGCCCACTATTAATCCTATTATTCCTAAAGCGCCTAGATATTTGAGTTTTGGGTTCCAGTGTCTAAATTCTTTGAAGAGCAAAAACAGGCAAAATAAAAATAGAAACCACGGATTATGGTATCCAAAAGCGGCGAAGCCTTAAAAACCGCTAAACCCAAAAAAGCCCGGAAAACTAACAAAGAATCTGATTGATCGATTCTGTTTTCCATGGGCTGTAACAAGGTTTAGTTGAGGCGTATTTGTTTGTTTGTGGTTTGTTTGCATGCTCAGCCCCATCAACTATTCCTATCTTTGATTTCTTATAAAATTACCCACTATCAACTCTGAGCCTATTTTATGTGGTTCCAAAATCACTTAGGGTCCTCTGAGGGGACTCCTTAGTATAGAGCATATATGTCACTCTTATGCCCTCCACCTGCGCAAGCTCGTTAATTTTATGCGTAACGGTGTTTTCTTTGCTTATGATATGTAACACCTGCACATGCCGCGCTGTTAATACATCACTGACCAGTATCCGGTGACAATTATAGGGCAAAGCCTCTGTGCACATCAATGACAAACGGTTCTCTCGTGCCAGCGCCAATATTTTTAGGAGTTGATCAGTGAATTCTTTGGTCTGCATGTAGTCGGCATAACCGCGGAGTTGACCCTCCAATGCAAGGTTACTACTGTTGGGTTTAGGATGGCGCAGACCCCCAAGCTCGGGGATATGAAGATACTTTATGCCACTACGTTTGAGACTATCTGGAAGCGCTTCTTTGTTAAATTGCGGATTATAGCGGCTTTGAGGAACCGCACGAATATCTGCCAATAATGTGATGCCATAGATTTGGAGTAACTCTGTGAATTCTTCTAGTGATCGCGTGGAATACCCAATCGTGAACACCGCCAACTCTGATTTTTGGTTCAAACACATATCCCATTACCGGAGATTTCACGCTTTTATTAACTCAAAGATATACAATCCAGCGCATTAAATATTTTTGATAGGCACTTAATTTTAGTTTTATGCTCAAGCTCTTGACTTAAGTAGGTCAAAGTACAGCTTAACCAGCCGCAAAAATTATTAATTATTTCTACTGCATATGGCTGAGGCGAATATGTCCTGTCCATAGCGGCCAAACTTAGGAGTCTTAGCCGTAACCAGTTGGTAGCCCTGGTTTTCTATGTCTCTACAGGGGTACTTTTGTTTATTTCCTTGCCGCTTACCCGCTTCCCGCCACATGTAGGTTTTCTGGGTATATTTAGTCTCATAACTGCCTATAGTCTTCTATTCAAACGTGCTTGGGCACCTTGGTTAGGGTTTATCTTGCTAGTTACAATTACAGTGTTTTCGCTATATACACTCTATTTTGTGGGATTTAGCAACACACTTGTTGCCCTAAGCATGCTACTATATCCAGTGTCTACTTGGATAGTGACTGCGTTGCTACTGATTAAGAAAAAGACTTAACTTTTGCCTGCTGAACCGCGAAATAGTCTAACCGCAACTTCTTGATCTGCCTCTATGTGTTGTTCGTTTTCTGGGATCTCTACAAACCCTTCTGCATTTACTAGAGCCGATACAGCACCTGTGGTTTGAAGTGGATCTGCGATTAACCGACAGTTTTCATCAAACTTGAGTTCAACTAACCCATAACTACGACTGCCTTTCGCACTAAACATCTTTGAACCCGCATATGCCATCACGGTTTTTAAGCCCGCAACGGGTCTGCCGCCTAAACGTTGCACCAACGACCGCGCAAACAACTGAAACACTAACAACGCTGCAGACGGATTGCTGGGTAGTATGAAAACAGGTTTTTCGCCGATGAAACTAACTGCGGTTTGTCTGCCTGGCTTTATCGCAACGCCGTTAACAACAATTCCGGGTTTATCTACTGTATCTGCAATCTCTGTAATATCCACACTTGAACAAACCACAACCATATCTGCCACAGCGGTTGCTGTTTTAAGCATCTGTGTAATTGCTAATTTATCCTCTGCAACCACACCTAAGCAAACCGGTTTGGCTCCACATTCCATAATGGCCGTATACACACTGTAGGCCGCCGCATCAAAGACTTTTCCCGCTGGCAACGGCTTGCCCAGCTCACCTATCTCAGCACCGACTGAGAAAACAGCAACCATAGGCATTCTTAGCACCGTAACCTCCATGAACCCCAAAGCCGCCAAAACGCCAATTTCTGCAGAACCCAAAACCTGTCCCCTTCGAAGCACAACAGCACCTTTTTGGATATCTGAACCCGCTTGATGCATATTTTCCCCTGAGAAAACCTCACCATAAACCTGCAGGGTATCATCTTCCCGCTCACCATCTTGGGCGGCTATAACTGTATCTGCACCTTGCGGCAGAACCGCGCCCACAGAAACTTCTATCGCTTCCCCACCTAAGAGACTAACTTGGGATGTCTCCCCAACGGCTATGGTTCCACAGACCTTCAATGCGACTGGGTTATCCTCACTTGCCGTTGCAGTGTCTTTGGCGTTTAGGGCATAACCTTGAACCGTTGCAGTGTTAGAACCCGGCATATCTTGCGGTGCCACAACATCAATACCCAATACCCGATTGTAGGCCTCCAACAACACCGTCACTTCGGTATCTGGTAGCTGAGGCTTAAAGCTGATCTCAACAGCACGTTTAGCCTCCTCAAACGTCAAAAGCTTTCCAGTCAAGATAGTTCACAACAAGCAATCAGCTTCTAAACGTAAAAACCTACCGAATCAACAAATTTTTCTCCAACCCTCTTAACACTACAACTCACACAGCAATACAAGATACTCCTCATGATTTACCAATATGTTGTGTTGTCCAAAATACTGTATTAAAACTAAAACAGTAACTGACAATTATACTCAAAGGCACTAAATTATACTGCGCGTCCTCAAAACGGTGGTAACGCATCAAAAATAACGCTGACTTTATTTGTCATAGACTTTTTACGAAGTTCCATTGTATGAACTATAACACTACCTTCTAAAATTGATAAACAACGCGATATTTACCCACCCGTAGAGACCGTAACCCGTTTAAACAATCAGTCAATGGTTTACCCACCATAGGATCGATCGATAGAAATTGTATTTCGCGGGTAAGTCTGAGCTTTATCGACTTATCTAACCGGTTTAACTGTTTGAGAACCTTTTTGGTTAGAACCAGTTTAGAGGTCTTTTTCATCAATATTCAATTCTTTTAAGGCTTTTTCCCAGCTATACACACGACCTTCTTCAACATCTTTTTGTGCCGCTCGGATATTTCGCATTGCTTCTTTATCGCTTAAAATCTCCAAGGTTTCCTCTAAACTCTCCATATGTGATACTAATTTAGGAAAGCCTTCAAGTATCTCTCTGATTTTGGGTATCTCTTCGGTTAACGTTTCAAGATTTGCTTTATCTTTTGCTGTAAAAACCGCTTCAGTCACTTTGAGCCGCCACAACTAACTATACAGCAGTGGATATTAATTTATTATAACACTATGGAAGCATGCAATTACTTTGTTGTTGTCTGAAAACATCCATTTCAATATGCGCCTTCATATATTACTGATTTCTCGTTTTTTCTCTGCAGTATGCTCCGCTCTGCTTTACTCTTGATTTGTTCGCTGTAGCGGTTAAGTCTCAAAATTAGATTCAGGTAAAAATTTGGCTAATTTTTTGAGGAATACTTGCAAGTTTTTCTACAATCTGATCGGGCGTCTGATTGCTTTGGACTAAATCAGCTATACTGTTGAACTGCGAGGGCTTAAATACGGTTCTCAATCCTGCCTCTTTGGCCCCTTTGATATCTTCTAGGGGGCTGTCTCCGATAAACACCGCTTCATGCGCTTGAATACCCAGACGATTTAGGGTATCGTGGAAAATTTTTGGGCTGGGTTTTCGCAACTCTACCTCCTCAGAGATAACAATCGCATTGAAATAGCTGTGTATGCCGGTTTTTTGAAGACATTTGTAGATAACAGGTGCGTAGGTAAAGTTGCTAATTAAACCCACTCGATACTGCTGAGCAATCTGGGTTAGCAGTTGCTTAGCGCCCTCGCAGAGCTCAACCGTGTTTAGGAAGTCTTGGAAAAATATGTTAAGCGCCTCCTTTACCCCGCTGTGCTCAGGAGTTGTTCTAAATCCCAAGTTACACAGTGCATCAGAAACCCACACTGCATTAGTTACCTCCCTAAACTGCTCGTATCTGATTTTGCGGTACTTTTGATGTGCTTCTTTGTAGGCCTCCAAAAACTGTTCTTTTTCCAGCTCAAACCCCTGCGATACCAACGCAGAGTAAAGCTTGATCTCAGAGTCAACCATACTGTAGTTCTTACAATAAACCAAAGTACCAATAAAATCAAAAATAACTGCTCGACAAACCATCAAAATCACATTTTGTTGCCCAAGAGAACCTTTGCTAGGTTGGCTATGGGTTCTCCAAGAGCGGTATCTAAGAGTTTTGCTGGGTCGCCAATGGCTTTCTCGATGTTTGGATCAAACGCAACCGCACTAAGATATCTTAGTCCCAACTGTTTAGTTTGCTCCTCAATGACCCGGCTGTTGTTGTCTTGTTTCATGTTCTCAACTACCCCAATTATAGGCATCCCCAATTCCTCAAGTAATGCCGCCTGCTTTTTCACAACCTCAAACGCCAAAAGTGAAGGTGTAGTAATGATTAAGAACTCAATTTTTTTAACTAAGCGCACCAAATCCAGCACCGCATCCCCAATACCGGGCGGCATATCTACTATGAGAAAATCCAACTTACCCCACTGGGTGACTGCTAGTAGCTCGATAAGTGCATTTGAAACATCCACACCCCGCAGAGGTGCTGGTCTATTTCCGATAAAATAAACCAGTGACATATAGCATAAACCCTCTACCTTCGCTGGAACCAATCCCCGATCCTCTTTGGGTTGTACATCTTGCGAAACCCCCAGAATTATGTGTGTTGAGGGACCTGTAAAATCCACATCAAACAATCCAACCCTAAACCCCTGTCTAGCAAGCCCAAGTGCTAGCGCTGTTGCAACCATGCTTTTACCCACGCCGCCTTTACCGCTGGAAACTGCAACAACTCGCCCTGTTTTTGCTAGGCGTTCTCCGAATATGCTCGCACGGGGATCAATCACTGCGTTTAACTCCTTTTATATCCTCAAGCCACACCCCGCGGCCGTTTACGATCTCAAAGTCAGGACTGCCGCATTTGGGGCACTTGATATAACTATGGGCAACCTCCGGTACAAAATGAATAGCCTCAGCTGTAGCTTTGTCAAGCTTTTTGGCACTGTATAGCCAAGTAGCGCCACAGACTCGGCATTTCAGAGTAGTTTTTGCTTTTAGAATCCGAAATTTAGCGCCCAATAGCAGGCCTTGGCGCATCTGTTTTAGAGCAAAGCGCAGAATCGGAGGTTCCACTTGCTGTAGTTCCCCGACCCGAATGGTAACTTCTGAAACTGACACTAAGTGTTCCTGTTCTGCGATTTGCTGTGCAGAAACAAGTATAGATTCAGCTAAAGCCCATTCATGCATAACTGTAGGTGCACCACAGCGCAATAAAAAAATATTGTAAACCTTCAAGATTCTGGTTCATCAGTACCTTTAAATCAATAGTTCACCTAATTTTTATGGTGTTTTTTTGACAGATAAAATCAAGGTTCTAGCTTTTGCAGGGAGTCTACGTGCGGGTTCCTACAACAAGGCCCTAGTTCGCGCCGCCGTCGAAGTAGCACCCCCAACGATGACCATAGAAACATATGATTTAGAGGGCATTCCCCTATACAACTCCGACCTAGATGACAATTTGCCCCTAAAAGTTGTAGAGTTCAAGCAAAAACTACGCGCTGCCAACGCCCTGCTTATTGCTACCCCCGAATACAACTATTCCCTCTCTGGTGTACTCAAAAACGCCATAGACTGGGCCAGTCGACCCCCCCAAGGCAACCCCTTAGAGGGCAAACCCGTTGCCATCATGAGCGCCTCGATCGGAAAATTCGGCGGCGCCAGAGCCCAATATCATCTACGGCAAATTTTTGTTTTTCTTGATATGTATCCGATTAACCGTCCCGAAGTTATGCTCTCAGACGCCCAAAACAACGTAGATGAAAAAGGTAACCTAACTAACCCCCAAACCCGCCAACTCATCAGCCAACTCTTAGAATCCTTGGCGGCCTGGACACTCAGGCTCCAAACCAAATCCCCACAACAATAACCAACTCTCTCTTTCGATTCTGCCCTTTTTTTACCTGCAAACCTTCATTGATATGTCGTATAGATCCCAATCGATCAACAAACAGCTCAGAGCATACCGTTCTAGTGGTGAAATTAGATGTTCTAATACTTAGAACTAAAGCTAACTTGTGAAAGATATACAGGCGGGATCTAATGTGGAAGATGTCATAAACAAAAACATAAGTCGTATTCTTAGAGGAGCCAAATAGTTATGAACGCAAAAGTGTTTGCGGCTATAATTCTGTTCGCTATAACAATCGCGGGTTGTGTGGTTTGTCTATCTATTATTAGTCGTAACAATGAACTTAATTCTGATCCAGGTCCAATCCCTGCTTCAGAAGCTGTAATTTTGGAAGTAAAAGCAGACTCTATTTCCAATACTAAACTTACCCTAATAATAAAAAATATTGCTCCAGATGAATACATGTTTGGTTCAGAATATACTATTGAAAAGCAAGTCAACGGCGAGTGGTATCAACTCCCCTGTGTTACCGAAAATATTGGCTGGACTTCAATAGGCTATATCTTAGAGGGCAACAGCACAAGAGAAATAGAAATAGATTGGACTTGGTACTATGGAGAGCTGAGTTCGGGGTATTATCGTATCACCAAAGGGTTTAGTTACATACGCTCCCCGGGAGATTATGACGATTACGACATATCTGCTGATTTTACCCTTGTTTGACCTGTTTTTGGTCAAACGCAAGGTTATCAGCCTACTTCGTAATGTGCTATAACTGAATAGATGTCGGTCATATTTTCTGAGTTGTTTAAGAACTGGTTTTGGGAAAAGACTGTAGTAGGTGTATCGGGCAAACTTAATTTATCACAATCAACCTATAACCCCAGCTTTAAACAAGCTTTAAGCAGTTATAGGGGATGTTGGCAATTCGAGTAATGGCTGATCTTCATATTCACGGTCGATACAGTCGTGCGACCAGCGAACAGATGAGTTTGGGTGAAATAGCCAAGTATGCAAAAATTAAGGGGCTTAACTTGGTGGGTACAGGCGACTTTACTCATCCACTGTGGCTAAAAGAGATCCGTGAAAACCTTGCCCCCGAAGCAGACACAGGCTTATTCAAACTTGCTAATGTCGATTCACCTGTGTATTTTATGCTTCAAACTGAGGTTTGTACAATCTTTGACTACAAAGGGGCATCCAAAAAGATACATCATGTCATATTAACCCCCAATCTCGAGTCAGCTGACCAAATTAACGAGCGGCTTGCACGCTTTGGTGATTTAGCCTCTGATGGCCGTCCCATTCTTGATTGTACTGCACCGCAGCTAGTCGAAGAAGTCATGGCTGTTAATGCAGATAATATGGTTTTTCCCGCGCATGTTTGGACCCCTTGGTTTAGCCTTTTTGGTGCTTCTAGCGGATTTGACACAGTTGAGGACTGCTACCAAGACATGACCAAACACATTCACGCCCTCGAAACAGGCTTATCCTCAGATCCAGCAATGAACTGGCGCCTAAGCGGATTAGATAAATACGCCCTAATCTCAAACAGTGACTGCCACAGCTTTTGGCCCTGGCGCATTGGCCGAGAAGCCAACGCATTTGACCTCCCCCGCTGTACTTATGACCATGTGATTTCTGCCATATCTGACAATGACCCTGAGCGCTTCAAATTCACCATCGAAACCGATCCCGCCTATGGCAAATACCACTGGACAGGACACCGCAACTGCAAAGTCAGTCTCTCACCCCCCGAAGCTATAAAATTTGGCAACACCTGCCCGGTCTGCCGCAGAAAACTCGTCAAAGGCGTTGAACAACGCGTAGAAGAACTCTCCGACCGCCCCTCAGACTACAAACGCCCCAACGCTCCCGGTTTTAAATGTCTCCTCCCCCTAAGCGAAGTCATCGCCGCCGTCATTGGAACCGACTCCCCTGCTATCCAAGCCGTCTGGAAAATCTACAACGCCCTTATAGCAAAATTCGGTGACGAATACACCGTGCTTATGGATGCACCATTTGAAGAAATAGCATCCGTGGTGGATGTTCCCTTTGCACAAGCAATCATAAAAGTACGCAACGGCTCAGCAAAAGTCATACCAGGATACGATGGCGTATATGGACAACTTACCCTCGATGTCTCAGTATCAGTAATCAAAGCCAAACCTCTGGCAACTCCACGGGTACAACAACGAAGCATGAGCGATTTCTGCTAACCAAGTTACCAATTAAAACGCCGCATGGTTTAATTCCCACTCAAACCTACTCTCTATAGGTCAAATACTTTGAAGGATATTTTGCAGAAAATCACTACCACAGCAGCCACCAAATTCGGCGCAAACTATGCCGAAGCACGCGCACAACAACTAACCAAAACCATGTTTACCCTCAAAGAAGAACGCGTAGAAGCCGCCAAACAAGGCATAGAATCAGGCGTGGCTATCCGCGTTTTAGTCAACGGCGCATGGGGGTTTGCTTCTGCGGGTTCACTAGACAGCACAATTCTAGAAGAAGCCATCTCTGATGCTTGTCGCATGGCAAAACTAGTAAGCCAACGTCTCAAAACCCCAATAAAACTGGCTTCTGCACCCATTGTGGAGGATCATGTGAGCGCTAAACCCAAAAAGAACCCCAAAGACATCGCCATGGAGGACAAAATAAAAAATGCCCTCGATATCACCAAAGCCAGTTTGAGCTTTGATCCGCGCATAAAGAGCTGTGGATTGGATTACATGGATTTGATGGGTACAAGCTTTTTTGTCAACAGCGAAGGTACAAACATTGAGCAAGACAAACTCTATGTTTGGGCCCGCATCACCGCCTCTGCACAAACTGAGGGCACCTTCACCTTTAGTCGAGAAGAAATTGGCTCCACCTCAGGCTATGAACTATTTGACACTCAGCCCTCCGAGGAGCTGGGACAAAAAGTAGCTCAGCGCGCTATTGAGCAAATAAGCGCTAAACCCCCCAAAGGCGGCAAAGCTCCGGTGGTACTTGGACCAAATGTGGTTGGCGTGTTTGTACACGAAGCCTTTGGCCATCTCGCAGAGGCTGACCTTGCACTATCAAGCGGATTACTTGATAGCAACATGGGCAAAAAAATCGGTTCTGATCTTGTTACATTTTACGACGACGGCACCATCGAGGGTGCATTTGGCGCATTCAAATATGACGACGAAGGCGTCGCCAGTCACAAAACCCTGCTCATAAAAGACGGTGTCGTCTCAGGCTTGATGCACAATCGAGAAACCGCCCAAAAATTCAACACCCACCCCACCGGCAACGCACGCGCTGAGGACTTTCGCGTAGAGCCCATTATCCGCATGCGATGCACCTACATGGAACCCAAAGACCAAACCCTAGACGAACTCCTCGAAGGCATCAAAGAAGGTTACTACTTCAAGAGTTTTCGCGACGGACAAGCCAGTCTTGATGGAACTTTTCAGGTGGGCATACAAGAAGGATATGAAATTAAAAACGGCGAAATCCAAACCCCGGTACGCACCGCATCCATAAGCGGCAACACCCTTGAAACACTCCACAAAGTCGATGGCGTCGGCAAAGATTTTGCTCTAGATCCCGGTCGCTGTGGAAAAGGCCAAACAGCCTTTATCTGCGACGGCGGACCACATATACGAGTCAGCGAGGTAATTGTCGGTGGCAGTGCTTGAAAAAAACTTTTTAATCAGCCTAGCAGAGAACGCCGTTAAATCAGCCCTAAAACTAGGCGCCTCTGAGGCAGAAGCCTACGTCTACGATGGACAAACAACCAATATCGGTATCGAATTGGGCCAAATAAGCAAAACCAACCGCATCATCGACCGCGGCATAGGCATACGCATCACCCTAAACAAAGCCATAGGCTTTGCCTACACAAACATTATCGGTGACCCCCAAGCCATTGAGGCCACCGCTGCACAAGCACTAAGCGCAGCTAAAGCCAGCAAACCCGACCCTGACTGGCACGGCCTCCCCCAAAACAAACCCTACAACACAACCCAGGGCACCTTTGACCAAAAAATAGTTGACCTAAGCCCCGAAGACCTCGTTAAAATAACTGTCACTATGCTAGACGCCGCATCTGAGGTGAACCAACAAGTACTGCCCATCGAAGGAGGCGTCGGTAGCGGATACGCCGCCAACGCCATAGCCAACTCTAACGGCATAGCCGCCTTCGACCGAGGAACCATAACAGAGTGCAGCTTGGCAACACTGGCAAAAGACGCCAACACTACCACTCCAGTCTGTTTCGAATTTGACGCATCAAGAAACCACCACCTCAACCCCGCCTGGGTAGGAAAAGAAGCCGCCAAACTCGCCCTCTCAGCCCTCAAACCAAAACCCGTCCCAACCCAAACCTCCAAAGTCATCCTCACCCCCTTAGCCCTCCAAGACCTCTTTGCATATACACTCATGTCTGCAATCAAAGCCGACAGCGTCCAGCGTAACCAATCCCCATTCAAAGACAAACTCGGCACACAAGTAGCATCCGAAAACCTCACAATTTACGACGACGGCCTATACCCCGGAGGCCTACGAACAGCAGTCTTTGACGGTGAAGGCGTCCCCCAACAAAAACCTCCAATAATCGAAAAAGGCATTCTACAAAACTTCCTCTATGATACCTACTCTGCCAAAAAAACCAACAAAGAAAGCACCGGCAACGCCGCACGAGCCGCATACCTCTCCACCCCAAACATTACCCCCTCAAACTTCCACATCCTCCCCGGAAACAAAACACCCCAACAACTACTAAGCGAAACCGAAGAGGGCTTTATCATATCCTACCTCCAAGGTGCACACAGTAGCAACCCTGTCAGCGGCGAATTTAGCGTAGTAGCCAACCCCTGCTGGAAAATCAAAAACGGCGAAATAACCCATCCCTGCAACGCCATCATGCTAGCCGGCAACATCTTTGAACTCCTAAAAAACATCACCATAATCGGCGCTAATGAACGACAAATGGGCTCCATAATCGCACCCTGGGTTTTAGCTGAGGGTATGAAAATCATAGGCAAATAAAACACTCTGTATGGTACTGACGGTGCCTACTACACCCCCTATTTAGCGGGAACCACTCTGCGCTTGATGTTTCCTTCTTGGTTAGGCCCAGAAACTTTTTGAATACTCGCCCAAGACTTCTTCGTAGATACGTTTAGTATCTTGAGCAATTTTTTCCCAATCATATTTCTCCTTTATTTGGCGGTATGCATTGTTGCGAAGCGACTGGGCATAGGTTGTGTTTAGAAGGACTTTGGTTATACCCCATGCCAGCGAGTCAGGATTGTTGGGGTAAACTTTGACGCCGGTGAGGTCATGTTCAACAATTTCTGCCAATCCGCCCGTGTCTGAGACGACAACAGGGCTTCCTGCGGCCATAGCCTCCAATGCCACAATGCCAAAGGGTTCAAACAGTGAAGGCACAACCGCGACATCAGCACATTTCTGTAGTTTCGCCAAGTTATCGTTATCGAGGAAACCCTCAAAGAGTACTTTGTGCTCCAAACCCATACTGCGCACAATGTTTAGGAGTTGTTCTTTCATATAGCCGCTTCCTACGATGATGAATTTCGCGTTAACTTTGCTAAGTATTTTGGGTACCGCATTTATGAGAATATGAATACCTTTCTCATAGACCAGTCTCCCAACAAAGAGCACAATTTTCTCCTCAGGCAAAGCAAATTTACTGCGAAAAGTTTGGCAGTCTTTGTCTGCGATATAACCGTGGCTGTTAACGCCGTTTGGAACCATCACCAATTTGTCGTTTGGTAAACCAAACACGTATTTGACGTGATTTATCATATAGTCGCTGCAACAGATAACTTTCCAGGCTTCATAGGTAAGCCACGCTTCAGTTTCATGAATCATCTTCTCTCCAGTGGCATGCAGTCCGTCGCGTCTACCCATCTCGGTTGAATGCATCGTTACTAAGAGGGGTTTACGAAAGATATGCTTCAATCCAATACCGGCGTTAGCAACCAGCCAGTCATGTGCGTGAATAACATCAATTTTGCCACCGATTTTTTTTATGAGCGTAGCGGTTTCTTTTTGCATGTTCATATTCATCAGATAAACCCACGAGGCAAAATCTGGTGAAGGACTTTTGTAGGAGTCCACTCGATACACCTCTACGTCATCAATAACTTCATGGGCTGGAGCACCTGGAAAATCACAGGTAAACACGTAGGCTTTGATGTCTTGTTTGGCTAAGTATTTGGAGAGAAAATAGATATGAGGCGATATCCCGCCGATAACTCGAGGCGGATACTCCCAGCTAAGCATCAAAACAGATAACTTATCCATCTACTTAGTAGCCTCCACAACAGCTGAGCTGTATAGCTCCAAGATATCTCCTATCCAAGTGTCTGGATCGGCTGAAACAATCGCTATCTTCTCTGAAGGCACCTTGTATATACGCATAACTTCCTCTTTCATCCACTGAGACTTCACATTCACCCTAGCCGCCTCATAGAAACCCAGCCACTCGATGCTCTTAATCGCCATATTATAGGAGGACTGCGCCGTTGGAGAGCGATGGTCCTCTAAACTCTCTACTGAGTAGATAAAGGGTATATCCAACCCGTTTTTGAGCGTAACTGCTGCAGGGATAAAGTGCCAATCATAAACATCGATTAAATCAATTTTTTTGTCGGCGTCATAATAGATGTTGGTTGCGGCCCGTTCAACTTCTTGATTTAGAGTAAGCACCCACGTTAAGACTCCGATGTGGGTTTTCACAGGGTTACTGACACGCATGGTTTTTACCCCACTGGGCTCTTGGGTCAAACCAGTTGCGCTGTCATCGTAGGTGACAATATCCACATCCACTTTGTTGGTCGCCAACTGGGTTGTTAGAGCTTTAACGTATTCAGAGAGCTGGCCTACAACCCGTGGAGGATATTCCCAAGAAAAAATGATGGCCCGCATGTTTCCACTATACTATGTAAACAACGAACAGACCTTGATTATTCCTCGACCGTTGAGATAGTAGCGTTTCTTACCTTCGCTATCTGTGAAACTCTCCGCAAACCCCTCCGATTTATAGTGATCCAAAATACTTTCAATTTCGAAGGAATCCTTCTGCAACAACCGAGCCACTTCTTCGCCACGTCTGGCTAAATCCGCGGCGGTAGCACAGAGGTTGTGGAGGGTCTGCAAAACTTTATCTGGAAACGGAAGCTCTTCACGCATTCTAATGCACCGTATCATCCAATAGTTAGTTTAACGTCTTATAAACGCTATGAGTTGTTTTACTGCATGTGTTTAGTTTTTTGACTATTGCCTATATATTTTGCCCTTTTGTGGGGTTTGGCTGGTGTTGTGTGGTGAGCCCTGTTTGATCGTTTATGGGTTGTCTTGGAGGATTATGACGTGGGTCTATAAGATGCAGGCGGATTTTTTACCTGATTTGGCGTATTTCTGATTGTATGACTGTAAGAGTGTATACCTGTTTCTAAGAGTTGTTTCGTAAACCCCTCGCTTAGCTTAAATTTTTCTAAAAACAGTGGTGATTAATTGTAGCAAAATATTGCATAAATGGTAAAGATGAAAAAATAGTTGGGAATTGAGTTATGTTGTTAGAAATCATTAAATCTGTATCTGAGTTTAGGTGGAAAAATTCCTTTTTATTTAAAATTATTGAAAAGGTGTAAAAAATGACACAACAATCAGCAAAATCGGTGAAAGTAAAGGGTGTGCCGGCGCATTTTAACAATATATCTGAAAGAGGCTTTCATGAAAAATTTACCCATTTAAACTATTATCCAAATATCGGTGTTCACCATGTTCAAGGTTATGCGCAATATCAAGACGGCGATAATAAAATGTATTATGTGTTTACCCATAGTATGGGTGCCCTTAGAGAAACTGGGCGAATACAAGTAGCGTATAATACAAATGCAAAGAATACGAAGGAAAAGATTGGTCATGTGGAAATTAAGCCCACTTGGAAGCACCCGGGTGGTTGTCAATGTGTCGGGAAGTTTTTATTTGTTCCTTTTGAAAAAGATAATAAATCGATCGTTAATGTATACGATGTGACAAAAATAGATTCGGATGTTTTGGAATCCCACTCTTTTAATCATAAGGCAGGTTGCCTTGGTATAGTGGATTTTAAGTATGGCGGTAAGGATTCTTATTTATTAATCATCGGTGATCAGGATAAATATTACGCATATGTTTCAAACATACTTTCTGATGAAGAGATATCCAAGGTAAGACAAGCATATTCTGAGGCATTGACAAAACGGATGTTTGAGAAATTTACCCCTGCCAAACCACACACCCCATTGCCCCCATTACCATCAAATGCGGTTCTGCGTTTTTCTAACATAGGTTCCTTTTCTTTGAATAAAGGTACTTATGGATCTGTTGTCGATGTTGAAAAACTTGATTGTCAGGGAATTGGACTTGTGGCAGATGTGGATGGTAGCGTTTATATGATTGCGCTTCACAGTCGCGGTTCAGGAACTACATATGCTGATTGGGGATATCTAACTAAACTTTACATAGATAGCACGGGCAATATTAAGGCAGAAACAAATAACATCAAATCTAGACATTTCCAAAATGAAGGCGGAATAAGTGGAGTCGATGGAACACATTTCCGTTGGGGTGCAGGCGTCCGAGTTGCACCAGATGGAAACATATGTTTGTTAGCGACAAGTAGAAACATCATTTCAGCGGGTAACCATAAGCTAGATACCACTTATTGGTTTGGCTGAGCTACCTCCTAATACCTGGGGAGCTTCAAAATTATGCCTCTCTCCAGTACCTCTTGGTACCTTTTTTGTTTTTTAGTGTTTATCAAACTTTTTGGGTCTCTTTCAATGGTTTGAGAGGATAACACTACAAATAACGATATTCAACAGCCTCTTTATGTCCATCTTGTTTGCAAGTCAATAGTTCCGGGACTTAATTAAAACGAAAACAAAGTCGATAACTCCATGTACCCGCATTGGTTAACGGGGATCCGTTCAAGGAGTTACTAACAACTAGACCTACATCACTTGTTGGTTCTGTGTCGTGAAATGTTCTTTGGTGGTGGCGATAAGGGATTTGCGTAGCGTTTCGCCTTTTTGTACTTTTAGCGCTTTAATGTTCTCGGCTAGTTTGTTGTCTCGCAGTGAAAAACGTGCCCACCTCTCAAAATCATCCTTATCGGCATGAAACTCAATTGCTCTAACCGGCACCTCACCTAGGGCACTTATAAAACCCAATAGACTCCACGCCTTTCTGCCGGTATAGTATTTTTCGCCGTTGTCTGTGTAGAACAAAAACGGTTCATTTGCCGCCAAAATCATCTGCCTTAGTCGCGCTTCAAAATCGTTAATAAGTGTCTGGGCTGCGACAAAAGCGTCCATGGGTGATTCGTAGGGGCTAAAATAACTATGTACCTCACCAGGGCCGCCACCTGAGGTAAACATGTAGTAGAGGTGGTCGCTTGTTTGAAAATTGCGCCACAACCGCAAAACCACCTCATCTCTCGCTTCTAAAACCAGGGGTTCTAATCGATGCAACACCGTATAGTATGCCCACTGCATCACATTACCCAACCACCCCGACTGATCACGTTGCACATCGGCCCACGAGACACTGCCTTTAGCTTCTGGTACATCGATTTCTCCTGATGAAGCATGTTTTTCAACAACCTCTGTGGGTGTTACCATCTTTAGATGATCCTGCTTTAGAATTTCATCGGGAAGATGCTGAAGAAACCCATGAATGCCCGTCTCAGGCCAGTGATGTTCCCCAAAGGTTTCATAGTCAGGAAAGATATTGATAACTTCACCTTTGGTTGTTGCCAACCAATGTGCATATTTATCTGCCGTAAGCGGCCACTCAGACCACCATCTTGCCGAAAAACGAAAACCGATATCATCAGTCAACTTGTAGTTGCGAAGCAACACACGAATCTTCTTGTTACCCTTGGGCGTGTAGAGATAGTTGGGCGATTTTCCACCTAAAATCCTCTCCACCCCCTCAGTGTAGATACCCCGATACCCCATATCCTCAACAGTTTTAGCTATGGCGTTGTTATATAGTAATTCAGTGTTCTCAAAAATCACAGGAGTATATCCAAGAAGATCTTTTATGGTCTGTTTATGCATCTGCGCTTGAGCCACGAATTCCTCTTTGTTTGGATAGAGGCTGGCAATCGAGTGATAGTGCGTTTGGTTTAAAAACTCCACACGCCCCGACTTGGCAAGCTGACGAAACGTTTCCAGTAGATCTTTATCAAACATTTCACACTGCTCAAGAAAAACCCCTGAAACACTAAACGAGAATTTCGCTTGTTTACGGCTACGCTTATGCTCATCAATAACCTTTAGAATTATTTGATTTGAGGGCAAATAACACTTCTTTGCCGCACGCTTAAAAATCTCCCGATCAACCTCAGTGTCAAAATAATAGTTAAAAAGCTCCTCTTTGGGTTGCCTCCGAAACAGTTTCCCCTCCCAAAACAAACTCCGCCGAAGCCTATGGGGCTGATGAACTTCAAAAACAAACGCAACATCCGTCATAACCGTACCTCAAACAGAATTAAATAAAGTGATACAGTTATTTAACCAATAGTATCACGTTATACCGTAGGCTGAATGTACTTATTATTTTTTAGTTTAAAAAACCTGCCTCATGATATATTCCTGTGAACAAGGTAGATTGTGGTTTAATCATTTTGATTTATTGCTAACAAGCTTTAGATGACTATTTTGATGTATACTCTGGTAAAAATGCGGTTTATCTGTTACTTGTTTGCTGAAAACAGACAATCTATCTCCAACGGTTGTTGATTGTTCTTGCAATAAATTTATTGGTTTGGAAAACTCACATACCACAGGTGGTTGTATGTCTTCGGATAATGAAGATTTTC
>WRCX01000008.1 GCA_009783705.1 Candidatus Bathycorpusculum hydrogenotrophicum | reverse complement strand
CTTGGTCATGATCTTTCTTCTGTTACTGTGGATGCTACTTGTTTGGTTGCTGGTTCGGTTACTACTACTTGCAGTCGTTGTGATTATGAAGATGTTGAGGTTCTAGCGGCTCTTGGTCATGATTTCTCTATTTTGATCGGACACAAAGACCCTACTTGCGAAGATTATGGGTATGATCGCCTCAAATGTAGCCGTTGTGATAGAACCATCACAAGTTATATTTCCCCTCTGGGTCACAACTGGAGTGAGTGGACTGTAACCAAAGAACCCACCTGCGAAGAAGAAGGCGAAGAGACCCAAATATGTCTCAATGACTCTTCCCATATCCAAATCCGCCCTATTCCAAAACTGGATTGCTACACTGTAATCTATGCACCCGGCGACTTTGGTACCTGGGATGCTGAAAACAATACCTACAAACATCTGCTCTATGGCGACGCTACACCTGATTTCAAAGAAGACCCCTACACAAATCACATCTCCGGCTGGACCTTTATCGGATGGGATCCAGTGATAAACACAACCGTATCTTGCTCAGTAACATACACAGCACAATGGGAACAAGAAGAACTGATAGTAGAATTCAAAGACTGGAATGGCTACCTTCTAAAGTCCGAGAAAGTTCTATATGGCAATAATGCAACTGCCCCACCCAACCCCCCCCGGGCAGGCTACAGCTTCACTGGCTGGGATACAAGTTTCATCAATGTAACATCAAATCTCGTCGTTACAGCACAATATACCCAAATAACCCAAACCAATGGCTCCTCAAGTTCCTCTTCGTCTAGCAGATCATCTTCAAGTTCCTCTTCGTCTAGCAGATCATCTTCCAACACCGATATGCCAAACGATGACGTAGAATACAGCGATACTAAAAATTCCTCTCTACCTGTGGATATCGAAGAACCTTTGGTGATGTGGGCATTTGTAAATCTAGCATTGAGCATTGCTGGTATTATATTGCTACTTATAGCTGTTATTGGTGTGCTGTTAAAACAAAAATCAGAAAACAGCAAAACCAAGCAAAATGTTGCAGGCCATGGTAATTCGCACAGCACCGTGTGGTTAGTTGTAATGCTTGCTTTGAGTGTTGCAGGAATTGTAGTGTTTCTTCTCACACAGAATCTGCAGGGCAGTATGGTAATGACGGACAATTGGACAATCGTAAACGCAATAATCTTCGTGGTAGAAATCATCCCCATAGCACTCATATTCAAAAGCAAAAAATCGCCGAATTAAAAACCCAATTGCAATCCCTCAACAATCCCCTACACGGGGATCTTTCTCCTTTTTTATTTAATTTATGTCCGCTTGTTATGATGATTCCTTGTGAAACGCCTAAACATAAATCATCCAAAATCCTGTATAACTGTTCAATCATTTTTGACATCCTCGTTGATCAAATTAAGCATCTCCTCTATGCTAACTACCTCCTCTTTGCCGCTACATTACGATACATGTAAAGTATAATTTCCCTTATTTGATCGAACAGGAAGATTTTTAATTAGATAACCTTAAATTTCGCTTGGGATATGGACTATCCTGCGCGGCCGTCGTCTAGTCTGGTTTAGGACTTTAGCCTTCCAAGCTAATGATCCCGGGTTCAAATCCCGGCGACCGCACCACACTACCTTGATGTTTGCATTTGTTGTTGGTTGTTTTGTAGCACCGCTCCAGCAACCGTTGCTAGATTATTTACATATGGCCGTACAGATTCCTGTAAAGAACAACGTTATTGGTTAGATACTTCTGACATTACAGAATTTGATGCACCTATCACCTCAATAAATTGTAAAGTGGTCCAGTTGGTCTGGCTGGTATCCTTCTGCTGATCTTGTTTATGTCTGTGCTATACTTAGTGTATACAGAAGAAATGTTGATTAAAAAATGGAGTGATCTGTTGTGCTGTGCATAGATGTTATGAAAATTTGGCCCGAATTGGGTGTTTGATTTCATCGGAAAACCTGTATTGGTTTCAAGTTTGCCTAATACTAGTATAGAAACCTTCTTTACCCGAACCCGGTGTCATCGTATAGGAGTTATGTTTATGCCTTTAGCGTTTATTATTGGGACTGCGGGTTCTGGTAAGTCTCTTTTTACAGCTGCTTTTGCTGAGTGGTTGAAGCTGAGTAAACAGGATGTTGCTGTTGTTAATCTTGATCCGGGGGCACTTAAATTGCCTTATCAGCCTGATGTTGATGTCCGTAATTATGTGGATGTTGGCGATTTGATGGAAAAATATGGTCTGGGGCCCAATGGAGCTCTTATTATGGCGGCGGATTTGATTGCTGATGAGATTGACAATTTGACGCGTGATATTGAGGAGGCTCATGCGGATATTGTCTTGGTGGATACGCCTGGGCAGATGGAGCTTTTTGCTTTTCGTGCAAGCGGACCCTACATCGTTAACGAATTAACTAAAGAACCTAAGGCGCTTGTTTATCTGTTTGATGCTGTTTTTAGTGTTAATCCTCTCAACTATGTCTCTAACATGTTTCTCTCTGCTGCAGTGTATAATCGTTTCTTTCAGCCGCAGTTGCATGTGCTCTCTAAAGCCGATTTGGTTCCACCAAAGGCTGTGCAGGCGGTTGCGTCTTGGTCAGCTAATCCCATGGCGCTCGAAGATGCTATTGAGGCAAAGCTCGATGGTACCAAACGCCTCTTTAGCCGCAACATGATGCAGGCTATCAACAAACTGGGCCTAAAATTCCTTCTATCACCCGTTTCCTCGAGGACCAATGAGGGTATGGTTAACATCAACACCGTATTGGAACGTATCTTAAATGATGGTGAAAAATACACTACTTAGCCATTGATTAGTGACCATGTGGCGGCAAATGCGCCCCGCTTAGCTTTTAGTTCTGACTCGGCACCTGCTACAACAATTACATCGTTGTCTTGGGGCTTTAGTTCTTCAAGCAGATGGCTGGCAGCATTTGGAAACTGTTTTTCTATATTATCACTCACCGACTCAATCCCAAGCTTGCCGTCTCTGTATACTATAACCAGTGCTTGGCGTGCGCCTGCAATGATGGCGGCATCCCGTTGGTTGATGCCTGAGCCGACTTTTTCTGCTCGGCCTCTCAATAAATAGGCATGATTAAATTCTGAGGGGGTTAAATCTGATTGGGGGATGGTTGCTTGTTTGGGAAACGCGGCTTCGAACTGTTGCCAGATTTCTCTGCCCTTATCGGTCAAGTTGGCGCCTCCTTTGGAGGTCTCAATCAGTTCGGCATCTTTGAGCCGGCTAATTATGGTGCGAACTGCCCCATCGCCGACCTGAAGCTTTTCTGCTAATTTATTTCTACCCAATGGTCTCTTAGCTAACAGTTCAAGTGTGTAGTATAGATGAAATATAGTAAACGATGTGAAGGGTCCAGGCGCTTTTCTATCTGCAATTTGTTGCATAAATTTCTTCAAAGACGCCGCCATATTTCTACCTCTACATACTTAACACAGCTAACTACTTATAATTTATCTGTTCACAGCGTATTCCTTTTTGTGGCTTGATTACAACCCACCAATAGCCTGTTGCTTAGCATTTTTAGTGTTGATGATGATGTAGAACTTTTTGTGTGAAGTTCTATTGGTTAAATTCACCACCAGTGTTGTGTGTTTGGGGTTGTTTGTTTGTGCTGGTTGTGGTTGTGTTGTGTTGATCATTTCAAATGGATTTTTTTTAGCAGAAAGGAATATAAGAAAATTGAGGGGTAGTGTACGTCAAGTTGCTTAACGGAAGAGAACCCCATGAAGCGAAACGGAAAATACTTGTTTACATCTGAATCTGTCGGTGAAGGTCATCCTGATAAGGTTGCGGATCAAATTTCTGACAGTGTTCTAGATGCTATTTTCACCCAAGACCCCAAGGCTCGTGTTGACTGTGAGACTATTGTTATGCAGGGCACAGTTATAATTACCGGCCAAATTACTACGCCTGTTTCTGTGGATATTCCAAAGATTGTCCGCGGAACCCTAAAAGACATCGGCTTTGATAATGCTAAGGACGGTTTGGATTGGGAGACTTGTGGTATTTTGGTATCCTTGACCGCTCAGAGTCCTGATATTGCTATGGGTGTTAACGAGTTTAATGGTCATGAGCAGGGTGCGGGTGATCAGGGTATGGTTTTTGGGTATGCTAGCAATGAAACCAAAGAACTCATGCCACTGCCCATCATGTTGGCTCACAAACTTGTGAAGCGATTGGCTGAGGTGCGAAAAGACGGCACTATGCCCTATTTGCGTCCAGACTGTAAATCTCAGGTGACTGTTGAGTATGAGGGTGGCAAACCCAAATGCGTCAAAACCGTTGTTATAGCGGCTCAAAACAATGGCTCCATCGAGGATGCGGTTCTTAAAAAACAAATCATTGAACAAGTCATAAAACATGTTATTCCAAGCGAGCTAATCCCTGCTGATATTAAATATGTTATCAACGGTACCGGTCGTTTTGTTATCGGTGGAACCCTTGCCGATTCAGGCTTAACCGGTAGAAAAATTATTGTTGATACCTATGGTGGTGTGGGTAGCCACGGTGGTGGTTGTTTTAGCGGTAAAGATCCCTCCAAGGTCGATCGTAGCGGTTGCTATATGGCACGTTACATCGCAAAAAACGTCGTTGCCTCCGGCTTAGCAGATCAATGTGAAGTTCAAATCAGCTATGCCATCGGCGTCGCCCAACCCATATCGGTGCTGGTTAACACCTATGAAACCGGCAAATTAGCTGATGAGCAAATTCTTGAGCTGGTCAAAAAACACTTCGATATGCGCCCCAAAGCAATCATCGACCAACTCAACTTATTGCGACCCATCTATAGGCAAACTGCCTCGTTCGGTCACTTTGGACGCGATGAACTCCCTTGGGAAAAAACCGATAAGGCAGACAGCCTCAATAAAGATCTTGAGGCAACCAAAGTCTAACTTATCTTTTCTTTTTTGTTTTTATTTTAGCGTCTTTTTGTTGTTTTCTTGTGTTTTCTGTATTTGCTACTCTGATGTGGTTTCCAGTGGTTCTCCAAAGCAACAACTCAGTTTGGTTTATCCGCCGCCTGGTGAGCCGTGAAAGGGTGCGCCTTCCCAGAGTAGCTTCCACCAGTCATCCTCAGTTATAGTTTCACCCTGCACAATTATATCTAACACTCTCTTCAACATCGCATGATGACGGCACTCATCCTCGAGTATGGCGTTTAGCAAAAAAATGACTTTAGCGTTATCTATTTCGGGAATTTTTTCTTTAAGGACTTTTATAAGCTCCGCCTCTATCGCAATATGTTTCTCCACCAACGCCCGCTGTTTATCAAGATCATCCTGAGCTAAGGCTGTCGAGGTACTGCTCAGCAAGGTGAGTGCTGAGGTATAGAGATCGGCATGTTTCACAGAATCCAACGAAACACCCCTTAGCACACCCTTGACAGCGGGATTTTTCATACCCACAAGTGCGCTCTCCAAAGAATCCACAATCTCATTCTCAACTGTTACTTGTTTTTTAAGAAAATCCACTAAACTATTGCTATTTTTCTTATCCTCAACCATAAACCAAACCTCATTTTTATTAAAATAATTTTTATTAAAATATCAATCGTTAAATTTTTGGATTAGCCTATTCTATTTTCCCTATCTCTTTTGTTACGTCAATGGGTGACTTGTAGGTTTTATTGGGAAGTTTAGCAATCAAATCCATGACATCTTGGGGTGCGGTTTTGCTTTGGGCACTATCCACCATGTTCTCTTTACTCGCAGGATAGTTCATACCCTTGAGATACTTTACAAGAATGGCTGGACTGACATGGCCTGCCTTTTCACTTCTATCTATCTGTTGCTTTTTTGAGCCTTGTCCTTGCCCAATTCTTCTACGATGGGTCGTTGTTGTTTGTTCACTCGTGTGGTTCCACCTCCAAGCATCCTGGTTAAAAAATAAAAAAGGCGTTGACTCACCATCGTTATTTTTCAAGTTCTTTGCCTTCTTCGATGAGTCTTTTTACTTTTTGACCGCCTTTATGGCCGATTTCGCTGTAGAATTCGGGGCCGTGGGTTTCTGCGGTTTTTTCTCCTCCGAGGCGGCCTGCTTCTTCAACGGTCATTTTTCCTCTTTTTCTCTCAGACAACATTTCACCTCCTCCTTATTTGGTCTGGGGTTAATTTGTTTGTAAGATGAACTGATTATCGGGTTTCGTGTGCTTTGCCTTGTTCGATGAGTCTCCGGACTTTTTGTCCGCCTTTGTGTCCTATGGTTTCATAGAATTCTCTGCCGTGGGTCTCCGCAGTTCTTCGTCCGCCTTTTTGTCCGCCTAATCGTCCTGCTTCTTGGACGCTCATCGTTCCTTTTTTTGGGTAATCAGCCAACAAATTCACCTCCGCCTCCTTCTTCTAAAATTCCCACCCTTTGCTGGGTGTGTTTTTAGTTATTGTGTTTCGTAGCTTTTGCCTTCCTCGACTAGTTTTCTGACTCGTTGTCCGCCTTTGTGTCCGGCTTCTTCGAGGCTGGTTTTGCCTTCCGCGGCACGGGTGCCTTCATGTTGTTTGGCTCTCTGGGAGCCGCCTTTGCTGCCGATTTCGCTGTAGAATTCGGGGCCGTGGGTTTCTGCGGTTTTTTCTCCTCCGAGGCGGCCTGCTTCTTCAACAGTCATTTTGCCTCTTCTTTTGTCTTCGCTCAATATTTCACCTCCAAAAAATTAACGGCGCTATGCTTTTCTTCCAGTGTCTAGCCCCAAGCATTCTTCATAAACATATGTGACTATATACAAACAGCAGCAATAAACCCCTAAATTAGATGCAAAAATATCTATTATAGTAGAAAAATAAACAAATGATTGGATGGTGAAAAAACAAACAATAGGTGAACGGCCATTACTATTTGTTTTCGTATTTTTTGCCTTCTTCGATAAGTGTGCGAACGCGCTGGCCTCCTTTTGGTCCGCCAATTCTTCCGCCTTTGCGTCCAATTTCACTGTAGAACTCTTCACCGTGGGTTTCAGCGGTTTTAAGCCCGCCTTTGCGTCCGGCCTCTTCTACAGTCATTTTTCCCTTTCTTTCTTCCAAAAAAACTTCACCTCCATCAACTCATCACCATCATCTAAAAAATAACTACAAAAATGGGAACCTATCACACTACATTTGTTGATCAGCGGGTTTCACGTTCCTTTCCGGCTTGAATTAGACGTCGAACCCTCTGCCCGCCGCGGTGTCCAGCTTCTTCAAGACTGGTTTTACCCTCAGCTTCTTTTGTGCCTTCATGTTGCTTAGCCCGCTCCGAACCGCCTTTGCTACCGATTTCACTGTAGAACTCAGGCCCGCGCTCAGCTGAAACTTTTTCACCGCCCTTACGACCAATGGTCTCATAAAATTCCCGTCCATGAGTCGAAGCGGTTTTCTGCCCGCCTTTCCTTCCGGCCTCAGCAACAGTCATTTTTCCCTTTCTTGGTTCTTCAGTTCGTGTACTCAAAAAATTCACCTCCTAATATACTACGGAAAAGTAAACAACAATAGAGCCGGATAACCGCTCATAAACATATGTTGTTGTGCGACACCAATAACACACCCATCCAAAAACACACAACCCAACAAATCAAAGCGCCTAGGCAGATATGTTAAGCTATATTTGGGAGTCTAACTAATGGTTGGGTATGCCGATAAAGATCCTCTTGATCAACCCACCTCAGACGTTTTATCCCGGCTCGGAGCTTCCGGCAGGCAACTTACCCTTGGGTTTGATGTCTATAGCTGCAGTGCTCAAACAGGCGGGTTATGAGGTGGAGATTTTGGATGCTTTCTTTATGGATGCGGGTTCTGCGCCTGCTGGTGAAACCGTTACCCTTGGTTTGTCTTTTGCTCAAATAGCCCAGCAAATTCAAACACGCAAACCCGACATCGTGGGTATTTCGGGGCCCTTCACGAGCCAAATCGGCAATGCCATCCAAACCAGCCAAACAGTAAAAGAAGTTGATTCCAAGATTCTAGTGGTTGTAGGGGGTCCGCATGTGACTTTGGTACCAAAAGAGTTCCTTGAACAAACTCCCACCGTTGATATAGTGGTCTGTGGGGAGGGTGAATACCCTATGCTTGAGATCGCCCAATACTACCAAGGCAAAACATCTCTTGAGCAAATCAAAGGGATTGCATATCGCCAAACCAATGGTGTCACTCTAACTGCTTCGGCTCCGTTTGTGGTGGATCTTGATGGGTTACCTTATCCGGCTTATGATTTAGTTGATATGGAGCAGTACCTAAACTCCAAACACATTGGGTATCGGAGTTTTCAAAAACGTGCCATATCGATGGTGACCAGCCGTGGGTGTCCGTTTAATTGCTGTTTTTGTGCGGTGCATCTGCACATGGGCCGAGGTTTTCGTGCTCACTCCGCCAAATATGTCCTAGATCATATCCAATATGTTGTGGACAAATTTGGTGTGAAAAATATCTTTTTTGAAGACGACAACCTCACCTTGGATCTCAAACGCTTTGAGGCCATATGTGATGGTTTAATTGAGTGCAACATAAAAGTCGGTTGGGAAACCCCCAACGGTGTCCGTGCCGACTGCCTCAACTTGGCACTGCTCAAAAAGATGAAGCGATCCGGTGCTAAGAGTGTTTTTGTGGGTGTGGAATCAGGTGATCAGCAAATTCTCGACCAAGTGATTTGCAAGAGTCTTAACCTTGAGGCGGTGGTAGAGTTTGCCAAAAACGCTAAAACGATTGGATTAAAAACAGGTGCTTTCTACATTATTGGTTTTCCGGGGGAGACCAAGCAGAACATGCGGCGCACCGTTGATTTTGCGCTGGGGTTGAAGCGTAAGTATGATGTGGGGATGCATTTGTTTATGGCTACGCCCTCTTATGGGACACCTCTCTATGAACTCTGCAAGGCTAAGGGTTATATTGCGGCGGATTTGTCTTGGGATGCGTTTGCGGCGGCGCGTCAGCCCAGTGGTATGCCTCTTATTACTACTGCGGAGTTTGTTCCTGCGGATGTTAAGGCTATAGCGGCTGAGGCACTTGCTCAGTATAGGCGGCTTTCATTGGTAAATCATATTAAACATCCCCGGAAGGCTTTGGGGACGGCTTTGGCTCAGCCGCAGCTTATTATAAAGTATATCAAGAGTCTGACTAAATAGTTGTTTTTGATTATGTGCCTGCGTGACACATGTAGAAAATCATGCCAAGATACACCTAGATGTATAGAAATGATAACATTTATATTGAAACACGTGACAAGTTAATTTAGTGACTTGCAAAATGAAGCGAGATGAAGCAGTCGCGTGTCTAAAAGACATAAACAATTGTTGCCGACAAATGTCCCCTGATGCCATCACCCTTATAAACTCCCCAGCCAACGACCCCCTCTCTATCGGCTACCAAGTCCACATCCAAACAATCCTAGACAACGAAACAAAAACCCAAATCCAAACCATAACCAAAGAACACCACCTAGCCGTCAAAGAAGAACCCCACAAATTCGTCATCTACCAACCCAAACCCCAACCAACAATCTAAACACACAAAACAAAAACAACTAATTCTATTATAGACAACGCGAACCCTAAACAACACTAACCTTTTACCTCCTCTCCCAAAACCCAGCACATACCCCAAATCCCTATTAGCACACCTACTTTTTAACTAAAAATGAGTTGTAAAGCAGACGCGCCAATTAGTTGCTAAGTGCCCACTTCTGTTGATAACTCAAAATTGTTAGTACATGCCTGCTTGATGGAAGTAATAGTTCTCCTCTTTTTTAGAACCAAAACTCCGCACCCCATCCCGTCGAAGCTGACTGCGTAGCTCCTCAGCATATTCTTGGGTAATTTCACCTTTTTTCTGCAGATACGAAATAATCTCCTCCGCCTGCTCAACAGTATCACATCGACGCAAAAAATCCACCGCCTCCGGATTAAAACTGCGTAGTTTATCTGGCATCTGAATTCGCTGTGTTGTCTTCTCTATCTCATGCTGATGGACCTTTTCACATTCACAAGCTTCCCGCTCAACCGCTTCTGCATTTTCACAAACCCCTTCAATGGGAACCTGATTTTCTCCCCCTTCAAGCTCACGATAGAGATTAGGAAACATTTTCCTAAGATCTTTCTTGCTCACAGCCATAATAATCAATCACACAAAAAACCCAACGAGCCTTATGTGCTTTTTTGCTAACAACACCACAACCACACAAGATACTCTACAACCAAGATCTCACGTTGCTGTTTGATTTACTCTTTGCGCCAATTGTGTTTTTTGCTTAACTGAAATTTTGCGACAAACCGAGTAGTGTTAACCGTTCGGTGTTTTGTTTATTTGTTTGTTGGTACAAAAAAAGGGGGTGATTATTGGTTTATTGTTTTTTTCTTAGGATGAGGATGCCGACTATGGCTATTGCAAGGACGCTGGCAATTGCTGTACCGATGGCGTATATCATGAGGTCTTGGGTTGTTACTAGTCCCGCTAAGTTGTTTGTGGTTGGTGTGGGGTTTGTGTCTTCGCCAACGAGCAGGTGGGTTTGTGCGGCGGAGTTATAGTATGAGTCGGTTCCGCTAAAGGTTGCTGTGACTGTATAGAGGCCCGGTACGTCAGGTTTGAATGCTAAACTGTATTGTCCGTTTGCGTCGCTTGTGGCTTTTCCTATGACGTAGTAGTTATCGTTAGGATCAACAATTGACACGGTGACCTCGACTCCGGTGGCCTCGTTTGGTTTTGGTTGTTGTTTGTAGAGATAGGCCATCCAGTCGCTCATGTAGCAATCCGCAATGGCTGGTGTGCCTGCTGCAGGACAACCTAGACAAGTTTGACCGGGTGATTGGTCTGTTATTGTGCCGGTGATTAATACGTTGGTTCCCAGAGCTGTTTCGGTTTGTGGTGCGGTGACAGTTGTTGCTGAGGGGCCTTTGCCAATTGCGTAGAGTTTGTTGTCATAGCCGTCATAGCCTGTTAGTATGCCGTCTGCTTGTGCTATGGAGGCAAAAAACGCTGGAATTTCCCAGATTTTATCTCCGGTGGTGGCGTTTATGGCAAAGAGTTTGTAGCCTCGATACATAGGCGTTTGCGGGGTATGCTGTATGGGTCCATAGTAGACCACGCCATTTGTGATGGTTACTCCGCCATAGGTGGGCAGGGTTCCAAAGGGATTATCAATTCCGGTGTCGCCTACATCAAATACCCACATACACGCTCCGGTAGTGGTGTTAAAGGCACAGACTTTTCCAGAGTAGCCCGCGGTATACATTATGCCTTTATCGATATTGGCATGCCAGTCATAGTAGGCCCAGTCGCTGACTCCCGGTAGAGTATTTAGGGGTGGGGTTACGGCTTGCTCACGTCCCGTTTTGATGTTGATTATGTGCCACTGCAGGGTTTCTCGTTCAAAGAGTCCATACACTCCGCTACCAAAGGTCGCGCCGCTAAAAATATATAGTCCAGGGTTTGAGGGTCCGCCTTGTCCCCAGCCGATGTTTGTGCGATTAACATACCAGAGTTGTCCACCGTTGGGGTTTGAAGCTGTGATTGGCATGTGCTCGGTTGAGTAGCCTACTTCGGCCCAGATGGGGTTGGTGGTGTTTGTGTAAAAGCTTCCAACCGCAACCAAGACACCATCGCGGTAGTCTAGTTGGCCTGAGGAGAAACTGGGCAATGAATTGTTTCCGGGGATGGAGGTGTAGGTCGTGGGTATGGTTTCGTTCCACTGTATGCCATTGTTCCAGGGGCGAACCATGGTTGTGTAGGGTTGGTATGATTCAGCTTGGGGGTTTAGTGTAGAAGCTCCTGAGTCTGAGCCGCCGGTTGCTTGGATCGCCCATGTTGAGTTCCAAAGTGTGAGCCAATGGTTTGCAGGGTTGAGTGTATAGACCAGTATTTCGCCGTTTGGACCCTGAATTGGCGTGAAGCTTTGTGCGCCTGTGTAGACTGTTATCAATTTTCCTGTGAAGGCATCGATTTGATACCAATTTGATCCGCTGGCATACCATAAATATGCTAGGGACCCTGAGCCTAGGCCCATGTTTAGGGTTGTTACTTGTCCGCAGGATATGTTTGGCATGGTTAGGTTTTCCCATACTAGTGCACCGGTGCGTAGATTTAGGCAGCGTACGCCGGCGTTTAGTTGGGGTTGGAT
This sequence comes from Candidatus Bathycorpusculum hydrogenotrophicum, assembly GCA_009783705.1. Taxonomy (GTDB): domain Archaea; phylum Thermoproteota; class Bathyarchaeia; order Bathyarchaeales; family Bathycorpusculaceae; genus Bathycorpusculum; species Bathycorpusculum hydrogenotrophicum. Next base: position 38,875 of record WRCX01000008.1, on the reverse strand, counting down.
GTTGTAGATGTAGTAGCCATTGATTATGAATTGTGTGAGTTTGTTTTGATAGAGTAGTCCGGTGAAGTAGTTTAGTCCCGTTTGGTCATATAGAATGGGTGAGCCAACGTTTGTTTCATCGACGCTTACCGTTCCTCCACTTAGGCCTCCATATGCTAGGGGTTTGGTCCAAAGTATGTGAGATGAGAGTGGTCCAGTGGTTGAGGTGGGTGCGTTGCCGCCAATGCCGCCTAGCCAGTTGCTCTTTAGAGTGTACCACTCAAAGTTGGTGCTATAGATGGGACTCTCCCAATAGCCTTCTGGGAGGGGTACATTGGGCCGGGGCAGTACTTCGGTGGTTGTTACTGTGAGGTTTTTAACTGTGCTTTCACTGGCTGTGAATGTGTAGAGTCCGGGTATGAATCCGCCTGCGCCAGGATCGGTAAACGTTAGGTTTAGTTGTGCAAAGAAGGCTTGGAATTGATAGGTACCCAATTTTGTGGGTATGAATGCCATGGAGGTATATCCGTTTGGTTGACTCATTGGGGGTGTTAGAGTGCTTTTTTGTCCATCGGGGTCAGTGACAGTTACAGTAAAGTTCCAGCCATAGTAGGGAGTGTTGGCAACTGTGGGGGTGTCTAGATTTGAAAATATGTAGAGGGTGACGGCTTGGTTGATGCCTGCGGGGTTGGGTGAGATGCTCATAAAGGTGTGAGTGGTAAGAGTGCGTAGGGGTGTGCCATTGCCGCCTGTTGTTGGTTGATTGGCCGCATTTGTGACAGCGATAAAGGATAGTAGCAGTATCATTAAAAGCATTGTAGGTAGAACTGCTTGAATTTTTTTGCTAGTTTTTAAAATTATTGTTTTTTGTTTTTGCATTTTCAGTCCTCTTTTAAGACTGAATCCTATTTTATACGGTCTGCATTTAATACTTGTGGTAATCCGAGTTTTAGCATTCCACTCACATATCTCGATTTAAATCGAATACCTGCCTTACTGATTTAACAAATATTGTTGATTATTAGCTGGCTAGAAATTTCAATAGTTGGTTGCTTTGTTGTTTTGGTTGAGGTGCTTTTTGTCTACCTGTTGATTAGCCGTTTTTGCTCAAATCAAGACCAAAGTAGCGGTTAGTTGCAAGTTAGCGTTTGGCGATGGTTTGATAGAGTTCAATGGTTTTTTGGGCGATTTTACTCCAAGTAAACTCTGCCAAGACGCGCTTTCGACCGTTTTTACCCAGCTTGGTTGCCCAATTATTTGTTTCAAGTGCACTGGTTACCCCCCAGGCAATATCACTTGGGTTGAAGGGATCAATATGGTAGCCGCACTGCTCCGGCCCGCAACAAATAACAATCTCTCGCATCCCACTCACTCCTGAGGCACCCACAACCACCGGTTTTTCCATACTCATAGCTTCCAGAGCAACAATACCAAAGGGTTCATAAAAACTAGGAAACACTGCTATGTCACATGACGCATAGTGAAGGATACGTTCTTCTTCGGGGATAAAATCAAAACAAAACTTGACATACTCCCCCATCTTGGTCATCGCTGTAAGATTAGTAAGATACTCTTGGAGATCACCCACACCCACAATAACCAATTTTGCTTGGGGTATTTTTGCTAATATGTGGGGCATGGCTAAGATGAGTTTATCCACGCCCTTCACCCCGACTAGGCGGCCTATGAAGAGTAGCATATAATCATCAGGTTTTATGCCATATTTGGCGCGCAGACGCTCGATGTCTTCTTTGGACACGTTTGCGGGATTATACTTCTCAGGATCCACTCCGTTATAGCTGACCTGAATCTTTTCCCGTGGAAACCCCAATCCAATAAGCTCATCTTTCATAGCATAAGAAACCGTAACCACCAAATCCGCCATCTTACCCGTGCGCAACTCAATATTACTAACTACTCCTGAACCCGTACCCATGGTGCGCCCCTTCTCGGTTGAGTGCACATGAAACGCAAACGGCAACCCCGTCTCACGCTTAACCGTTGTGCCCCCCATGGCCGAGAGCCAATCATGCGCCACCACCACATCATAGCGCATCCCCTCCTGGCGAATCAAATCATTGATCAACTTAGCCGCCGAGAGATAATTATAAACCATCAACTTACCAAACAACCGTTGCCCCCGACCCCACTTTTTAATATCCTCCGATATAACATCCGGCAACGAATCCGAGATATCGATATGGAGCGGTCGATGAACCTCAATCCCCCGCCAAATCTCACGAACCGGCATCGACCCCACATCATCATTCATCGTAAAAACCGTAACATCATGATCATTCAAAACAAACCGACGAGTAATCTCCGCCCCATAAGTACCCAACCCACCAACAATCTTGGGAGGAAACTCGTAAATAAAAACCGCAAGTTTCAAACAAGCCACCACCAAACAAAAAGAAACCTCAATACAAAAACCTTACCCCAACAACCCACCCAACCACCCACAACAAACGTCCTCCGTATACACAGGAAAGTTTGATTAGCCCCAAACCCTACAACATAGTAGGTTCTGCTATGAGTCTCTCCCCTATCAAACAAGAAATCCTCTCATCAATGCTACTAAACCAGCAACCCCAAACAGCCCAAGATATTGCCCAAGACATTCAAAAAGAACTCCAGCCCGTCACCATAAACCTCCTAGGCCTACAAAACATGGGCTATGTACTAAATGAAAAAGACCACTACACCCTAACAAAAAGCGGCAAACAAATCCTGGGCATACCTGAGCTCACCAAAGAGAAAGCAGAAGCTATTCTTGCATATGAACCCCACGATAAAGCCTTCAATTTTTATGCCGCAGACAACCAACCACTGCATGTCCATGCTCATAATCTGCGTGATTTCACCACCAAACTCGAAAAAGTTGATCTTGCATCCATTGAGTTTCACCTAAAGCGCGGTGACTTTGAAGCATGGTTTAGCTGTATAGGCGATGAAGAACTCACCAAAAAAACAATTTTGCTTAAACAAAAAAACCTCCCGAGCAAAGAACTGCTCAGCCAACTCCAAATCATCACCAAACAACGCTACATCGAGCTCGCCAAACTCGCAGACATACCCCTACTCCCAACCGAACAAAACGACCACTCCCACCATCACCATCACCACTAAGTGTCAACAATACGTATGGTATGACGAATCATATGTTGGTATGCGGTCGAATTTCTGAGGCAACCGTTTAAAAGATGAAAAGAAAGGGCGATGAAAAGAAGGGTTAGGTTATGTGGCTGTAGACGGGGTGGCCTTTGAATTTGAGGTTGGTTTCTGACCACTCGACGCTTCCGCTTGGGAGTCTTGTGCAGAGGGATTTGACGATGGCGCCTGTGGGTGTGAATCTGACGCCGTCTAGCATCTCGCCTTTGGTGATGCCTGATGCTGCAAAGATCATCTCGTTGCCTTTTGCTAATTCGTCCTCAGTGTAGGTTTTGTTGACATCGACTCCTGCGGCTTCTAGTCGGGTGAGTCGGTTGGCGTCGTCTTTTTTGTCACGCCAAACTTTGACTAGCATGGTGCCGCCTAGGCATTTGACTGCGGTGGCTGCGATGGTGGCTTCGGCTCCTGCACCTGCGCCTATTAGTAAGTCGATACCAGAGTTGGGCAGGCAGGTGACAATGGAGCCTGCGATGTCGCCATCAGTTATCAAGATGAGCCGGACCCCCATTTTTCTGAGGCGCTCAAGCAGGCCTAAGTGGCGTTCGCGCTCAAGCATGATTACTGTAAAGTTGGAGAGATCTAAGCCTTTGTTTTTTGCAACGGTTTGCACGATCTCTTCAAAGGTCATATCAGCCGATAGCTTGCCCCTAGATTGGCCATCAGTGGCGATTTTAAAGTAGTATCCATCATCGGGTAGCACTTGGAGACATCCCGCGGGTGCGCAGGCTAATGCCGAGATAGCGTCCTTTTTGCCCTTGGAGGTGGCTGTGGTGCCATCAACTTGGTCGATGACAAACTCGACTTTGGGGCCATTGCCGGTGCCGACTTTTTCTTTGTAACTAAAGGCCGGGGCATTATCTTTGGGGCCTTCACAGCATATGACCTCGCCGTCTACCTCGGTTTGGTTGAGAACTGCTCGGGAGAAATCCAGCGCAGTTTGATCTACTTTATCAGAGTCGCCTTTGCCTATGTGAAGAGCTGCTCCCACGGCTCCAGCTATGGTTATACGCGTTAGAGATGGAGATAACGATCTAAGAGATGTCATGTTATTTTTTCCTCTGGGTTTGCCATAAATCTACAAATTCAATATAGTTCTGAGCAATCTTTTCAGCCGCTTGTGCCTTATCTATTTTTGCAGTTCTAAATTCAACTAGGGGATCCCAAAATATGGTTCGTCCAACCGCGAACCCAATAATGCCTGGTATGCTGGCGCCCACTTTGAGCCACTCCTGAACTTTTTCTTTAGATTCCCCTCGTCCCAAGGTGATGACGCCTGCTTTGCGACCATTGCTTTGGGCTTGTGCAACAACTGCTTTGGCTGCCTCAGCCCTATCAACCCCTTCGAGTTTCCAAATCGCCGGCTCAACCCCGCCGTCTTGGATCTGTTTTATGCTCTCAACCATAAGCTGAGGACGTAGCTCAGTGTCATATTTCTCTTTTGACCCACCCAATTTAGCTAACTGCTCAGATGTAGCGGGCACGATGAGCTCAAAGAGAAACGGCCGATTGATCGATAGGAGATAATCACTGAGTTTTTTAAGACGTTGCAACTGCCGCACATTGAGTGCTACCTCGCTCTCAGGATTGTAGCGCACCAACACCTTAAGAAAAGTCGGCTCAAACTCCTCAATATGTGCACTGAATTGCTCGCCGTATTCAAAGTCAAACTCGTCTTGACCGGATTTTTCTGCCGGCATAGCAAATTGGAACCCTTGTTGCTTGGCTTCCCGAAGAATCTTTGACCCAAACTCTTCATCAACCAACAACCCTGCAATTTCTTTGGGAACCTTTTTTTGAAGCGCTAACTTGAAGCCTTCAAAAATTATTTGTTTAGCTTCTTGGATACTTTGCTTCTCCTCAGCCGTGGGGGGACGCCCTTTGATCCCAAATAATTTCTCGATAAACGATGCACGATGATCAAACGCTAAAATCAACAAGTCACTCTTCGACCAATCAGTCATGTGTTGTTACCGTACTTTTATCTGTTTTCTCTCCAATAAATGCATTATTGCTGACCAGCTTTAGGTCACCTCAAGCAGTTTTGGGAGAAAATAAAAATAATAAAACAACCATAACACTAAAAGAACAAACATGACCGAGCTACGTGTTGTCACCGTCAAATTAGCAGAGGAAATCTACCAAGAACTCGCCCTGCGCATCCCCGAAGGCGACCGAAGCACCTTTATCCGTGATGCCATAGCCGAAAAACTCCAAACAACCCCCAAACCCGACAAACTCTTAGCCCTCCAACAACGCATAACCCAACTAGAAGAACAATTCGGTCAAATCCAAAAATACCTAAACGATCTTGACATCCTCACATTCCAACACGGCAAAATCAACCCCTACCAATACGCCCAAGACGAAGTCGACCGCCAAATCATCGAATACCTCCTAAACTACAAATCCGCCACCACACCCGAAATAGCAGACTACCTAAAAACCAACCGCTGGCTAGTCCTAAACAGACTACAAAGAATTGAGAAAACCAGCCAAAAACAAGCCGGCAAATCCATCATCGAATACTACGCAGGCGAACGCTCAGGCAAGAAAAAAGCCTGGTGGCTAAACGAAACAATAATCCAAGAGTAACGATAATGAATTCAACTGGCCCTCTCTTATTTCTACTGCAGGCAAGTTGTATCTTTTATCAGTGGGTTTTTTTGGGTTTTTGTAAGTTATGCTGATAGTTTCAGTATTTCCTACATAAAGAAACGGAACGTCTGCTGACTCTTGATTTGACTCTATATTTTAATCCAGAAAACCCATATTAGACAGAACCCAAAAATGAAGGTGGGCTATCTGTGAAAGGTAGTAGGGGCTCGTAGTCTAGCACGGATTAAGGCATCGGCCTCCGGAGCCGAGAATCCTGGGTTCAAATCCCAGCGGGCCCGCCAACATTTCTATGCAGAATCTTATTTATCCAGTTAAAAGCATGGGTGCAATTTTTGGCGGGCGGTCTTTTATTTTGGTATGTTTCTATACTGAGACGACTGGTTATTGTTGGATTTTGAAGATGACGTATCGGTCGTTTGAGTAGATGAGGTGTAGGATTTTGCTGTTGATGATTTGGGTGTCGAGTTGGTTTCGGTCATAGACGATGAAGCCTATGTTGTTTTCGCAAATGTCGTCGTTGTAATCTCGAGTCATTATTGCAAACTCGGGTGTTAGGTTGCTAAGTATGCCCTCTAAGTTGTTAGGGGTGAGTTGAGGGTAGCTGTTTTTTGCGAGTGATAAGATCTGGTAGGAACACGTAACTGTTTGGTTAATGTCAACGTTGCTAAATGAGTATTGGAACCGTACCGCATCGATATTCCGGTTTGATAGGGCACCAATGTTTCCCCATTGGGGTCGGTCAGTAAAGTTGAAGGCGAAGGCGATGTCGTTTTGGCTATCATAGAGGCCTAAATAACCATTTTTGAGATCAGTGTTTACAAAGCTGGCAACAGCCCAGTCCGTTTGGGGGTTACCGGTTTCTTGTTTTTCTACTCGATTGCTGTCTGCATCCCAAGGGTTAACCCAATCCATTACTTGGGGGATTTGGGCTTTATCAAAGCTAAAGCTAAGATCCAAAAATGTGCTCAAATATAGCGTAACATTGGCTACTCCGCTTACTTGGGGTGTAATGGTCCATGAGATATCTATGGGGTAGGTGATGTTTTGGGCTTGCAGGGTTTTAGTTATGGTAAAGTTTTCATTCGAATAAATACAATTGATTTTTTCAATCCCATCTTGTTCTTCAAGGGTGATTTGCTTGCTAAGAGCTGAAAGGGGCAGTTTTTGTTCGATACCGTTTTGAGTGAAATACAAAAAGTCCCCATTAGTTGCGCTATAGGACGCTCGGTGCCAAACGTGATCTAGGGAGACATAGCTTTCATCTACAATGTCTCCTTTTGCTCCATAGGCCTTTAGCAGAGTTTGGGGATGCTCTATCTCATAGGACAGAGTTAAAACTGACTCCGCAATTAGGTTTCTTTGGATAACGGGGTTGGTTTGGGCAATCACGGGTTTATCTGAGAACTGCTGGAACCAAAACCCAGGAATCTCGGTAACCACCACGGTTTGGTTTTCGGGGTAGTGGTCTCTTAGCCAAATGCCTGCTTCGTAGGCCTTTATGTCTGTGGTGGCATAGAGTGTGCCGGCTTCCATTATTTTCCCATACACAACCTCAGAGCGAACTCCCACCGCCAAACACGTCACCACAATCAAACCCACAGTGGCTACTCTAACCCAGGTTTTGCGGAATTGGGCTCGATGGTTAGCATAAAAGCGTGGTATTTTTTGTGCGGCATATGCGATGGTGACTGCTGCGAAAATAGCCATAAGCGGTGTGAGGTAGTAGATGAACCACTGAAATGGCAGATAGAGGCCAAAGAGGTGTGATTCTGCTAGTATAAATGGAACAATTAATGCGGAGAGTAAGCCTATGAAATATACTGTGCGTTTGGGGGTTTTGAGTTGTTTGTAGGCAAAATATACTCCTGCGATGGTTAGAAGGGTTATAAATCCAAAGTTAATTATAAACGCGTTTAGGGTGGTGGCGCCTATTTGGTAGGCGTAGGCTTTTTGGCTAAAAAATACATGTTCTAGCATTACGCCCAGATAGCCTATCATGGCGCCAAAGTAGTAGAGGAAAAAGACTATCCCCCCTCCAAGAACTAAAGCCGCTAGTACTTTGAGGTAGGCGCCTCGGGCTTTTCCTTGGGATTTTTTGAGCATATAGATTAAAACGGGGATTAGAGCCAGTACTGCTACAAAGGTTGCAAGTTGGTGGGCCATCATGACTGAGAATGCGGCAAAGAAGGTAACCATCAGATAGCCGAATTTTTCAATTGCCAACGGGAGATAGATTAGTAGTAGCATCAGAAATGCTATGCCCAATGCGGTTGTGCTACCGCCACATTGGTTGAGTTCAAACACTGGAAAACAGAACAACAATAAAATTGCGGCGATGGCGCCTGTTTTTTTGCTAAAGGCTCTTGAGGTGAGCAGATAAACTGACATAATCATGAGCCAGTCAACAATGACTGCTAGTATCTTGACTAGAAAGATGAGTTGTCCGATGTCGCTTGCGCCGCTTAGAGATATAAACATGGCCAAAACGATCTGGTAGAGCGGTGGGGTCCAGCCTAGGTTGCCTAACGGTATTTGTCCGGTGTTTAGAAATATGCGTGCTTTCTCAAGATGCACCGAGGGGTCATTGCCCAAAATCACCCCATTCATTGATAAGATGGAGTAGAAGAGAATTAGAATAACTGCTGAGAAAACTGTTATGAAGGCCAGTTCCAGTTTCTTTTTATCGTTTAGCAGGGTGTGTATTGCAACCGTTGGGTTCAATCTTGGTTTGGATCCCCGTTTATTCTAAAGATTGCAACTTCTTTGTTAATAAACACAAGGCTAAAGGTTGGGTCAAGACGAAACTTGGGTACGATTTTCGCCTCGGCGGGATCGCTTAAGCGGCAGATAACATAGGCAACGCTTCTGGTTTGCAATTCAAAGCGATAATCAAAGATAGACATGGCCTGGTCTTTTTCCATGGGTTGCAATGCGGTAACTAGGTTATCAGTTACTATTTGGCTAAATGCATTGTTTATTGTTGTGGGGTTAGTGTATAGGTTTGGCTTGTTGGATGCTGAGTAGGCGCCTGCGAGTATCTGAATTTCTCCTTGGGGTTGATCACCTAAACAATAGGTTAGCTCGATGACTTTTACAACCTCTGAGTCACCTATGGTGTTAAGATCCACCTCTTCTGGGGGGGTAGTAAAGATTAGTTGTCCAAAGGATTTGGTGCCTGTCTCAACTAGAGCGATGGTGGCTTTATTGTTGTGGGGTATTTGGAAACCGGTGGTTTCTACGTTGATATGCACTCGATTAAAGATGACCCCTGAAAGGAGACTGGTTAGCGTTGAGGTTACATTAGCAAATCGTACATTGCGATAAAGTGTTGTTGAGAGGGTGTAGTTAAAGTCGGTGTTGCCTCGTACAACTGTTATTGTTGCTTGGGTTTCATCGTTTTGTATGGTCATGTCTTTTACGGGGAGTTCTGAGAGTCTGATGGTTGGTTGGGTTTTGCCGTTGAGTTGGTATTCGATTTTTGTGGTTTCACTGTTAAAGTTAAAGAATGAATAGGTGTAATACGTCCAGTTTTGTGCAACTAGAATTTGGGGGTTGTGGCGGGCTATGTATCCGCCGTCATCGTGGACTTGGAGATAGCCATTATCAATTACATAGTTGGTGTCAAGAAGAGTTCGGGCAAATGTTGCGTTGTCGACTTCTCGATTAACTGTTAGGTACTGGGGATCAACTGCGCTAAGGGTGGGTCTTTGGGCAAATCCGCTAAACCACCAGCCATACCATGCATCGGCAACAAATACGGCGTTGGATGCCGTGTTTGTTTTGGCCCACTGAATGGCATCCCAACCCGGTTGGGTCATGGCTTGATAGAAATTTTGCAGTGTGTGACCCACCTCAAGATCTGGGGTCATAAAGATGGGCAGTGCTATAAAGGAGAATAGCAAAAAGAGCACTATGAACCCTGAGTAGAGCCGTTTTGTGGTCAGAGCGGCGGCGAGGCGTTTTGGAATTTGTTGCCATTTGGTTAGGTAGCTGTTTAGAGGTTTGGCAAAAAACGCTGAACCATACTCAATTAGCACGGCTATAAACATCAATACCGGCAGGATAAGAAAATACATAAACCGATTATAGTCAACAGGAATGCCCACCAAGTAGCTCTGGGTCAAAATTAAGGGCAGAAACACCCACATAGAGAGGAAAAACGCGGGTAGCGTAAGCGTTTTGTTGAAGAACTTTTTAGAGAAAACAAAAAAGGCAATAACAACCCCAAAGAGCGGTAGCACAATCTCTAACGGTAACAATTGGGCGGAGAGGGTTGCTCCAGCAATCTCACTTGAGCCATACTCACTTAGATATGCCGGAATCGCCTTGATTAAAAAAGGCAAAACCAAACCGCCCCAAAACTTATCGATAGTAGCCAATAGAACACAGTTTTTCTTGCGGTCTGGAACTTTTTGGGGAACAGCAAAATAAACAGTGCCACCCCCACTGTTATACCTCCGAACATGGCCGCGCTTAACGAATGTGTCAGAAACAGGGTGGCTGTTAAAATTGAGGTGGAAATTAGAAACGGTACCTTGGAGAAACGATCTTTTTGGATATAGAGATAAAATGTTAATGGAATTAGCATAAGCGTTATGATGTTGGGATAGCCTGCCCAAAACAGCATCTCCATATCAAAGCGTGAAATCATTGCTAAGAACGCAACGATAACAGCTGCCGGGGTTGACCAGACTTTTTTGGTTATCAAAAACGCACATACAACCGTGAGCGCTGAGAAAAGACACACCACCACAGCGTGGGCTACGTATTCAGGCAGACCTGTTAGTAGCATAGTGCTTGCTGTGAAAATATGATAACCCGGAAAAGTTAGTGAAACTCCACCGCCTATATGGTAATAGTTGTAGAGAAAATCCGTAGGACCCGAACCAGTGATGGAGTATATGACACTGTTGTGTAATCCAATGTCTGCTCCTGGGGGGAACCCTGACCAGAACAACAAAAGCATCCGATACACAAACGAGAACACAAATATAGCAAGTACCACGATATGGGTTCTGGTCGATTGTAGCATTTACTTTACCGCTTAATATACATCGTTTGATTTGTTGGTAAAAGGTTAAATATGGATTTCGAGTATAAAAAGCCCAGAGTATACAAACAGGAAAAAGGTGTTTAATATGTCATGGCTTAAATCTATGATGGAAAAAGAACCACCAGAACCAGAGAATCCCTTAGGTATAGTAGTTATCGGCAACATTGAACCAGACATGCATGACACTGCAAAAGAAGCAGTCCGCCGCACACTAAAACGCGCAGGCTTCAAAACCATTGACGTCGGAAAAAGCGTTGCACCCCAAGTATTTATCGACAAAGTAAAAGAAAACAATGCAAACCTAATCGCACTCTCAGTCAACACTGTCCCAGCAAAAAACAACCTAGCAAAACTTGACGAACTTCTCAAAGCAGCAGGTCTCAAAGACAAAGTCGGCATTATCATGGGCGGCGCAGCGGTCAAAAAAGAAGATGCAGACGAATTCGGCGCACTCTTTGGTAAAAACAAAGAAGAAGCACCAGAACTCGCAAAGAAAGCAATCAAGAAATAATCGTAGAAGTGGCATAGATGTCATTTATATTCAAAACTCCACAAAAAACATACGATATTGGGAACGCCAAAATTGGCGGTCAACCAGGCGAAAACCCAACTTTTCTGATTGCTTCAATCTTCTGGCTAGGCCAAAAGATGGTAACAGATGCCAACAAAGGTATCTTTGACCAAAAAGCAGCTGAAGACGTCATCAACACAATCCAAACACAAAGCGATATCACCGGCGTAAAGTTTGCACTAGACATCGCCGGCACAACCGAGACTGCATTTGAAAAATACATCGACTTCATCCCCTCACACACCGACGCCCCACTCATGCTCGACGCAATGAGTCCAAAGACCCGTATGGCTGCTGCCAACTTGGCAAAAAAAATGGGCCTAACTGATAGATGCATCTACAACTCTATCTACAAAGGCGTAACCGACGCAGAACTTGCAAACCTCAAAGAAAGCGGCATCAAAATGTCCATTGTTCTAGCAGATGATCCAAAAGACACAACCCTTGACGGCAAAATGAACGTCCTAGTCGAAGCACTAGCTATGGCTGAGAGAGCCGGTATCACAAAACCACTCGTCGACACAGCCGTCCCCGCATTCGAACCAGACATGGGTTCATCTGTAAGAGCCATACCAATCATGAAAGAAAAGTATGGTCACCCTGTAGGTCTAGGAAGCGGCAACCTCGTCACAACCATGGGCTGGGTCAAATCAAGCTTTGAAAAAGAATTCCGCAAAGGAACCGTCTGTTCAACCAACACCATCATGCAAATGGCAGGCGCCAACTGGCTCATGACCGGACCAATTGAACAAGCACAATGGGTCTTCCCAGCAGTAGCAATCACAGACACATACCTCGCATCCATCGGCGCAGACCTAGGCACAAGACCAACCGACGAAAGCCACCCAATCTACAAAGCTTTCATGTAAAATTCCCCTCCTCCTACTTTTTATTTTTTTTTAGAGTATTTAACTTGAAACCCCTCAAATGGCTCGCAATAATCCTCATCTTCACAGCCCTGACTCTGCTTGTAACTTATCTCCTCCCAGTCCCAAGTGATGCCGTATTCTCCTACAACCTCATCCCACGCTACATCTTTAGCTTCACATTCATAGCATTCATACCCGGCTACTGCCTAGTCACCATACTATTCACCGGCAAAAACAAACTTGATCTCCTTGAAGAACTCGTACTCTCAGTTGCACTGAGCTTTGGATTAACAGGACTATTGGGATTGTTCTTAGGACTCTCCCCCATAGGTATCAACTTTACCTCAGTAACAGGCTCGCTAAGCCTACTGGTGCTAGTACTCGCAATTATCGCCTATATGCGAAAACTAAGAGAGCCTAATACGTAAAGCGCGTAACAGATACGCCCCTGATGTTTTCACAGCTGATCGCCCATAGGTTCCGCCCTTACGCATCATATGCAACACATAGCCCGGTCGCAGGTAAAACTGCTGATAGGCCTTATAGCGCAATTGCGCCAACTTTTCCATACTCATCGTAGGTGTCTCAAAGATGGGTCCTGCAGTGTCATATTTATCAAAATCAGTTACCCGTAGCCAGCCGTTTTTAACAACTTGCTCATACATAGGCGTCCCCGGATAGGGCGTGGCTAAATAGAAACCCACATCCTCAGGATTTAATTGTTGCACAAAACGAATGGTTTGCTTAGCCGTCTGCTCAGTTTCTCCTGGAAAACCCAAAACTACATTAGCAATAGTCATCAACCCCACATCATGCGCTGTTTTATAGGCTTGGCGGGTTTGTTCTAATTTTATACTCTTATTCATAGCATTAAGAACGGCCTCGGAGCCTGATTCTACACCCATCCAAACAGCAATACAGCCGGCGTCTTTCATGGTCTTTAACAGTTCCCGATCCACCATGTCCACGCGGGTGCCACAGTCCCAAATTAATTTGAGGTTGCGGTTGTGGAGTTCTTTGCAGATCTGAAGCACGCGTGCTCGATCCACACTAAAGGCATCATCATAGAAGGTAACCTGGTCTACACCATAGGTTTGGTGTACAAACTCCATTTCATCCACTACATTTTTTGCACTACGCATGCGATATCCTCGACCAAACATGCGCACTGTGCTACAAAAATCACACCAATAAACACACCCGCGGCTACTAACTAGGGGAATGAGGAGTTTGCCGTTGTGCTTGAGATTATCAAGCGGCATCAAGTGATGGGCCGGGAAGGGGATGCTATCGAGATCTTTTATGTAGGGCCGATCAGGGGTGCGACAAATTTTATCGTTGTCACGATAGGTAATGCCCAATACACCCGATAGGGCTTGGTGATTTTCTATTTTTTCTGCCAGATCAACCAGAGTCTCCTCTCCCTCGCCACGCACAATAAGATCCACCGCGGGGTATTCCCTTAGGGTGTTTTCATCCCAAAATGTGCCATGGCTCCCACCCACTGCGGTGATGGCACTTGGTTGAGCCTCTTTTGCGATGGTGAGAATCTGCATGGCTGATTTGTAGAGCAGGGTGGTGGCAGTTACACCGATAAAATCAGAAGGTGTTTGCAAAATCCGATCCCGGAAGGTATCGTAGCTGAGTTTTTCGGCTTGGCAGTCTATAATTTTAACTTGATGACCTGCTCTTTCAGCTACAGCGGCTAAATATCCAAGACCCAGCGGTATAAATGGCGGATGGGAATGCACACTGGGCGGATATGGCGGATTGACTAAGGTTATCTTCATGAGGGTTGCCTGAAGGGACTTCTAAATAATAGAAACATATAATGCTTTCTTACAGCAAGCACGTACAATTCTAAATTATGATGCTTTTCAGTTTTATGTCATTTCGCTGATGGTTTGAATCTTTGACTCCTAAAAGTTGAAGAAACAGAAAATAGGAAACTAAAATTTTCCTCCATAGAAACAATACTCAGCTATTAGGCTACTCCAGTACTGTGGAGGTATACAAGGAGTAGCAACAGCCTATCTTTATTATTTGTTTGACCTGCAAAGTGGTTTACAGTTTTGTATATCGGGCATATTTGGTTTGCATGGTTTGCAGTTGGACACATTTTGCTTGTTGACAAATGTTATGGATACGTATGTTCCTGCTTCTAGGTTGATGGTGGCTGTTCCTGTTTCTAGATTTATTGTTGAGCCGGTGTTGGGGTCTATTATTATGATGTCTATTAGGCCCATCCGGGTGGTGTTAGTTCGTTTTCTATGGCTACGTATCTGTTGTACTTGTTCACAGTAATGGCGGCTCTTGTTTGTGCTGAGAGTTCTATGTTTATGAAGCCGACTGTTGGATTGTTGCTCGAGAGGGTTTGCGTCATGTTAACAAAACGCACCCCTGATAAACGCTTACTGTTTGAGTGAAATTAACTCACACTCGTTTCCCATATAGTGGTCAGTGTTGCAGAGGTAGCCTTGATTTTAGTGGTCATCTCTCTACTCGAAGCTCAGAGAGCTTAAGAGTGTGAATACTCCAACGCGTTTCTTGAAAACCTCTCTCTTAATTTTTCATCTCCAAACAATGCCCAGCTCTTCTCTGCTATAGCTAAAATATCTCCGTTCTCCACCAAAGCCCAGTCACATTGTTTTGAACTGATTGTTCTATGTAGTAACTTAGTCTGCCAAAAAGGGGTTAAGAGAGTTTTATATGCATGGCTCGCAGTGCATATGCCGCTGAAGTTTTAGACCCGATCTGCCATAGGTTCCGCCGCGGCGCATCATTTTAAAGATGTAACCTGGGCGGAGGTAGAATTTTTGGTGGGCTTTGTATTTGATTTCGCGGATTTTCTCCATACTTAGCTCAGGGGTCTCAAAGGTTGGGGTGGCGGTGTCGTATTTGTTAAAGTCAGTTACGCGTAGCCAGCCATTTTTGATAACTTCTTCATACATGGGGGTTCCTGGATAGGGGGTTGCAATGTAGCAACCAATGTCGTCGGGGTTGAGTGAGTTGATAAAGTTGACTGTTTCCCATGCTGTTTCCTCTGTTTCGCCTGGAAAGCCGATGACTGAGCTTGCAATAGTCATCATTCCGGTTTTTTGTGCGAGTTTGAAGGCGTCGCGCACTTGGTCACGGTTAATTTTTTTGTGCATTTTTCCTAAGATTTTTTCTGAACCCGATTCTACGCCAAACCATACCGTTATACAACCGGCATCATGCATTTTCTCAAGCAATTCTTTATCCACTGCGTCTACTCGGGTTTCGCAGTCCCATTCAACGTTGAGTTTTTTTGCTTTGATATCTGCGCACATTGTTAGGGTGTGTTGGCGGTTGATGGTGAAGGCGTCATCATAGAATGTGAATTGGCTCTCGCCATACTTGTTTTGGAGCATTTCCATCTCATTTACGACTGTGTGGGGGTTGCGGGTGCGGTATCCGCGGCCAAACATGCGTACGGTGCTGCAGAAATCACACCACTGGACACATCCTCTGCTGGTGACTAGGGGAAAGATGGTTTTACCCATGCGATGAAACGCATCTATGGGCAACAAATGATATGCGGGGGAGGGCAATGAATCTAGATCAACAAGAAAGGGTCGGTCTTCATTGCGGATGATTTTGCCGTCTGTGTTGCGATAAGTTATTCCCAAAACACCTGAAAAGCTCTGTTTGTCTTGTAGGCGTTGGAGTAATTCCATAAATGTGATTTCGCCTTCTCGGCGTACAATCACATCTATCGCGGAACATTCGTTTAGGGCATTTTCATCCCAAAACGTAACATGGCTTCCACCCATCATGGTGACGGCCGTTGGATGTTCTTCTTTGGCAACTGTGAGAACATCTTTGGCTGAATTGTAGAGCAACGTTGTTGAAGTTATGCCAATTACATCTGGTTTTTCTTTACTGATGCGTTGCTTAAATGTCTCCACAGTTAAACGTTCAGCCTGACAATCGATAACGTTAACTTCATGGCCTGCTTTCTCAGCCACTGCTCCTAAATATGCAATGCCTAATGGAATAAACGGAGGATGAGCATGTGCATTTGGAGGATAGGGCGGGTTAATGAGTGTAACCTTCACGTCTATTACCTTGTAGTAGGTGGATAAACAGCTAAACGAAATATAACGTTTACGTAAACTTGAGTTATATGGGTGTTAGGTGTAGGCAACGAAATTTGGTCATGTCTTTATCGCTTTTAGAGGTTTGGTCAGTTCATTGATCAGGTGTTTATAAAGGGTCGACCTAAAGTCTCGTTACGACTAACCGCACAAGCAATTCACCAATTTTTTCCAAAACTGCCGAACGTGAATTATAAGGTTGTATCTCTGGATTTTAGTGTCTTCTTGCTTGTTTGATAGTAAGCCGGTTGCTGTAGTGCCTGTCTTCTTTACTGTTGCTTTTTTTTGTAGATAGTGCATATTTTTTCCAAAACTCGTTAGCGATGGAGCTGGTTTCTGCGAAGACTTAATAAGGCTGCAAAGTCATGTTTTGGTAAAATTAATGGTGTATTAGACTTGAAATTTGGCGTGTTTCTCTATCAACCTGAGCCTGTTGAAGGCGTCGACTATAACTTTTACCGTCAAAAGTCCGAATCTGGCATTGTCGGTAAAGTAAACCCTGAAATGTACACAAACATCGCGGTTTTCGGCGACAACAACATGGCCGCACAGCGTCCTGACTGGGTATCTGTTAGCAGCTTTGGTCCCGCGTTGCGCACAAATCCACGCTTTAATCTGCGCTGGGACGTTGTTTGCATGACTAACCCTGAAGCCCGCGAATATAACCTTAAAATCATCAAAGAATCTGCCAAACTCAGCCCCGGCATAAGCATCAGCAGTCAGCACTTCGCAGACCAAGGCTTCTGCACCTGCCCCCGATGCATTGCCGCACAAGCCAAAAGCGGCTTGAGCTGGGTTGAGTGGCGTGCAAAGACCGTCACTGACTTCCTTGCTGAGGTCAAAGAGATCGTCTCTGGTAAACCCCTCTTTGTCAACTGCTTACCTGACCCCATGCTGGGCAAACTACGCTTTGGTTATGACTTTGAAGCAATGGCCCAATACGCCGACTACTTTGTCATACCCATGTTTAGCAAAGGCTACCCCACACCATGGTACTGGGAAACCATCGCAAGAGGCTTCAAGAGTGTCCTCAAAAAACCTGTCTTTGTCAACTTTTATGTCCGCGGACCCAACGAAACCTGGGACACTGTCGCACCAACTAACCAAATCATGACAGTTGCTACCCGTGTTGCCCGCCAGGGTGTAGATGGTATCATTTTCCTAGCCGAGAAAGCAGAATACATCCAAAAGTTCCAAAAAGAAGCTGCCGCAGACAAACAAACACGTGAAGCCCTAAAAGGCCACGGCGGCGACGACGTCTTGGAACTATTTGCCCGCTGGGAAAAACTCTACAAATAATCCCACCCCTTTCTTCTTTATTCTTTTTTGTTCTTAATAGCATTCCATTCTGTTTATCCTAGAAGCTCGCGTTTTACTTGTATAGTGATCTGGTCTGGATATGCTGTAAGTATTTTTCAGTCTTTTGAGGTGGTTGCTATTTGTTGTTGGTTTGCTTAACTTTTCTGATCTTAGCGCTGTCTTTTAGAAATCTGGTGTCTGAATGTCTCTCCACAGACGGTTATGGTTGGGTGACGTTTGGGTATTTTATGTCTGAATGTGGGTGTGTTTAATTGACTTCAAATTAGTTGAATCAATCGCTAAGTAGTTGTTATGTATGTGTGATTATTGTGTTTTTTTGGTGTTGTGTGTTGTGATTTGGATATATTCTCTATATTGAAATGTTATTTAAATATCATCGAAACTTTGGGGGGTTGGCAATTTATGATAAACCATAAATTTGCTTGGTGAATATGATGAAAGAAAAAATTAAAAGTTTTATAGCAATAATGCTAACGCTGTCTCTTGTTGTCGGTTGTTTTGCAACCTTGTTGCAGACAACAAACGCAGCAGACAATAGTGTCTATACACTCACCGCATGGGTAGACGACACTAGATCAACAAACACTATCTATCGCAACGGCGTCTCAGCCCCTGCAATATCCACCCTTATGAAACTAGTCAACGACAACGATGGCACTGTGATTTATGCCATGTGCGTAAACCAAACAATCACAACCGACCTCAAAGTAAAGTATCAAATGGTCGACCTAAACAACTACCCTGACCTCACCTCAACTCAAAAAACTCAAATCTTAACCCTGCTCAACTATATCTCCATCAACTACGGACTTGACACCAAAGAAGGTGCCGCACTAGCACAAACTGTCATCTGGCGCATAATCCACCCCGACATCGACTATATTATTCCCCAAAAAGACGTAGGCATAACAAAAGAAGACATCGACAACGTATATGCACACATCAACGACCTGCCACTAAACTATAATTTTAATGTAGCCATAGACGGCACAGCCAACACAGCAACCCACAAAGATACCGACTATAGCTATTATGGCCCCTTTAGCATTTCATATGACCACGAACTATCTGACCTAGACTACCGATTGACTGACCTGGACTTCGATTTAACATTCACTCCCACAAAAACAGATGCAATTTTTACAGATAAAACCTATACAGAAATAAACCAAGTAAAACACGGCAAGGACTTTTATGTAGGCGTACCCAACGACACAACCGAAACAACCTTCAGCTTTAACGCAACCGCCTCAACCGGTGTCACCCTAATAACGGGTATAAACTTTCTAGTCAGTACCAGCGGCACAAACCAACCCCTAGTCGTCTACCAACCCCTCATCCAACCCCTTGTCAACCACGAAACTACCCTCTACCACTACTCCTGCAACGCCAGCTTCACCCTAGCACCAAAAGTACTCAATGGCACACTCATAGTCAACGTAGAAACCGGCACCAAAGTCAACATCAAAGACTCCATAACCGGCGGCTACACCAAAGAAGCCATACCCGATGCAAAAGGCAAATACGACCACGCTACATACAAACACAACCTCGAAACAGCCCTAGGCAACAAAGGCAACTGGTTTCAATACAACGAGTTTACCACCGGTACCAACCAACATTTCGATCTCGTACAAGGCGATAAACTAAATCTAGTCGGCGGTTACACAATCACCTATAATCCTACAACTAACGAATTTACCCTAACCCTAGACGATGCCCTCATAGCAAGTGGTGCCCAACTCTCAATTTCTAACACCATCTTGGTTGCAAAGAACAAAAACGACAAAAACTATAACGCAAACAACATCTGGACCTCAGCTCCAGGCCAACAACAATTCTCCTTCAACGGCCACTCCTACACCTTTAAAGCAAACTGGGTAGACCCCTCAAAACCAGTTTATATCTACCTACACCTCGACGGCCTCACAGGCTATACAAACACCAAAGGCACAAACATCGGAGACACATACACAGTTTATGTGATCGATACAACCGGCAAGGTAGTAGATTTCCAAACCATGACCCTGGCCAGCGGCACAACATCAATCATTGGCTCTGCTACATTTAACAACCTCAAACCCGGCCAATACACAATCGAAGTAGTCGGATTCAAAGATACCAAACTATACACTGTCTCTGCTGAAGTCAAACCAAACGAAACTACAACCATTAAACTCTAGTAATCTAAAAGTACCCTTGAGGACAAGCCGTCCTCTTTATTTTTCTGATTTATACTATATTGATAGTTCTGCAGTGGTAGTAACAGATTGTTGATAAACCCAAAAGAAGAACCTACCCTTACTTGACAAATTGCTTCGTGTTAGTTACCCTTGATAATTTGGATTAACGCCGCTTTTATGAAGGGCGGCAGATTAACTGTAGCATATTTTGGGTTATCGTTGGTTTGTTGGGTTACGGTGTTCCAGTCTTTAAAATCGGTGGGGAGCAAGTTTTTGTTATAGTCATCATCCATTTTTACTGCGGCTAAAAGTGCGGCTAGTGCTTGAGGATTGCACTTTAGCATCTGAATGAGTTTTTCAGTGGTTACTGCCAGACCCTCTACTTTAGATATCTCAGCAACTAGTTTTTCAATGGGGAGCTGACGTTCTTTTAATCTATCAAGCACAGTTCGATTTGCCCAGATGGGTTCCTGTTTTAACAGAGCCTCAGTAACCGCTTTTCGGGTGCAGTGACCAACGAGTTTGCCCAGATTGGATGCAGGGCCGCCTAACACTACTTCTTTGCCTCTGCTTGTTGAGACAACCGTGACCGCATCAGTTATGGAGCCAGTGGCAGAGTCGCCTGTGTAGTAGCTGCGCACATCAAAGTCGCGAAGCGCCGCAGATTTGGCTTCCGTTGCAGTTATAAGCGCAGCAACCATACAGCTCTCACTTGGATTACCATCAATAAAGACAATGATGTTTATGGTTCCCATAATTTCCTCTACAGCCATTTCTTCACCGCTGGATTCTCCGTGTGAGCAACCCGCTGTAGCCGCAACATAAATGATGTAATCCTCTGCTTTTTTACAAACCAAACTATAATTTTGAATTTTAGCCGCTGTAACCATTGCCAGATAATCCTGAGCAATACCCACCTTTGCCGCTGAAGAAGTTATGAGCTGCATCGGATCCATATGAAGCGCGAGATCACTATACCCTTCCGGCACACCAATGTTTAGAACAGCTTTGACTTGTTTGTTCCCGCCGTTAAAAATGGCTGAACCAATCGTCTTTAGGGGAGTATTACAAATTACGGCTAAAACGTTTTCTTTGATGATAAGTCGGGTATCTTTGGCGAGGTTGAACTCTTCCAATGCCATTCCCATTACCGTTTAGGGTTTGGTTGGATTTAGGGTGATGGCTTTATTTGGACATAAATTCACACAAACCCCGCACTGGGTGCATTGCACTACTGCAATAACTTGGGGTTTGCGGTTCTTGCCTTCTTCTAATGCACCCTGAGGACAAACGCCTATACAGATTTGTCCCGTGCAAGGCGTACACTTGGTCAAGTCGATGGTTAGTGGTGAGGTTTGTTGTTTGCCCATGTGAATCAACAATTAAATAAGCGCCAAGAATTTATCTGTTGTGAGCAAGGTATTGGCCATGCAGATAGGGCTAGTTACATACAAACCTGAACATGTTGAAGGTTATGATCTTCATGTTTACTATTCTAAATGGGCTGACGGACAGGCGTTTCCAGCTGCCATAGGAATGCAAAACTATGTTACCGTCTTTTGTGATGCCAAAGCAATACGCGAGGATCCCTCAATTGTCCAAACCTCTCCATACGGTGAGGCACTGAGACGCAACCGACGCAACAATTTACCCTTTGACTACATATGCCCCACCCATCCCGGCTATCGAGCCAAAGTCTATCAATACCTCGACAGCCTCTCGCAACAAGACATATCCGGCGTAACACTCAATCTCTACCACTTTGCCGACCAAGATTTTTGCACCTGCCCAAGATGCACCGAGTTGCACCAAAAAAGTGGCCTAGATAAAACCACTTGGCGCGCCCAAACAATAACCAATTTTATAGCTGAGGCTAAAACCCACACCAAGGGCACCTTTGCAGTGGAAATGTTTCCTGATCCCGTGCTGGCCAAGGAACGCTTTGGCATAGACTTTGATACCATCGCAAAGTTGGTGGATTATTTCCATGTGCCTCTCTCCTCGCGAGACTACTTTACTAACTACTGGGTTGACACCATTGTACGTGACTTTACAGCCACCCTCAAAAAACCCGTGGTAGTTGAACTCAGCGCAGAAATGCCCACCGATGAAAAACTCGAAGCGCTTTTAAAAACAGTTGCCTATATCTCCCGTCACAACCTAACCGCCACCCTGTTCTTGGTCCATGACTCTGAAAACGCACGCCAAATCGCACGATTCGCCGTCCACAACAATAGCTTCCGAGAATGGATAGACAGCTACAAATTCACCAAAATGCAAAAAATCATAGATAACTGGGCAAAAATCTACTAATCACTTATTCCTTCTCTTCCCACAGTAAACTAACACAAAGCCTTGTTTGTTAACTGTGTTTGTTTGTATTTTTCTCTTCTCAGATAGGTTATGCTGTGGAGGATTCTGAAGGTGCTGGTGTCGAGGTACCCTTGGTTGCTATAGGTTTTGCAGTTCTGACGGTGGTTATTGTTTTGGTTGTTGGTTTGTTTTTTGTTTCAAAAAGAGGCCGAGTTGCTAAAAACTAGCTATTTGTGTCTTTGTTTTTGGTGGTTTGATGTTACTGTCAGGGCTTGAATTTAACTACACATGCAAACTGGTTTACAGAGGAACTGTTGAGCGTTTGTAGCTCAAAAAATTCGCAATCTGAAATTGTGCAGTTAAATATTTTTGTTTGTTGTGGGTTTTAGGGTTGTTTGAGTTTGTGGCGGTAGTTTTTTAGTTGTTCCATGTCTAACTCGGTTGTTAGGATGCTGTCTTGGGGTGCGTCGGTGACTTCGCCTAGGATGCCCCAGGGTGCGATGATGGCGCTTCTGCCGCCGCGCATGTTGGAGCTGACGTTGCCTATTTTTAAGATAAACATGCCGTATTCTTTTGCAATGGCCTCTGTTAGGGGGTGGCCTTTGACAACGGGGTGGTCGCCCATGGCTGCCACGGGTAGGGTGACGATTTCTGCGCCTAATTCGGCGACTTTTTTAACAAGTGCGGGGTCAAAGCTGTCTGCGCAGACAATCATGCCCAATCGGCCTATTTGTGTGTCTAAAACTAGTGGGGTGTTGCCTTTGGATACACCTGCGTCGAGTTCGATTTGTATGGGGTTGATTTTTTTATATTTGGCTATCATGGTGCCGTTTTGCCAAAGGGTGCTTGTGTTGTAGTATTTACCGTTGTCTTCTTGAAGAACTGAGCCGCCTAAGAGATAGATATTGCCGATTTCTTTGGAGATTTTTTGGAGAAAGTCCAGAGTTGCGCTACAGGTTTCTTTGCTGATTTTTGGGGCATCGGCAAATTCTGCCATACAGCAAGGAACCGTAAAGTATTCGGGCAGTGCGATAAGAACTGGATTGTCTTTGGCGGCTCTTTGCACTGCTGTTTGGGCCGCTGTTAGGTTATCTTGAAGGTTACTGCGAATTTCCATGTGCAAGATGCTGACTTTCATGCTTAAACCTGTAATAGAGGTGCTGGTTTGGGGTTTTTAAGTTTACTGTCCGATACTTGTTTGGTTTATCTGTTTGTCAGGGTTAAAATCTTTGAGTGTGTAGTCCTGAGTGATGTTTATTCTTTTTTGATTAATTTTCGATTTGTAGCTTGACATTTTTATGCCTTTTATCTGATTAGTTAACTTTAAGTTAACTTTATATGTGCGACAGATGACAAAACCTGTTACTTGAGTGGTAAAAAGATGAGTTTCAATGAGTCCGAAGTTAACAAACTCCTATCGGAAGCAAGAACCCTTGTAAACAAAGTCGTCGAACAAAACCTCGCCGAGGGTTTTCTCTTCTCCGCTGGAACAGACACCCAAATCATAGCTTATGAAGCCATAAAATACAACCCCGGCATTCCCTGTCTTACCCTAGCCTTCAAAGACGGCCAACCCAAAGACGCTGAATACGTCAAAAAAATGGTTGAACTCTTCCACCTAAACCATGAAACCTACCAATTTGACCGAGCAGACGTCTTTAAATTCTATCCTCAAGGTGTCGAAGCCCTCAAAAAATTCGACCCTATGGAAGTCCGAAACAGTCTCCCAGTCTATATCGGTTTAACACTACTCAAAGCCAAAGGTATCAAAACCGTCTATACCGGTGATGCCCTTGACGAATTGTTTGGTTACCCCTGGCAATTCCACCTAACCGAGGAACAATTCGCCGTCAAACAAAAAGAGATGTGGGCCGAAATGGGCTTTGCGTCATTTCCAATGGCGGCATCGCTTGGCATGGAAATCAAAGCACCCTACCAAGATCCCGAATTCATGGATTGGGCAAAACAACTCCCCATTAAGTACAAAATTAATTTCAACAACGGCGTCAAATACGGCAAATGGATCCTGCGCAAAGCATACGAAGACGTTTTCCCCCAAGACATCATTTGGAGACCCAAAGCACCCCTTGAAGCAGGCACCGGAACCGAAATCCTGCGCACCTACTTCAACGATATCATCGATCCCAAAGAATTCGCCGAAAAGAAAATTTCCATAAAAGATGAAGACGACGTAGAAATCCAAGACCAAGAACAACTCCTCTACTACGAGGTCTTCCGCAAGAAATTTGGCAAACCCAAAGACGTCTACCCCAAAATCGACGGTGCCATCGAATGCCCCAAATGCCACAGCCACCTCAAAACTAAAATCCAATTCTGCAAAGTCTGCGGAGCCTACCCCATCTAACCCTTCTTTTCAACTCTTCTTTATCTTTAACTCTTCTTTTATCTTGTTTTTGGGAAAAGACTTATTTTCCTTAGTCCGCTAATTTCAAACTTATTGAGGAGTATCTTTGGCTAATCTGTCCCAGCTCAAAGTTGCAATGGCAACATCGATCTTTCTCTCAGCCTTTATCTTTGGGCTCTTAATAATTGGTATCATATACTTTGTGGGCTTTGATCTATTTATGGGGTTACTTATCGCCATAGCGGGATCAGCCCTTTTCATTCTGTTCCAATACGCTCTTGGCCCTGTAATTGTGGTTGCAACCACCCGCCTGCATTATCTAAAACCCGGCGAAAACCCCTGGCTGGAAAAAGTAGTCAAAGAACTAGCTGATAAAACAGGCATACCCATGCCCAAACTAGCAACCGTACCCAGCAGTACCCCTAACGCCTTCACTTTTGGTCGAAGTACTGCAGGCGCAACCCTAGCAGTCCATGAAGGATTACTAAAACAACTAAACGAAGGCGAAATCCGCGGCGTCATAGCCCATGAACTGGGCCACATCAAACACAAAGACTACATCGTCATGACTGTTCTCTCAGCCCTACCCCTAATCACCTACTACATCGCACAAATAACCCTGTTCGCAGGCGTCCTAAGCGGCGGATCCCGACGCAGAAGCAACAACAAAGACAACTCGGGTGCAATTCTGCTGGTGATAGGCGTTGTCTCATATATCGTCTACATAATCACCTTCCTCATCGTCATGCGTCTGAGCCGACTACGCGAACACTACGCCGATGCCTTTGCAGCCTACCTAACCGGCTCACCCCGAAATATGCAAAGCGCCCTATCAAAAATCACCTACGGCCTATCCATCGCTCCACCCAAATCACCCGAAAGCGCCCGAGCCTTCTACATCGAAGACCCCGACATGGCAAAACAATCCTACGCCTACATCATGAACAAAAAGAACCAATATGACCTCAACAACGACGGCGTACTAGATGAACGAGAACTAGAACTAGCCATGGAAAAAGAAGCCAAAACCGCAGCCGCACAAATGAACAACCTCTTCTCAACCCACCCCACAACATTCAAACGCATCTTACTGCTCCGCGAAATCGAACAAGAAATGGAAACCGGCCAGTACAGCAACGACAAAATGTACAACCACGTCTAACCAACATCTTTATTCTAATTTCATTTTATTTTTATGGCAAAAATTTTTGTGGGATATGCGAAGACTAATATTTTCCGACTGCTGATTACTACAAACTTGGAGGGACATCAAATATGGTTAACTATTGTCCTGAATGCGGCGGAGAAATGCACTACATCTCGTTAACTAAACATTATGTCTGTAAAAGTTGCGGTTTATCCTGTACCGGGCAAGAACTAAACGACCTCCATGATAAAAACCGCCCCGATTATGAAACCGACGATGAAATAAAGCAAGCTCGCCGCAAAGAATACCTAAAATGGTACCTTAGCAAAAAATAAACACCGCCAAAAGCGAAATCAACCCTTTAGCTTTGGCTATGTAGAAAATCAACTCCTAAGTCCACCAAAGCCTTAAGCCTCTCATTAACTACTCATCATGGGGTATCGCTGTGAATGTTGATATCGAATTCATCTGCATAGGTAACGAATTGCTCATCGGCAAAGTAGAGAACACAAACGCCCACTGGTTAGCTACACAGGCTACCCTGCTAGGTGCCACGGTGCGACGAGTCACAGTCATCCAAGATATAGTTGAAGAAATCGCTATCTGTCTCCAAGAAGCCTCAGCACGCAACCCCCACTTTATAATAACCACCGGCGGATTGGGACCCACCTTTGATGATAAAACCTTTCAAGGTATCGCCAAAGCCCTAAACCAACCCCTTAAAATAAACCCCCAGGCCCTTGAGATGGTAAGGACAAAGTGTAATGAATACGCTCAAAGGCGCGGGCTCACCCAAGAGATAGAAATGACTCCACCAAGAACAAAGATGGCCACTCTACCCGAAAACGCCCAACCCATACCCAACCCTGTTGGTACCGCACCTGCCCTAAAGGTCCAAATCGGCTCCTCCACTCTGTTTGCTTTGCCAGGAGTCCCCTTGGAAATGATGGCCATTTTTACTCAAACCATAGCTCCCCTAATCAAACAGACCGCAGGATCGAGTATTTTTTGTCAGCAAAGCCTTTTTGTGAAAGGTATTGCTGAGGCCCAATTAGCGCCTCTAATTGATAAGGTGATGTCTAACAACGCTGGGGTCTATGTAAAATCCCACCCCATAGCGTTACATTCCGATAATGTGCCCCACATAGAACTTCATCTAACCCTCACAATTGCCCAGGAACACAACCCCGACAAGATGCTTCAAAGAGCTATAGAGCAACTGACCCAGCTAATAGAACAAACTAAAACATAACAACCAATCCGATAACGGTAGAATTTGGGCATAACAATTTAAGACATTGAGTAACTGGAAAAGACTGTGACCATCCATGAAGACTTCAGTGCTTAAACTGGTTTGTTTGTTGGTAGTGTTGGCGGCTGTTTTAGCACTGATGCCTCTTGACAGTATAGCGGGACAAACTGTAGATGATCATAGGGTATCTTTTCTGATATTTAATCGTCCTGAAGGTGACAAAACATACGAGCTCACCCTAACCATACCCCAAACCCTTTATCAGTACTATACACAAAAGAGTCATTATGTGTTCTCCAGTCGAGATTTTTCCAAATTTGTCACACCCCAGGCATTTCAACGAGTGGCTGACACACTTTGGCAGCTATATGATAACCCCGAAGACTTTACCAATGCTGTTTTGACCATTGTTCACCAAATTACCTATGAAGAAACAATTCCCAGTTTCTACCCTGTGGAAACGTTGGTCAGAGGCAAAGGTGACTGTGACCTTTTTGTCTACATAGCGGCTTCAATTCTAGAGGCCGGAGGCATCAATACTGTTCTGATATTCTATGAAGAACAAGCACACATGCAACTAGGCGTGGATCTAGGTCATCCGCCTGCTGATGCGCGAGTCGAGGCGTGTTATGTTGACTATCAAAATGTTTACTACTATATTGCAGAATGCACCGGTAGTGCATGGCGAACCGGTTGGCGCGTCGGTGAATGCTCCACAACTTATCAAAACGTTAGCTTTCAAGTGTCACCGCTTATAGGTATGGAAAAAACCTCCATCGGACAAATATCGGCAAATCTTCGAGAACTCGACTCCAGTACAATTAATCTACAGGTTTCTCCCTCATTTATGCTAGAAAGCACAGAGCTAACTATAAGCGGACAGATTTTGCCCATAACTCCAAACGAGAATGTCACTATCCGCGCACAAATTCCCAATCAGGGCTGGGTAACAGTCGCTACTATACTCACCCAACAAGATGGCCGTTTTAACTGTACTTGGACCCCTTTATCTGTCGGTCCAATCGATTTACAGGCAAGCTGGATAGGTAACAGCCAATACAACGGGGCATCAAGTAACTCCTATAACATAGTTATTTTACCCCTTTATTTTGTTGCATTACTGATCGTTGCAGCGGTTGCCGTTTTTATGTTTGCGGTGCTGTTTATCAAGCTACGACACCGGCGGCCTCAATTACCGCCTGAAGTCAGTGAACCCGAATCCCAAATTATAACAAATCCTGAGATCCCCCAAGAGACACCTGACGCTATGCCCGAATCTTTTGAAAATACGGCAAATTCTTAGGATAGTGAAAAATCACCTGATCAATAGCGAGCATATGTGCGTATTGTACCTGTGCTTTGATGTTTGTGATATCTGCTTTTTGATTTTAAGGGTTGTGAGGTGTATTTTTCCATCCGGCGGGTGCATTTTTTAACTGTACGATTTTTTCGTCCAGTTCTATTTCTTAGCATTGGAGATCGAATAAAAAGCAATCTATATCCGCTGTAGATGTTTCTATTGGTTATATTGATGATCAGTTCACATTTTATTCTCTTTATTTTTGTTATTTCTATTTATTGTGTGCAGTTGATATAATGAGTTAATTGAGTAGATATTGAATATTGATTAGAGTAAAAAATGAATAAAAATGAATAAAGAAAAGTAAGCTGTTGTTACTTTACGATTTCTCGTTTCTTCCAGCGCAGGTTTTTGCCCTTGCATTTTCTGCATTTGAGTGCAGTTTCCGCGTTGCGGGCGCCGCAGTCTCGACAGATTTTCATGTAGAGCCGATGCTTCTGCGCGATGGTTTTCTTCACTGGGTCTAATATCGGCATTTTACTGTTAACCTTCTGTTTTGGGTAACTCTTTGATGGTCACGCCTCAAATATACCTTTTGGGCGTTCTTTATGTTGCTACTTGATTACTTCGATGGTGACATATGAGTGTGTGTCTTCTATACCGTCTATGTTGTAGAGTTTCTTTAGAACTTCGTCGAGTTTTTCGTGTTCCACGATGATTACGCTGTCAATTTCGCCTGCGACTCGAAATGCTCGGGAAACTTGGAGTTCACGAAGTTTTTCGTAGACGTGGATGCGTTTTAGTGGTGAAACTTTGATTAGTATGAATGCGGGGGTGGTGGTTATTCCTAGGCCTTTGATGCCTTTTTCTGTGACGTCTATGAAGCCTCTTCCTGTGCGGATGTAGCCGTGGGTTTTGAGTTTGCGGAGGTGTATGTTTAGGGCTTGGCGGCTTACGCCTAGTTGGGTTGCGAGTTCGTCTTGTTTGATTCTTAGGGTGTAGGTGTTTGTGGATTTTCCTTTTTCGTAGAGTGTTTTTAAGAGTTGAATTGAGCGTTTAGTTAAGGGCTCCAAGCTGGTCACTTGTATGTTTGTTAAGTTAAAACTTTACAATAGTGAGGTCGCTTAAGTATTTGGTGTTTTTCTAATCAGAAACTTATCACATATCTCTCAATACTTTATATGTTTATTTGGTTGCTGATGACCTGCTTGAGACTTCCGCAAGATCTTGGCACATTTACCACAATGTATTTATGTCAAAAAAATGCTACTGAACCAACTTAAAAGTAAACTAGGAGTGAAGCGGAACGTGACGGAAAACATCAGTGCGGTCTTAATCGGGAAAAAGCCAACAATGAATTATGTTCTTGCATGCATTACCTTTTTCCATGGCGGCGCAAAAGAAGTCAGCATTAAAGCACGCGGCAGAAGCATAAGCAGAGCCATTGATGTTGCTGAAGTGGTACGGCACAGATTTCTGCCCGATGTTAGAATCAAACGGATCGGCATCGGTACAGATCAGTTCCAGCCCCATGACCAAGATGAAGGGTTTCAGGGTAGCGCCACCACAAATGTAAGCACTATTGAGATAACGTTGATGCGTTAAGTCACGATTTAAGCAGAATTCCTTCTTTGCAGGAAACCGACTCGCAAATGAAAACCGAACTATGCAGTTTCTGCCTAAAAAGCGGCATATTATGCCAGAAATGTTCATCTAAAGTTAAGGCTGGCGAAATAAGTGATCTAGATCTCAAAATCACTCGCTTGCTTCTCAACCTAGAGGAGAAGTATCCCTCCCTGCAAAACGTCTGCTTCTACAAAGCAGTCGACGTTGAAAAAACGTTAGCCATCCTCGTAGGACACGGCGATGTCCCCAAACTTTTAGGTTACGGCGGTAAAATAGTCAAAACCCTAAGCGATGGAACCGGCAAAAACATCCGAGTACTCGAATATGGCGTTGACGACCGTAAATTCCTCGAAGACCTTTTTGTGCCCTTTAGCATCTTGACTATAAACACAATCTGGCTCCCAGATGGAACCACCGAAACCCGAGTTATTCTACGGCGCAAACGTGGGCAACAACTGCCTATGGACCTCAAAGCACTCAAGGAAATCGCCAACAAAACCCGCAAAATGTCTCTGCGTGTAGAAATCGCAGATTAGGCTGGCCGCAGTATGGACTTGGACTCCATGGGCGACTGGGTTAGAACCCAGTACACCTCACAGGTAACCCCTGACCTAGATGGGCAAGAAGTGACCCTCTTTGGATGGGTCCAAGAAGTACGAGATCTAGGAGGCCTTCGCTTCCTCATACTTCAAGACCGCGAAGGTACAGTCCAAATAACCATACCCAAAAAACGTATCTCCCCCCAAGTTTTAGCCAAATCCGACTCACTCCAAAAACGCTTCAGCTTCGCCATAAAAGGCACTGTTAAAAAAACTAACATGACCCAACGCGGAGTCGAAGTCATCCCCACAGACATCAAAATTTTCAGTACCGCCACCGAACAACTACCCATAGACATCACCGGCAAAACCCCCGCCAACATCGAAGTCCGCCTCGACGCCCGCCCCCTTGACCTCACACTAGAAACAAGCCTAGCCGCATTTAAAATCCAACATGTAGCCCTTCAAGCTATTCGAACTTTCCTATTTGATCAAGACTTCATGGAAGCTCACAGCCCACGTATCATCGCCTCCGCAACCGAAGGCGGCGCTGAATTGTTCTGCATCGACTACTTCGGACAAAAAGCCTACCTAGCACAAAGCCCCCAACTATACAAAGAAGAACTCACTCTGAGCTTTGAAAAAGTCTTCGAAGTCGGACCCTTTTTCCGCGCCGAAGAATCCCACACCCGGCGCCACCTAAGCGAATTCACTTCCGTTGACGTCGAAATGGCATTCGCAAACGCCGACAACGTCATGACCCTGCTTGAACAAACAATCCACCACACCGTCGGCGTAGTTAAAGAAAAATGCCAAACAGAACTCAACCTCCTAAACCACAACCTCGAAGTACCCCCCCTACCCTTCAAACGCCTAACCTACACCCAAGTCCTAGAAGACCTAAAAACCCAAGGCGTAGACATCCCCTGGGGCGAGGACATCACAACTGATGCCCTCCGAGTCTTGGGCAAAATATACCCCGACTTTTACTTCATAACCGAGTGGCCCACACACACCAAAGCCTTCTACATCAAACCCCAAAACGACAACCCCAAAATCAGCGAAGGCTTCGACTTAATGTATGGCTACATCGAGCTAACATCCGGCGGCACTCGCATCTGCGACAAAACCCAGCTCATCGAACGTCTAAAAGAAAAAGGCCTAAACCCTGACTCATTCAAGATGCACCTCCAAGCCTTCGACTACGGCATGCCACCACACGCAGGATGGGCCATTGGTCTAGAACGCCTAACCATGATTCTAACAGGCATAAAAAACATCCGCGAAGTCACCCTCTACCCCCGCGACCGCGTAAGACTAACACCCTAACTCTCTGCAAAGCCCCTTTAAAAAAGAAAATCAGAAGAAAAATTTTCTTCTGCACTATACACGGCGATTCTTTGACCGCAAAAACAACTCTGTTATGTATTGATCAACGGGTTTCTCGCTATTTTTAGCAATACGCTTCACAGCATCATTAACCCCTGTGGAGTACTGCACTGCCTTTTTGGGCTTATCCACAATAACCCCTGGCATACCAAGATTTTGGGCGGCTCTGCGCAAAACCAGTTTGCGCAAGGTATCTGCTTTTGGCTCGAGTTTACATTCAAGCGGCAATCCTAAAGCAAACTCAGCTATAGCATATGAAGCAAAGGGGCACCTCAACTCTACATCATAGAATCCCATGAGCTTTCGATCCCGCTCAAGATTGTTCTCATGCATACTGATAACATCTTGATACATGGTTTTGCGAGTACTTTCGGTGCCGTTTTTGCAGGCTTGATTGACATAGCGCTGATAGCCGCCAAATAATTCATCTGCTCCCTGTCCTGCTAGCACCGCTTTAAACTTGGACTGTACTGCCTGCTCTGCTAGCCAGTAAAAAGGCACTCCGATAGCTGCTTTTATAGGATCAGGCTCCTCAATAAGCGTCACCACACTGGGCAGGGCCGATTCAACATCTGTATCTTTGAAGAGCTCTATTTGCATAGGCAAATCCAGTGCCTGAGAAGCCTCAATGGCCTCCTCAGTTTCAGGCTGATTTTCTAAACTAACATGAAGTAAACTAACTCGTTTACCCTCTTTGGCCGCTAAATAGGCCAAAAGACTACTATCCACCCCCCCCGAGAACGCAACCGCTACCTCTTCTAAATCCTCAACTCGACGCCGAACCGACTCCACTAAAAGCGTTTGGAGGGTTTGAGTAGCCTCTTCAAGTGTTATCTGCTTGGGTTGAGCATAACTTGGGGTTTTAATTGGTTTAAATCTAAACCCAGCTTTATCTGCAAACCCAAGTGTCCCTGGCGCAAAAGACTTGACTTCTTCAATACCTAACTTCCAAAGCGCCGCTCGATTGGTTGCATAGGCAACAAGGTCTCGATTTTCACCAAAATAAAGCGGCTGCATACCCATGGCATCTCTGCCGGCCATTATTGTGCCGTCTTTTAGCATCCAAAATGCATAATCCCCCTCTGCTTCCCCAAGTAGCGTCTGCAAAGAAGCCTCACCCTGCTGAGAATTCTGCCCAATTTGTGTAAGATAGGTTGCCTTGGGTATTGGAGCATAGATTCGCCCCTCAAACAATACTGTTGCATCTCCTAACGATAGAAAATCATACCCTGCCGCTGTTTTGGATTGTGTGGTAGCAAACCCTGTCGCCACAGAGGTTTCGCTGCTCTGTTTACTGAGCAGTGCAAGATTTTTGTCAAAATTACCCTTCTTTGAGGTCATAAGCCCAAAATTCAACGGTTGCCCCACATCAACACTTTTAAGAACATCTAACACCGGTTCGATAACACTCTTGCCTTCCTTACTCAAAACCGCAACAGTAACCTTCACATCAACAGCTCCAATACCAGTGCTAATGCACGCTAAAACATTAACCTTGAGCAACAACTATCACAAGACAAATCACAATTAAACTAAAACACATATGTAATTAGCACTAAAGCTGGTCAAGAATGTTGCCAAGTTGGTACTAAATATCTGAAACACGTGAACTGTACCATTTTTGGTTCTGATGGATTTTGTTTTAGGTTATTTTCGATAACTGGAGCATTATATGTTAACTACCCTTTTTATTTTATACATTGAGGTATTCCTTTTTCATGTGTTCTTCCATATTTTGATACAATATTGTGTTTTAAACCTCAATCATTTAACAAAAGAAATTTTTATAAGATAAGTGCTGATATAATGCAACTGTGCAGGTATCGCTTTCTAGATTGGAGGAAAAGAAAGATGAATAAAAAATCCAAAAAATATCTCACAGCACTTCTTCTTAGTGTCCTTATGTGTTCTGTGGGTTGCTCGATTATGTTGCAAAGCACCGCTGCTGAAGAATTGACACCTGCTCAAAAAGGCCTAAATATGTTACGAGACGTACTCTGCCTTGACTTAGGAAAATACACCATTACAACCTCAACAGAAACTATGACTATCCCCCTCACAGTTCCGGCTAACGCTTGGACTTCCGATACTGTAACCTACAGCCTCACCTCTGCTGAGACCCAACTAAAAATACAGTGCTTCTTTGGAAACGGCTATTTCATTTCCTAGAAGTGCTTGAAAATCAAGGTGCATCGGAACTAAAGCTAATCGATAACGACACAGCAAACATCCAACTGCTCCTTGAGGCTTATCAGAAATACTTTGTGGCTACTTACAAATACCAAGCAAGACCCATCCTTGGAGAACTAAGCCCCTGCCTAGACGGTATAGACATAACCAATGACTATACCAAAACGGTTGGCAATAGGCAATTTGACGTATTAGTATATGATAACAACCGAACCGAATTTAGGTGGAGTTATACCGTAAATCCGTTTTTAGGTGACCCCCAATTTAGTGACCCCGCTTATGAACGGGAAAGTTTTGTAGTGTTAAAGTTCACTGATGGCTTTTTAACTGAATTTCGTGACATCTACCCGATTCCGGGGCCTGTCCCTAGCCCAAGTCCCAGCCCACCACCAAGCCCTAGTCCAACTAGTTCTATCTCAGAAACTGATGTTAAGTCGAATATGACTCAGCCCCAACCTAGTACGATAAGTAGCGCTGATGTAGATAGTCCGGGTGCAGATTCACCTTTTAGTATTGATATTGGGGCATCTTTAGAGGTTGTAGTTTTGGCGGTTCTAATAACAGCTGTTATTTTGGTTGGTGTTTCATTTTTTATCTTGAAAAGAAATAAAGTTCCCATTAAAGAACCCTAAATTACCCTGCCGCGTTTTTTACTCTATAGGGCAATGCGCTTATGTACAATCATAAAACCTGCCAAAACAAATGCATTATTTTGTATGTGCTAAACTCTGCTAATAGATGCTGATAGCGGTGGTGTATGTTGTTTGGTGGGGGCTAGGCGTTAATTTCTAATAATAGTTGATTAATGCCTGAATTTGATACTTTACTGGTGATTAATGTGGTGAAGAGTAAACTTCATATGGTGTGAAAACAATGAATTGAATATTGTTGAATTTGAGTGTGAGAAAATGAAATGCTCAAAGAGTGTAATTATGCTGATTGTGGTTGGTGTGGTAGTTTGTCTGATTTTAGTCGGCACTTATAGTGCCGTTACCAGTTTTAGCACTCAAGATACCCCAATAGATCGCACTCCTAAGGGACCACAAATTCAAATTCTCTCACCCCGAAATAACACCACCTACCAAACACGAAATGTTATGTTCAATATTACAGCAAACAACGCCACAGCAAAAATTACCTACTTCTTAGACCGAGAAGAAAGCAATATGTACATTGAAATGTATCCTCACAACAAGGGGGTTAACATGGATGGATTTCCTGTTACAGATGGAGACTTTAACATCACCTACATCGAACCTGGTGAATTCTCCCGAGATTTAATTCATGGGGTTCATACTTTGACTGTTTATGCTTTTGATGAGGCGGGTAACGTTGGGGATTGCCAAATCATCACCTTTATGATAGATCTGCCCGTTCCACCAGTAGTATCGATGACGCGGCAAGAACTTCAGGCGACTATTGACTACTTTGAGTCTGAGGGGTTAATAGTTGTGCCGCCTGATCCTAAATCCGCATACATAGGAAAGCGCGATATTGCATGGTTTGAGAGTAAAGAAGAGTTTGTTACTTCTTTGAAGGAAAATGGAGTGACAGCAATTATTAAATTTGACACTTCTCCGGATATTTCATTTTGTGGCTTTGCAGGACCAGGGCCTTTGCTATTTATGTATAGTTTTAGAGTCATAATTATCTGATTTTATTTCTTTCCACACTATCTTCAAACAACGCCACAAAACCCCAATAACACAAAATAAAAACGCGTATTATATAGATGGCCAGAAATTTTGTGACAAGAAACCGAGTTGCTTAGAAGTCAAAGAGTCCTTTTTGCCGAGTTTCCTGGGGGGCCTTAGTTGCGGCTGTGAGGTCTTCTTCCCATTCGTCTTTTTTATCATAGCCGCCGACTTGTTCTTTGATTTTTTTAGCTAAACGCGGACCCACTGATGGCAACGCTGTGAGTTCTTCAATGGAGGCACGTTTGAGGTCCTCCACGGTTTGGAAACCTGCATTAAAGATTATGCGTCCACGAACTCTACCCACACCCTCCAAGGTAACAATAGGCATCAATTCGCGTTTTATACCCATAGACACCCGCTCAACTAGTTCATTACTCAGATCAGTTACCTCTTTGTTTTTATTTGCAATCACCGGAGCGAGTCTCTCAACGGCATGGAGCAACCACTTTGCACTCTCAATAGTGCGATAGAGATCCCCCGGCTGAACATTAAAGCGCTCCAAGAGTCTATCCTCGGATGTCTCCTCTATCCAAGCATTGAGCACCATCGCCATTTTAACCTCTCCTAAAAAGTCCGCATAACCGATGTAGTCTCGTTGGCTGGGTGTTTCCACTAACAACTCTTGTTGATGCTCCTCAAGGGTGTCAGTAAGTTTTTCCATTTCCCGCTGATAGGGTCTCATAATTGGTCCCATATCGGGGGTATGCGCAATGAGCTGAAGCAGACTAAACTCAGTGAGTACTGGCGGCTTGGTTTGTAGTGCATCTCGGATGATTATGCCGCTTAGTGGATCGATGTAGAGTTCACTTATCCGCTTACCCAACTTGGTCGCAACAATATCATCACCCATTACGCATATCATTTCTTCATCATGTAGGAACCGAAGAATTTTGGCGATGACATTTTGGATCGCTTTGACGTCGTATTGGTAGGCGTAGAAGGTTTTGCGGAAAAACTCATAGATTCCCTCCTCAGTATGAGCGTAATCGCTGGCAATGGTTGAGAGAACATGGGTGCGCAGGATTTTCTCAACTGCAAGACGTGACCAAATCCGTTCCGGCTTGGCTAGGACATAGTTTTCCATAACAAAATCTGATTCATCGGCGGTTTTAGCCACAATAACTGATTCGCCAAATTTGTCGTATTTTGGTCTGCCTGCGCGGCCGGCCATTTGTTTGTAATCTAGGACCGGTATGGGATAGTTACCCAAACCTGCTTCGAAGCGGCGGTAGTCTTGGATGATAACTGTTCGTGCGGGCAGATTGACTCCCCAAGCCAGAGTTGGGGTTGCGGTTAAGACTTTTATTTTTCGGTCTTTAAATCCCTGCTCGATGATGGTTCGCTGGGCCCCGGGTAGGCCTGCGTGGTGGTAGGCCACTCCGTTGCGTACTAGGTCTGCGAGTTCTTCGCCTATTTGGGTGCGTTCGCCTGATTCTAAAATTTTATGGGCTTCTTTTTCAAGGACGCTTTTGGTTTGTTCTTCGAGGCTTTTTTTGACTATTTTTGAGCCAGTTTTGGGTATGAGAATTTTATCCATGTGGCTGGCAACTTGTTTGGCCGACGAAACCGCATTTTTACGTGTTGAGGCAAAAATTAAGGCTTGACCGCCATTGCGCAGGGTGTTTAGAACCATGTTGATGACTGTGAAGCGGGTTTCCTGTTCGATTTTTCGGTTCTCTCCATCTTTGTATTGGATTTCGTCTTGGAGAATCACGCCTTCTTTTAGATTGATAGGTCGCCAGCTGGTGACTATGTATTTGGCGTTGAGCCAGCCTGCAATTTCATCCACATTGTTTACGGTTGCTGATAATGCCAGAATTTGAATATTGGCGTTGTACTGCATTAGCCGGGCCAGTACAATCTCTAAGGTGGGTCCTCGTCCGGCTTCATTTAGCAGATGTATCTCATCAACAATAACTGCCGAGATGCTATCCATCCATTCCGCTCGATGTCTAAGCAGTGAGTCGGCTTTCTCGTTGGTGGTAACGATGACATCATATTTGGCCAACCAATTATCAGCCGTATCAAAATCACCTGTGCTGATTCCAACTGAGACCTTGGTGCCGTTGGGTTTTTGGATAGACGTGTATTTTTTGAATTCCTCAAATTTTTCACTAGCAAGTGCTCGAAGCGGACAGAGATAGATGGCTTTACCTCCCCCCTCTAAGATATGCTTAAGCGCACATAGCTCTGCAATAAGGGTTTTACCTGAGGCCGTGGGACTGGCCAGCAAAATATTTTTTCCCTCAAGCACTCCCTCACGTATACAATCTGCCTGAGGCGGAAACAATTCACAAATACCCTGCGCTTGGAGGACCTCTCTAACGCTTTGGGGCACATTTAACTCTGAAATCTTCAAGGCTCACAACACACAGGTCTCTACTGGACTATATGCACTTATTAGCGTTTAGGGCTTTTATCCCAAAAACCACTCATACCACAGATATTCCGTTAGGGTTTAGCGGTGGGGGTTGAGTTGTTTGATTGGATAATTGCCGGAGCAAATTTGGGGGTTTTAATGGTATATTTTATACAGTAGTAGAATAACACATAGGTTGTAGGGATACCTATTATGATGCCTCGTATGGCCGCTTTTAGTCCCATTTTTATTCCCTTCGATGCTATCTGCATTAGAGCTAAAACCAAGAAATACCCAGGGAAAATAAGGCTTAGGTAAATATTTTGGATTAGTAGGCCGCAAACGCTTAGGACTAAAGCGGGCAGATATCCCAGGTAGGTTAGGTAGCGTTTGTTTTTTCGGAAAAACGTTGTAACTGATTTACTTGCTGAAGAAATACCTGATTCGGTGATGATGCCCTCCGCTTGGAGTTTGCCTTTTTTTCTCATACCCCGCAGGGCCTCTTTTAGCGACATATCTAAACCATAGATGTTGCTGTACTTCTGAGTTTTACAGTTAATATCTAAACCCACTGAACGATCGGTGCTGATTATTTTAAATCCTCTCTGTCTTGCTCTTAGCGAAAAATCGCGATCTTCACCAAACGTCAAGTCGGAATCAAAGTGCAACTTATTGGTAACTTTTTTAGAGATAAGTATATTGCTTTGACCGCATTATAAATAAGTGTTGATTGTATATGTTAACACGTGCTTAGTTATGAATAAAAAGTACAGTGTTAACTTGACCAAAGATGAGCGTTGGATAATTTTTGAGACAAT
>WRCX01000007.1 GCA_009783705.1 Candidatus Bathycorpusculum hydrogenotrophicum | reverse complement strand
TTTTAGGGGTGCAGATCATAGTCGGAGTGGTGTTGTGGTGTTGGATTTGAAGGGTCGGCTTGAGGGTGCTGGTGTTGTTGAGTCTGGTCAGGGTCGGCTTGTTAAAGACAACGAAGACCTCATAGCAATCATTGATTCTTTAATTGTGTGTAAAAATGCTAAGGGTACTTTCTATCAAGAACTCGCTGATATGGCTAAACTCTACAGTGCAGTCACAGGTTTTGAAGTCACTTCCAAAGATCTAAACATTGCCGCAGAACGAATTATCACCCTTGCTAAACTCATCAACCTCCGTGAAGGTCTCACCCGTGACGATGACACTCTGCCTTGGAAAGTTATGAATCAGCCCATCACAGATGATGGGCCCTCAAAAGGTGCCATAGTAACTCAGGATGAGCTTGATTTGCTCATAGATGATTACTATCAAGCTCGCGGCTGGACTGTTGAGGGTATCCCACCGAAAACTAAACTCCAAGAATTAGGCCTGCAAGAATTCAAAACAATAACTCAGGACAAAGAGGCATAAATATGGTTAGAAAACGAAAATTTGTCTCTGCTGACCCCGAAAAATGTGTTGGTTGTCAAATCTGTGAGTACGCCTGCTCGTACAACAAAGAAAAAGCCTTCAACCCACTCAAATCACGTATCCGTCTAGTCCGGGTTAACCAGCTTGCTAACATGGCTGTTACCTGTCGTCTTTGCGAAGATCCCGCATGCGTAGCCGCTTGCCCCCGAAATGCACTTAGCCAAACTGACGATGTCGGAAACATTGTTCTTGACAAAGAAAAATGCAACGGTTGCGGTTGGTGTATTGAAGCCTGCGACTATGGTGCTATGATGCTCCATCCCGAAACCAAAGTCGTCTACGTATGTGACTTATGTAGAGACAAACCCGAAGGCCCTCAATGTGTCAAATGGTGTCCCGAAGAAGCTCTCACAGTAGTTACAAGTGATGTACTGGCACAGAAAGCAAGGATAAGCGCAATCAAAAAACTCTTCCAAGAAAAAGAGGAAAAACGATAGCTTTCTAAATTTCACCACTTTTTAGTTCCTACATTTCCTCTGTATGTTCTTCCATACAGTGTGTTTCATAGTCTTCTCGGGTATCGTATTCTTGGTTGTCTGCACGGCATCTGTATTTACCATGAGTCGTCATTTCAGGTGTAGGAACATTCTTTTTTTGCTCCAAAAATTCACCTCCAAAACCAAACAAACAATTCACTAGCTCCCTACACCACATAAATCTATGTGACTTCAACAAACCAACTATAAACAACAAAGCAACCGCTAAAAATCTGTCAAATCCAAATAATTCATTCCACAACAAATTCCACTGGTGTATATCTATATCAAAAATAGGGTTGGTGACAACAGCTAATGTTTAATCACATGTCATGTCATCAGCAGATGCATATTATCTGTTGCTCTTTAGAGATTTGTTTAGATAATTTTTTCCAAATCGGTGACGAAGCGTTCAAACACTTTCAGTCCGCCTTTCCAGAAATCCGGTGCCGACAAATCCAATCCAACGATTTTGCCGAGTTCTTGGGGTGATTTACTGTTGCCTGCTGAGAGTAGTCCCACCAGTTTGGGCACAAATTTTGTGTTCTCCTCTAGATAGCGTTCATAGAGTGAGTAAACAAACATTTGTGCATATACATAGGGGTAGTTGTAGAAACGATAGTTTGCCATATAGTAGTGGGGTTTCATTGTCCACTCGGCCTCCATCTCTGGTAACCACTCTATGGCATCGCCAAAGATGCGGTTTCGTGCCTGGATCCAATGCCTGCATATGGTGGGATAATCCAAAAAGTCCTCTTTTTCGATGGATTGATAGAGTGCCTGCTCAAACCACACCCGGGCCGTAACTTGGAATGCAGTCATACCCGCCTCGTCTAAAACCATACAAAGCAACGCCTTTTGCTCTGACTCTGTTTTTGCATTTTTGAGCATTAAATCTGTGAGTAAAAGTTCACCAAAAATCGAGGCTGTTTCAGCAACAGTCGAGGGGACATTGGTGTTTAGGCGGGTTTGGTTTCTGGCCATGTACCAGTCATGGGTGGCGTGGCCCAATTCATGTGCCAATGTAAAGACATCACTAAGTGTGCCATTGAAACTCTGCAAGATATAGGCCGATTTAGCATTGTAGTCACTTGCACAGAAGGCTCCATTGCGTTTACCAAACCGCGGCGAAGCGTCGATGCGTCGGTTTTGAAACATTTCTTTTACCGCTTCAGCATATTTGGGATCAAAGCGGTTATAGGCATCTGTAATTATGCTTTGAGCCTCGGTGTAGCTAAATTTTTGCTCGGGTATGTTAGATAAGGGGGCTGTTATATCATAGTTAGCCAGCACAGGCAACCCCATAAGCTTCGCCTTCAATTTGAGGTAACGACGATAGACTGCGGAGCCTTCCTCAACGGTTCTAAGCAGATTGTCAATTATACTCTGCTGGGTATTGTTGCTTATCAAGCTGGATTCCATAGGTGAGCTATACTTTCGCCGTTTAGAAATTGCTACCCAATCATTGCATATGCTTCGAAGCGCAGTGCTAAAAATCTCGCCATCTCTACCCAAAAGTCCATAAATTGCCTGGTTTGCGGATTGACGTGTTGCACGATCGGGATGAGCAAACAATCCATTAGCTTCCCCATAACTAAGGGTCTTTTTCTCCCCCAAAACTGACACTTCAAAGAGACGAGTGTTTAGCCATTTACTCTGCAACTCCTCCCAAGCATTAACCCCAAACTGATCCTTCTCAATAACTATTTGTTCCTCCACTTCACTTAGTTGATGCTCAACCAATTGCAACACCCGCTCCAACATGTGCCTATAGTTGACCAAAGCCGGGTTCTCTATGAGTTGTGGGTTAGCCTTCACCAGCTTACCCAGTTCTAGTGAATAAAATGCCAATTGTTTGGCCAGCTTGGCATCAAATTTGCTCACCCGATCATTGAGCGCCTGTGTCTCTGCTTGTGTCATATCGGCGGCAAACGCCAAACTCGCAAATAATGAAACATTACTAAATTTCACCTCAAATGCCTCCACCTCTTTGATACACTCAAGTAACCCCTCAGCAGATAATCCGGCCATTTTACTGCGATATTTCCCCTCAAAGCTGTCTGCCCACATAGCCGCCTCAGTGATGGATTGATTGAGTTTAGGATCAGTCACGCCCAAAAAAAGCCCTGATAAATCCCATGTAATTTGTTGTGATACCAAAGTATATGCCTCAAGATAGTTGTGGTGACTTGGTTATTTTGTGTTATGTTCCCCTTCACCCCTTTCACATTTCACCCTTATTCTATCCTAACTCTGCGTTTGATACTCTATTATATTGCCACTTAATTTTAAAGACTACAGAAAATAGGGAACCAAAAGCGAATCCGGGTTTAGCCGGAAGCGTTGGTTTCTTTTAGCACATCAGGGTCTGTTCTAGGGCTTCAAGTCTCATTTTGTAGCCATTTTTGATGGTTACAAAGTTCGATCCACAGACTGGGCATGGGACTAGCTCGAATTCTCCAACAGTATCGAATTCAAAGTTTGCACTGCATTGGGGGCAGGTGAACTGAACTGATGTGGCGATTGTTGTTTTCATAGTTTCTCATCCATTTAATTTTTGGGTTGTATGCAATTAAGCGTTTGACTGTAGTTGACGACAACTATATAGAAACAGCTTACTTGTATCATCACATATACTGTATGCTGGTGTATTAACCTTATTGTGCAACACCTCGCTACAACAAAAATCACAAAGGTCTACGGATAAAAACTGCTGTTCTGGTTCCTCTTTGACCATTTTTGAACATAAACTTAAAAACATTCATTCATCACCATGAAAAGAAGAACGCAGATGAAAATTGGAAACATCAACATCGATAGTCAATTCATTCTCGCACCTATGGCAGCCGTTAACTGCACTGCCTTTAGAATGCTGTGCAAAGAAAACAAAGTAGGTCTAGTTTATACTCAAATGTTTGACGCTGAACTCATCAAAAACAAAACCAAACGCGAAATCAAAGATCTCCTCAACATAACCGAACCAGAACGACCTGTAAGCGTCCAATTAATAGGCAACAACGAAACCTCCCTAATCAAGAGCATAAAACAAGTCGAAGAATTCGCAGACATCATCGACTTCAACGTCGGTTGTAGCGAAAAAGAAATCCTCCAACAAGGCTACGGCGCATTCTTGCTCTCAAACCTACCCCTTTTAGAAAACCTTGTAAGAAAAATGGTCAACACAACAAAAAAACCTCTAACAGTAAAAATGCGCATAGGCATGGACTCCCAACACATAATCGCCGTAAAAGTCGCCACAATGCTACAAGACACCGGAGTCGCGGCAATATGTGTTCATGGCAGAACAGTACAACAAAAACTCGCCAAAAAAGTAAACTGGACCATAATGAAACAAACCAAAGAAAAACTCGCCATCCCCATGATGGCAAACGGCGACGTAACAAGCTACGCCGGAGGCGTTGATCTTTTAAACAAGACTGGATGTGATTTCGTAATGATCGGTAGAGGCGCAAGAGACCGCCCCTGGATATTTGACCCAGAAAAACAACAAATCAACAATGCTGGCATAAAAAACCAGATTCTGCGCTTCATAGAACTATACAATGACTACGAAAACCGCGAATCATCACAAGAAGTTAGAGAACATGTTTTCTGGATGCTAAAAGATTACACAACACAACAAAACACACGCACAGTTTTAAAACTAAGATACATCGATGACATAGAACACTTTGTCAGTTCACTAAAATAATCATCCACTACCCAAGATCACTAAAACTTCCTAATGCTTTAGTGAAAACCAACCTTGAGCTGCTTATACTTGCCATATTGACCAAGCTTGCCGTATCTTAATTCATCTTGCAATATGTCATAGTTATATCCTGCACTCTCACGATATAATCTGGTTCTAACATCACAAATCTTCGCAAAAGGCGAGTTATACCATATATCCAATGCTTCGATATGACAAGATTTTGTATGTTTTATTTTCGGCAGTTGCGTTCACAACATATCATCGATATGACATGTAGCCTCCGTCTTAAAATTTCAACTGGTTTTCCACCAAGGTCTGCAATGTAATCCCGCATTAATGATAGCGCCGATTGTTGAGTTGTAGAGCTGGTTTTAAATTTTTTTATGCGAAATGCTCTTACTGTTGCCATCTGCTTATAAATGTCGGGTAATTTCTTTTTAAGAAGAGGTGTAACGAATCAAAGATGCTGTCACTATTTGAGGCTATGTTTCTTTTTGCAGTATCTTTTGGGATTAATGTTATACCGTTTTTTGGCCCTTCAAACGTATTTATTGCCTCATTAGCTGCAATTAATGTAGATGTTAACAATTTTTATTCTGTTTTACTTATAGGTGTTCTTGTCTCGTTAGGTGCTACTGTGGCAAGAATTGTCCATTATAAAGTCATTCCGCTCATTAGCAATCGTTTTAGCGAAAAAAAACGGGCGGCTTTTGAGGCTAATGCTGCAAAAATAAATAAACGTGCTTTTTTGTTGCTCTGTTTTACTGCTGCGACACCGCTTCCAGAAGAACCAGTCATTATTTCACTTGCCTCAATGAAGTACAACATTGCCAAGTTTTCCATAGCATTCTTCTTAGGTAAATT
The DNA here is from genome assembly GCA_009783705.1 of Candidatus Bathycorpusculum hydrogenotrophicum. Lineage (GTDB taxonomy): Archaea > Thermoproteota > Bathyarchaeia > Bathyarchaeales > Bathycorpusculaceae > Bathycorpusculum > Bathycorpusculum hydrogenotrophicum. The sequence continues at coordinate 46,819 of WRCX01000007.1, read as the reverse complement.
AGCCCTTACTACCATAAGTGCATTTGCAGGAAACACCATCGGCAACACAGCTACAACATGGCTGAGTAACATGTTTCCAGCTTGGCTTTCTCCAGAAATTCTACTAACTATAATGTCAACATTTACAGCCATCATCATTACGATAATTTTGCTTAAATTTGATTTAAACAAGCTCATAAAACGCTTCAAAAAACAAAATAAAGTTCAATAAAATCTTCACAATTCGTGCGACACTGTTCCATGAATTGAGTTGGTCACACAATCACCCTTTAATTAAACTTGATGTGATAATTACCGTCGTGAATTTTATGCTCAAGAATGTGTAGAGGCCGCATGGAGTGTTCAACAGTTGGAACTATAAAAAAATAAATGACGTCTATTTGTTCTTTTCTTCCAAAAATAGGTTGAAATACGTTCAATTAAAGTGGTGTGAAGTGCTATGGGATAGCTTGACGGGGTCGTTTACAGGGTCGAACGCATTTTTATGTAATTTTTAGTTCTTAAATTAGATGCGAAAGAGTTTGTTGCTTAGAGAGGTTGTTGAGAGCGCACTTGGGGTGTGATACTTTGTTCCTTTTCTAAGCTGTTGATGGAAAACATGCTGAACTATCTTTAGGGGTAACTCAGTAGGGTGTGTGCCTTGTTGTATATCATTATGTGTTTGATAGTTATATCTCCAAAATTTGCTTGCTATGTACATCTTTAAGTAGTTTGCCAAATAATGCTAAAAGGTGAATAAAAATGGTTAATTACTTGGCCGATTTTCTTAGAAAATTGCGACCCTATCAAGGGGGGTTGATTAGGGTTAAGGCTATAAAAAGTATTGAACCAAAGGCTAAAGAATATTTGAACAAATTATCCAACAAGGTTTGATAGAGCGGGTTGTATGGGGTTGGTATTGGGTTCCAACTGAACTCATCGACATTTGGGACTTTTTGGAAAAAGATCAAAACTTTAAGGTTATCTCAGCTCAGACCGCCGCTTCCTTTTGGAATAACGATTTTGTCCACAGAGACATCTATACCTTAAGAGTCGCGGATAGGTCCTATGGGCGTGCTTTGCAAGAATTTGCCAAAAAAAGAGGATGGCAGATTGAAATTGAATACTTAAAAGCTTCATCAAAAGTCAAATACCGTAAAGTTGGGAATTTGTTTGTGGAGACTCTTGAGGATAATGTGGTTGGGTGTTTGCAGAGGTGGGCTTTTGTGGATGCGTTTGCTACATTATATGAGCATAGAGGTGAAATTGATTGGGATAGGTTGTATCAAAATGCTTACTGGACGAGGGTCTCTAAAACAAACGTACGCGCTAGACAGGTTTTGGAGTATGGTTTTCATCAGTTTGAAGAGCTGGGGGGGGTGTAAAGTTTCTGCATCGGGAAACACAAGTGCGTGATGATTTTGTGCGAAGAGAAATTGATGAAGCAATAGAGCGGGTTGTTGAGTTTGGTTAAGCATACTGAATTGATGAATTTACGGGAGGTAGAGATCAGCAGGATAGTTAGGTATTTGTCGGATCAGACGGGTGGATTTGCGGATCCGAAGTTGGTTTTGATTGGGGGTTATGCTCTAGGGCGTTTACTTCTTTTTCGAGGTATACACGAGATTGTGACTTTGTTCTTCAAAGAGCGGAAAGTTGGAATTTGGATAGACTTCAAAAGTTGTTGTCTACTGAGATGGGTACAGATACTTGTGAGAAGCGTGATGTTTATGGTTTTATGCGTTGCGTTAAGGTGCTTTGTGATGGTGCGAAAATTTCGATTGATTTCATGGAAGGTCAGGTACGGGGAAGGACCGATGCGCAAGCGTTCTTTGTTTCAGATGAGTTTTTGAGTAAAGCCCAAAAAGTGAAAATAGCTATTGCTAAAGAGGTATTTGAGATGTATGTTCCAGATTATACTGATTATTTCATTCTTAAATTGATGTCTGCGCGGCTCAGTGATGTGCGAGATATTACCACTTTAGTGTGGAAAAAGGGTATACCAGAAAATCTTAGAGCACAAGCGAAGAAAATGCTGGCTTATCCTGAAGTAATAGACAAAAATTTGCCATTAATTATCTCTGATGTTGCTGGTAAGCGGTTTTTGGATTCTTGGAAAGGAACTTTTGTCACAACAGAGTTTACTGAATCAATTAAAGAGATGGTTATTAGCGAGTTAAAGAAAATTTAGTTACCTCTCTTAACTGAATCGCCTCTTTACAGTATCTGCTTTGTATCTTCTTTTTCTTTTCTCTTCAAATATGTCTCATCAAAATAACACCCAACTATAATCACCACTTGACCTTGCAGTTCAACACTTTAAGCGACGGTGTAAACGAAAAAGTGAATCTGATTTGGAAATTTCAGAAAAACAAATGACGGCTATTTGTGATCTATTTTAAAAAATAAGGTTAAAACAACCTTAACTATAATTAGTGTAAAGTGCTACGGGCAGGATTTGAACCTGCGAACCCCTGCGGGAAAGGATGTCCCATCCGCGGAGGCCAGACCTGCCGGCCAAACGTTGATCTTGAGTCCTTCACCTTTGACCTGGCTTGGTTACCGTAGCCTGTTGCAGTACAAAATGTTTGATTCTGGTTTATTAACTATTTGCCGAAGCTTAGTGTTGTTTAGGAACAAGCTTATCTGTCTCTGAGAAGGTGGTCTTTCTGAGAGTAATTGTTGCTTTGGTTGGCGGTTTTTGTTCTATGCGGGGTTTTTGTGGGGTGCTATTTTGGTTGATTTAATGTGGGTGGTTTGTCGTTTGATGTTGTTTGTTGCGGTAATTGTTTTTGGGGCTTGTTTTTTTACCGCAAAGGTCAAAGCATTCTCTGTCAATATAGTTCTTATGTCCTTTCAGCACCGCATAATATTCGGTAACAGCCAACATATGTCTGAACTTGAGAGCGGTAGTGTTCAGCTGATGGTGACTTCACCGCCTTATCCTATGATAGCTATGTGGGATGACCAGTTTTGTAGTTCTGATCCAAAAATTGCTGAATATTGGCAGAAACTAAACTTTGATGGTAACGAGAAAACCGTTCGCCAAATCTATGATGCTATGCACCATAACTTGGCCAAAGTTTGGGCTGAAACTTTTCGAGTGCTTTGCAATGGTGGTATAGCGGCTATAAACATTGGTGATGCCACCCGTCGTATCAATGATAGGTTTCAACTTTTTCCTAATCACAGTCGTATCATAGAAGAATGCGAAAAAATTGGGTTTTCTACTCTTCCCTACATTTTGTGGAAAAAACCTACAACAAAGCCTGCCTATAAGGGTAAAGGTTCTTTTTTGGGGTCGGGTTTTTTGCCGCCTAATGCGTATGTTACCTTGGATTGTGAGTTTATTCTCTTGTTTCGTAAGGGTACTTTGCGTCATTTTAAAACCAAAGACCCTGCCCGATATGAGAGTAAATTTACAAAGGAGCAACGGGATGAGTGGTTTAGCCAAATTTGGTCTCTCAAAGGGGCTCGTCAAAATGTGAATGATTTGGAGCGGCGAACGGCTGCTTATCCAGCTGAGGTTGCAGAGCGGCTTATTCATATGTTTAGTATCAAGGACGATTTGGTGTTGGATCCGTTTCTGGGTTCGGGGACAACGACAAAGGTTGCAATAGAGAGTGGGCGCAGAAGCATCGGCTATGAGCTAGATCCCAAATTATTGCCAATCATACAGGCAAGGCTTGAGGAAACACAAATAGCTCTCCAAACCGATATTATGTCACAGATAAAAATCGTTACTCGGTATGGGGAATGTTGATGTCTGTGGTTGTTATCTATTCAAGTCATCGGGGTAATACTGAAAAAGTAGCTCAAGCAATAGCGGCTCACCTTAACTGTTCAGCTGTGAAATTGACTGAAAACTTTGATGTGCAATCTTTGTCTCTTGAGGGTTGTCGTTTGGTTTTCTTGGGCACTGGTATTAGAGGTGGTGAACCCTATGTTGAGTTGCAGAATTACATCAAAACTGCGGAGTTCAAAGCTGGGGTGCGGTTTGTACTTTTTATGACTTGGGCTGGCGGTGGTGCAAGCAACAGGTTGGCGTATGAGCGTGTGAAGCAGCAACTTGAGGCAAGGGGGCAGATGCTTGAGGGTGACTATTTTATTTGTCTGGGTAAAACCTTTGGGTTTACTCATAGAGACAGGCCAAATGCTGGTGATTTAGCCCAAGCTAAAATTTGGGCACAGCAAAAAATACAATCTGCCCCATAAGTGGGTTGGTGTTTTGGTTTTTCTTTGTTTTGGGTGTGTGAGTGTTTTGTGTTTTTGGGTTGTGTGGTGTGGAAAGTTTGGGAGCCCTTGCTTTCTGTTGTATATCTGATGACAACGTTTATATGCATGGTGTGTAGCATGTGTTTGTGCTCTTTGAAAAGTTTGGATTCCTTTTTCGACGCCGGACGACACCAGCATCGGAGGAAATGTAAGATGAAAAATACATCCCTGCCTAAAGTTCATAGTAATTATTATAATTTTACATTAAATTTATGGGAGAATTAAAAATTTGACAACTATACCGAAAATCCAGAAAGATGATGTTCACAACCTCCTTAAAACCTTCTTTGCCGAAAAAGGCCTAGTCCGCCAGCACCTTGACAGCTACAACGAATTCATCGATCACGGACTCCAAGAAGTCGTGGATGAAGTTGCTGAAATCCCAATCGAAGTGCCTGAAAACCCCTACAAAGTTAAACTCGGCCAAATCTGGGTAATCGACCCTCAGAGCCGCATCACTGGCCCATACGCAACCGAAGTAGACGGCACAAAACACGAAATCTACCCCATGGAAGGCCGCCTTAGAAACTTGGCATATTCCGCTCCCATCGCACTTGAGATGACCCCAGTCATTGATGGCCGCGAACAAGATACTGAGTTGGTCTATATCGGCAATATCCCAGTTATGCTCAAGAGCAAACTGTGCTTTTTAAGCCAGCTCAGCCGCGAAGAACTCATAGCCGCCGGAGAAGACCCAGATGACCCTGGAGGGTACTTTGTTGTTAACGGCTCTGAACGTGTTATTGTTGCCATGGAAGACTTGGCACCTAACCGTGTTATCGTTGATGTCGATGAGAAAGGAACCAGTCCTGTTTATCAAGCAAAAATCTTCTCAACAACTGTGGGTTTCCGTGCAAGAATCGAACTTAAGCTCAAGTCCGACGATGCAATCTATGTTACCATGCCGGGTGTCCCAACAGAAATCCCCTTTGTTGTCATTATGCGTGCTCTTAGCATGGAAAAAGACAAAGATATTGCCGAAGCCGTCAGTCTTGACAGCGATATTCAAACTCAGCTAGGCGCATCGTTTGAGAAAGCCATCGGTGTAGACACACCACAAGATGCTATATTATTCATCGGTAACCGTGTTGCACACGGACAAGTCGAAGAATATCGACTTCAAAAAGCTGAAACCGCTCTTGACAAAAACTTTTTACCCCACTTGGGTAGAAGCGACAAAAACCGAAAAGAAAAAGCCATATTCCTAGGCGAAATGGCATACCGTGTTATCCAACTCAAAACAGGCAGACGCACCCCCGATGACAAAGACCACTTCAAAAATAAACGTCTCCGTCTCGGTGGACCCCTTCTTGCCGACCTTTTCCGTGTCTCCTTCCGCAACCTCACACGCGACATCAAATACCAACTTGAACGCATAGGCGTTAAAGGTCCAATCATAACCGTCTCAGTTGCTGTACGTCCCGGTATTATCACTGAACGTTTCCAACATGCATTGGCAACAGGCAACTGGGGCCGAGGCAGAGTCGGTATCACACAGCTCCTTGACCGAACCAACTACATCTCAACCCTGAGCCACCTAAGAAGGCTTCAATCTCCGCTGAGCAGAAGCCAGCCTAACTTTGAAGCCCGTGACTTACACCCAACTCACTGGGGCCGATTATGTCCCAACGAGACCCCTGAGGGCTCAAATTGCGGTCTTGTAAAAAACCTTGCTCTATCTGCATCCATCGCGGTAGGCGTTAATCCTGACCGTATAAAGCAGTTACTCTTTGAAATGGGAACCGTTCCAGCATACGAAGCAACCAACGAGCTTCGCGTCGAAGGCGCCAAAGTTTTCGTGGATGGAAACATTATCGGCTACTGCAACAACCCACATGAAATGGTGCAGAGCTTCCGCCAGAAACGGCGCACTGGAGAAATCTCTACAGAAGTCAACGTAACCCACTTCTCCAAACCCCAAACCGAAACTGAAGAAGTCCACGCCAACTGTGACGAAGGCAGAGTCCGTCGTCCTCTTATCATCGTAGAAAACGGCCAGCCTAAACTACAAGCTAAGCACTTTGAAAAAATCAGTTTAGGCGAATGGACTTGGGAAGATATCATTAAAAACGGTCTAGTTGAATACCTCGATGCTGAAGAAGAAGAAAACGCCTTCATCGCACTAAGTTATGAGGAAATCGAACCTAAAAGTACTCACGCTGAAATAGCCACCTACACAATCCTTGGTATCTGTGCTTCAACTATTCCATACCCCGAACATAACCAGTCACCAAGAAACTCATACCAAGCAGCCATGGCTAAACAGGCATTGGGCGTTTATGGAACAAACTTCCACCATCGCGTCGATACCCGTAGCCACATTCTACACTATCCACAAGTTCCCCTTGTACAAACTGAAAACATGGATGTCATGGGCTACAAACAACGCCCCACAGGCCAGAGCTGCATCGTTGCAGTACTGAGCTTTGAAGGCTACAACATGGAAGACGCCATCATATTCAACAAAGCCTCCATCGAACGCGGACTTGCACGCAGTACCTTCTACCGTATCTACGAAGCAGAATGCCGTCAATATCTAGGCGGATTAAAAGACAAATTCACTGTTCCAGAAGCAGGCACCCGTGGCTATCGAGGCGAACAATACTACCGATTACTCGAACCCGATGGAATCATCAGCCTCGAATCACAAGTGGTCGGTGGAGACGTCTTAATCGGCAGAATCAGCCCACCCAGATTCCTCGAAGAATACAAAGAATTCGAAGTCAAAGGCCCAAGCATGCGCGATACCTCTGTGGACATGCGTCCATCAGAAACCGGTATAGTCGATGGAATATTTATCACTGAAAGCGGCGAAGGTAGCCAACTTGTCAAAGTTCGTGTCCGCGACCAACGTGTCCCTGAACTCGGAGACAAATTCGCCTCACGCCATGGCCAGAAAGGTGTCATCGGTTTAATCGTTCCCCAAGAAGACCTGCCATTTAGCGAAGAAGGCATGGTTCCAGACCTCATCATCAACCCACATGCTATCCCCAGTCGTATGACCCTTGGACAATTCATCGAGTCTCTCTCAGGCAAAGCCGCAGCCGCCCGAGGCAAACCCGGAGACGGCACACCATTTAGCAACGAAGGCCCCGACGAAGTACGTAAAAACCTAGTCAAACTAGGCTTCAGCCACACCGGTAGCGAAGTCTTCTACAACGGTACCAGCGGCGAAAAATTCGTTGCAGATGTATTCATTGGTGTTGTCTACTACCAAAAACTCCACCACATGGTCGCTGACAAAATCCACGCCCGCGCTCGCGGACAAGTCCAGATGCTTACCCGCCAGCCAACTGAAGGCCGCGCTCGGGGTGGTGGTTTACGTTTCGGAGAAATGGAACGAGACTGCCTCATCGGCCACGGTGCAGCAATGTTGCTACGTGACAGGTTGCTAGAAGAATCCGACAAATATACCCTCTATATTTGTGAAAACTGCGGGCAAATCGCCTACTTCGATATGAAGCAAAGACGCTATGTCTGCAAAATCTGCGACGAAAAAGCCAAGATTGCCCCAGTAATCGTATCATACGCTTTCAAGCTACTCTTGCAGGAGCTTCAAAGTCTATGTATCACCCCCAAACTCAGACTAAAGGAGAAGGCTTAACATGGCACAAACGGAAGAATTAATCCACAAAGTAGTAGATGAAATCTCATTCGGGCTAATCTCGCCCAAAGACCTCAGAAAACAATCTGTTGTCGAAATCCAAACCCCAGACACATACGACGAAGACGGTGCCCCCATCACTGCCGGCTTAATGGACGGTCGCCTCGGCACTCTTGAACCTCGCCAACGGTGCAAAACCTGCGGTAACACCGCCATCCGTTGCCCTGGTCACTTCGGTCACATCGAGCTTGCCGTTCCCATTGTACACATCGAATTCACCAAAATCATCTTTGACATGCTCAAATCTACCTGCCGCACCTGCGGGCGCATCCTTCTAAGCGAAGAGGCATCCACAAAAGCCCGCCAACGTATCGAGCGATTCAACGAACTCTTAGGCAACATTCCCGATGAGGTCTACAAAGAAATCATGGCCGATATCAAAGTTAAACAATGCCCCTACTGTGCCGCAACACAATTCAAAATCACTTTTGAAAAACCAACAAAGTTTATTGAGCAAACTGAGTTAGGCTCTGAACCACTCACACCCAGCATGATCCGCGAAAGGCTTGAACGCATAAGTGATGAAGATCTTGAAATCTTGGGTTTTAACCCCAAAGTTGCTCGTCCTGAATGGATGGTTCTTCAAGTTCTCCCCGTTCCACCTGTGTATGTGCGTCCCTCAATCACCTTAGAATCTGGTATACGCAGTGAAGACGACTTAACCCACAAACTTGTCGACATCATCCGTATTAACCAACGATTGAAGGAAAACATGGAAGCCGGTGCTCCAACGCTTATCATTCAAGACCTAAGCGAGTTGCTTCAATATCACGTTACCACTTACTTTAACAACGAAGCCTCAGGTATTCCACCTGCACGTCACCGTAGTGGCAGAGCACTCAAAACCCTTAGCCAGCGTCTCAAAGGTAAAGAAGGTCGATTCCGAAGTAACCTCTCAGGTAAACGTGTCGACTTTTCAGCCCGTACCGTCATTTCCCCCGACCCCAACCTTGACATAAACGAAGTTGGTGTCCCAAGAGATGTCGCCATGAGACTTAGCGTTCCAGAAAAAGTTACTGCCTGGAACCTTGAAGAAATGAAAAAACTTGTCATTAACGGCCCCGAACAATATCCCGGCGCACTCTACATCATCCGTCCCGACGGCAAACGTATCCGTCTCGAATTCGTTGTGGACCGCACAAAAATCGCCGAAGCCGTTGAGTTAGGCTTTGTCGTAGAGCGGCATCTTAAAAACGGCGACATAGCCATCTTTAACCGCCAGCCCTCCCTTCACCGCATGTCTATTATGGCTCACTATGCACGTGTCCTACCCTACAAGACTTTCAGAATGCACCTCTGTGTCTGCCCACCATACAACGCAGACTTTGACGGCGACGAAATGAACCTCCACGTTCCCCAGAGTGAAGAAGCCCGAACCGAATCACTTCTACTAATGCAAGTACAGGATCAGATTCTTTCCCCCAGATTCGGCGGACCCATCATCGGCGCCATCAGAGACTTTGTCACAAGCGCCTATTACTTTACCAAAAAAGGCAACTATCTAACCCGTGGACAAGTCGACCGTCTCTTAACCTCCACCAACTACCAAGGTGCCATACCTGAACCCGAAATCACCGAACCCCAACCCTTATGGTCAGGCAAACAACTCTTCAGTTTGTTTCTGCCAAAATCACTCAACTATGTGCTCAAAGCCAACATCTGCCAAGGATGCACAAAATGTGACGAGGCTGACTGTAAACACGATGCATATGTCGTTGTTAAAAACGGCCAACTCGTCTCTGGTATTATCGACCGCAGAAGCATCGGTTCTGAACAATCTGAGAGTTTGCTCCACAGAATAATTAAAGACTACGGTACACAAGCCGGACGTGAATTTCTAAATAACATCACCCACATGCTTAAACTCTTCATATCCTTGCGAGGCTTCAGCTACACCTATGAGCAACTCGTTCTCTCTCCGCGCGCAAGAAGCCGTATGGCAAAAACTATGGAACGTACCCAGAAAAAAATCGATGAACACATCGCTAACTATCAAAGCGGCAATCTGCCCCGTCTTCCTGGCCAAACCCTCGAAGAATCCTTTGAAATTTATGTCATGCATGAGCTCTCAACCGCTCGAGACGAATCTGGTAAAATTGCAGACGATGACTTTACCCTAGAAAACGCAGGTATCGTCATGACCCGTAGTGGTGCAAGAGGTAGCAGTCTAAACATCGGCCAGATGGCGGCTTGTGTTGGCCAGCAATCAGTCCGTGGCAAACGTATCCTAAGGGGGTATGCCGGACGTGCACTGCCACACTTTACACCCAACGATCCTCGTCCAAAAGCAAGAGGCTTTGTCTACAACAGTTACCAAACAGGTCTTGACGCAATCGAGTTCTTCTTCCACGCCATGGGTGGCCGAGAAGGTCTAGTCGACACAGCCGTGCGTACACAACAAAGCGGCTATATGCAGCGCAGACTTATCAACGCCTTAGAGCACATCAGGTTGGAATACGACAGCACTGTTCGTGACAGCGCGGGTGATATCATCCAGTTCCGCTATGGCGAAGACGGTGTGGACCCAGCTAAGAGTGACCACGGTAAAGCTGTCAACGTTAGCCGTTTAATCGAGCAGGTAAAACTCGGTGAAGAAAAAGGCGAGACTGCTTCAGCTGATTTCATCAAAAAGCAACTAAAAAGCGTTGAAGACCAGATTACCCCAATACTGCTAAGTCAGCTTAAACAAAACTTTGCCAAGAACAAACTCACTGCTAAGGGCGTGGAGAAAGCTGTAAGCGTTACTGCACAGCAGTATAAGCGTGCTTTGATGGAGCCTGGTGAAGCTGTTGGTATTGTTGCAGCACAATCAATCGGTGAACCCGGTACACAGATGACCCTTAGAACCTTCCACTATGCCGGTGTCAAAGAACAAAACGTCACCTTGGGTCTGCCGCGTCTTATTGAAATCGTGGATGCACGTCGAATTCCCTCAACACCCATTATGACTATCTATCTCACAGGTGATCATGCGAAGAGCAAAGAAGCGGCTGTTGAAGTTGCACGCAACATCATCTACACCTCAGTAGAAAACTTGGCCTCTGCAATCTATGAAGACCCAGTTCGTGAAGAAATTATCATTGAACTCAACAAGCAAATGATGGATGACCGCAACATCAGCATGGATGAGCTCAAAGCGAAACTAGAACTTCAAAATGCTACTGTAACCATCACCGATACCACCGTTGAGATCAAGCCCAAAAAAGCTGAACAAATTAAACGTATGCTTACCAAAGTGCCTGACTTCCAAGTTAAAGGTGTCCCAGATATCAAACGTGTCCTAGTCACTGAAGAAAGCGGTGAGTGGGTTATTCGTACTGACGGCTCAAACCTTGGTAAAGTGCTCGAGGTTGAAGGTGTAGATACTTCTCGTACCTCCACTAACAACATTCATGAGATCGCCAAAACCTTAGGTGTAGAGGCATCAAGAAACGCATTGGTTAATGAAGCCAAAGGTGTTCTTGAGGATCAAGGTTTAGACGTTGATGTCCGGCACGTTATGCTTGTCGCAGACATGATGACCACTACTGGTGATGTACAACAAATCGGCAGACATGGTATCAGTGGTAAGAAAGCAAGTGTGCTCGCCCGCGCCGCATTTGAAATTACTGTTCCCAACATTGTTGAAGCCGCCGTTAAAGGTGAAAGTGATCCTTTAGCTGGTGTAACAGAAAACGTTATAGTTGGGCAGTCCATACCAATCGGCACTGGCTTAGTTGAGCTCTACATGTCAACTTTCGAATGTCAAAGTAAAGATGGAGGAAAAACAGAAGCATGATAGACATAGATAAAGCATTAGCGTCAGCAGTGAAAACCGGTAAGGTATCCTTTGGATCTAACACGGCATTGCAAAACGCCAAAACCGGCAAAGCAAAAATGATTGTTTTAGCCGCAAACTGTCCAAAAGACATAAAAGAACAGATCGAATACTATGGAGAAATCTCTAAAGTTCCCGTGATAACCTACAAAGGTGGCTCAATGGATCTCGCTGAAGTATGTAAGAAGCTCTTCATTATCTCTGCGCTAAGCATTCGTGAAACAGGGGACAGCGATATTCTCAAACTAATCGAACAATAAACTAAATTGGAGGAAAAAAAATCACAACTGGCATAAAAATCACCTGCGACGAAATGCGATACATTGCTCTCTTTGAAAGCATCAGCGGCGCTAGTGTTAAAGACTGCATCATAGATGAAGAACAAGAACGCGCGATCTTTATTGTCAACCAAGGTCAAGTGGGCGTTGCCATCGGCAAAGGCGGACGCAACATCCACACCCTTGAACGCATGACCGGCAAAAAACACGAAATCATCGAATACAGTGAAGACCCCGTAACATTTATGAAAAACGCCTTAAAACCTGCAACAGTTCGCGAAATCCGCGTCAGTGAACGCACCGACGGCAAAAAGATGGCAGTTATCACAGTCAACCCTAAAGATAAGGGCGTCGCAATAGGTAAAAACGGCAAAAATGCTGAACGTCTACGCTTTTTAGCGAAACGGTACTTTGATATTCAGAACGTAAGCATCACCTAAGTCTAGACCGCAAACCCGGCTAGCTAGGTGACGAAACGTCGCTGAATAAATTCATAGTGATAAGCCTGTATGCACTTATAATTTTTAAATATTTGACGATAGCGGTTAACCGCCATTACTATCGTATCCTGAAATTATTTCGCCCGAAGATTTGTTTCTGATTTCATGTCATTCACCAGTTAAACATCTTTGCGGCTAGCCCTAACCAGACCTCAGGACGCATCATGCGGATAAAAGCTTGACTTGACGTCTCCGCAATCCCCAAATTAAACGCACCATAAGGCTTCTCCTCATTATACCACAAAAGCCTATCCTCCAAGTTTACAAACCGACCGCGATGCCTAATGTAGAGATCATAAAACTTCACAATCCTCCCATTAGTCTGCGGATGATTAACCCCACACAAAACATGCTCGATACCTCGCTCTTTAAGAAACTGCTCATACACATGCTCAGCAAAACCTCTCGCATCACGCTTATTAGCATAAAACTCTGACCCATGATCCGTAACCACCGCCAAAATAGGGTGATAGGGCCCACATACACTACACGCCTGCACCAAAACGCTAAGCACATTTAGAGTGGTCTTATGATCAAACTCACCTGCCGCCAAAACTTTTCTAGAAGCATCATCTAGCACAGCACAAAGATACCGCCCATCTTTGCAATAATGATAATCCGTATGCACCAAAGACAGCGAATGAGTTCGCTCATAGTGTATCCAAGGTTTTCTTCGCCTCTGCTTTGATACTTCGTGATCAGCGTAACCAATTCTAGCAAAACCTGATGAATTATATTATGAGAAATATGTACACCATGCTTTGTGATTAGCTTTTTCTCTAAATAAAGTGCGCCGCAGTGTGTTTTTTCATACTGTTCTTTGATTAGACTTTTCCATTGTTGAGGTACTTCTTTTTTAGGTCTTCCAACATTTAATCCGATGGAGGGTATTTTTCCTGTTATTTGGTATTCTTTGTATATCTGTTGAAATCTTCTCTGAGAAACACCCAGATATTTAGCAGTCCAATTACTTGTCAGCTCACCGGCTTTAAAGTGAACTAAACACCACTTAAGCTTACGTTGACTTGCTAACTTTACCATACAACTTACATAAGTGAAACTAGCGAAATAATTTCAGGATACGATAGTTAACCGCCATTACTGATATTTGCTGTCCAACATACTGTACTGAATTGGCGGTGCCTATTTTGAGATTTTACTGTTGTCTGCTGTTAAATATGCTGCTGTTCTAGTGTGTTCAAAATGTTTCCAACGTATCTGATAAATGGGTTTAAGCCCGTTCAAAGCGGGTTTGTTTTTTGGATGATTAGATCGGTCGGGTTTCGTAGACTACTACACAATCTGCTTTAATCTGCATAGCTAAATCGTGGCCTTCAACGATTTTCCTCAGTCCGCCTAAACATTCTTTGGATACGTTTCCCTTTATGTTAATGTGATACCCTTGATATGCTGGGTACATTGCTTTTTGAGGAATCAATGTGATAGTGTTTCCATCTAATCCCGGACATCTGTCCACTATCTCTCTAAGTAAAATGGCAATTTCAGCGAACTTCATGAAGCCTACTTCCCCATTGTAGAAGAATAAAAGCTTTTAGCTTAAAAATCCTACTTATTTACAGAAAAATCCCTCAACACACAAACAAAAGCGCGTTGTGAGTTGCTGATTAAGCGGCAGACTAAACAGCCTATCTGTTAATTGTTTCTTAACATAGGTGATTTAAACGATTCACGTTTCTTTTACGGATTGTTATTTTTGCATGTAGATATCAAATTGTTTTAATACAACGCTTTTCCCATAGTTCGAGTTCAAGATCGAGGACATATTAGTGTTAATTCAAGAACTTATCGTTGAAAATTTTATGAGCTACGAATATGCCCGCGTACCCTTCAAGCAGGGCGTTAACATAATTGGTGGTCCCAATGGCGCAGGCAAATCTTCTTTGTTACTTGCCATAAGCGTAGGTTTAGGCCAGACCAGCACAGAACGTAGCCGTAAACTCAGCGATCTCATTCGCTGGGGCCAAGATCAAGCTCGCGTCACCCTAATATTGGATAACACAAAACAAAATAACCGTCGACCCGAACCCAAATTCAACAAAGACCAACTGTTTCTAACCCGTATTCTGCGCCAAGACGGCAAATACTGGTTCGAACTCGAAAACCATGCCGCCTCAAAACAAGACGTAGCACGACTTTTAGGTAAATTCGGAGTAGACCCAGACAACATGCTTATCATTATGCACCAAAATATGGTTGAGCAGTTTAGTGTGCTAAGCAACATAGACAAACTTCGTATGGTCGAAGAAGCCGTGGGCCTTGAGCCTTTTCGCGAAAACGTAGTTGCCGCTAAAACCAAACTTAGTCGTATTCTAACCCAAGAGGAATCAGTAGGTAAACTCCTTGAGCAAGCTGAGCAAACCCTCAATTATTGGCGCGAACAATACGAAAAATTCCAAGAGAAAAAACAGCTTCAACTAAAAAGACGGTTTTTGGACCGCGAATTAGTTTGGGCAGAGGTTGAACGCCGAGAAGACATACTAAAAGGCTTACAGGCTAATTTTAGCCGCACTCAGCAGGCGCTGGGCAAAATCGATGAAGAACGCCAAAGCCTACTTGGCGAACTAGATGGACAACGCGTCGAGCAACATAACCTCAAAGAGGAAATCAAACTCATGTTTGAGGAACGACTAAGCTTAGAACGCCAAATTGCCCAAAATCAATCTCAGTTCGCCATCATAGAACCCCTGCTCTCTGAAGCGGAGTACCTCCAATCCATTATAGATATCAGCAAATTCAAATTGTTGCATCCCAACAACCTCCGAGAAAAACTAGAGCACTCGCAACAGCAAATAGAGCAAGCTACCAAACAAATCATTGCCAACCAAGCCGTGGTGCAACGCCTCGAAGAATCCACAAACAAACTCACCGCTGCAACACTTGATAAACGCGTTACTTCGAGTCTCTTAGAATTCAAACACGATCGTGCTCTAAAAGAACAGGAAACCATTGAAAAATCCCTAAAAGAAGCCCAAGAAACCCTCAATGTTGCTCTCACAAATGCCCAACAATCCGGTGAACGCATTGCTGTAACTAAATCCGCCGCTCAAATCCAAGAAGAATTGGGTCTAACTGCTGGTCATCTAGTTGCCCTTTCCAATATATCTGATGAAATCGAACGCCAATACGAATCCTACTCTAAGCTCTACTTTGAACTCAAAGAAAAAGCCCAACTAGTTGCTGAAAAGCGCGAAAAAACACTCGAAGAAGTCCAAATCCGTATGAATGCATGGCGCACTGTTATTGAGCAGTTACTAAGTCGTGTCAACTTGGAATATCAACGCATCATGAACCAAACCCTAGCAACAGGAGAGGTTCAACTCTCAAACCCCCAAGACATCACAACCGCCGGCTTAGACATCTATGTTGGCTTCAAAGGTAGCAAACCCGTCACACTCAATGCCTACACACAAAGCGGCGGTGAACGCACAACCGCCACCATGGGTTTTCTACTTGCTCTCCAACATCACGTCCGCTCACCTTTTCGTGCAGTTGACGAATACGACATCCACATGGACCCCAAAAACCGTGAAATGATAGCCAAAGTCCTAGTCGCCATGATAAAAGACGCCGCATCCCAATATGTTATCATCACACCCAGCCAAATCACCTTTGCCCAACAAAATGCCCACGTCATAACTGTGCAAAACCTCGAAGGAAACTCTCTAGTGCGAGAAGTTATCAAATGAGCACCAATATCAATATCCCCGACAAAAAACTAGGCAAAGAACGCCTTGAATACATCATCGAAATGTGTATCGCCATAGAAAACCATCAAGTTGACCCCTTCACCCTAAATGTTGATGACATAATTGCCATAGTCAAACAATACTTCCCCCACTGGAACCACCCCGACGAACTCCGCCTTGACGCCGAAGCACTTCATCACCTCGCCTCAGTTATCAAAATCCAAAGCGAATGGGTCAAACAACGCTCCACCTCACTCTATACTGACCCCTTTATTTTGGAGGAAAAAATCCGCCAAACAAGCAAAGAGGGCATGATCCAAGTATTCTCCTCCGCCTGGACGCCGTTGGTCGAGTTCGAACAGCTAAGCCTCCAAACACTATCCCAAGGCCTGCTCTACTGGGAGACCTTGGAGTCTCTGGGTGCACGCTGGAAAAACATAGACGTTAACGCAGTTGAAATCGGTTCAGTGAGCCAAGAAGAAATGATAAAACAACGTGTCCTAAGCGACAAGGAATTTAGTGAAGAACTCAACGACTGCTGGCAAGAACTCAAACATCAAGTCAAAGAAAAAAGCGCCGATGGAAAAATTAACTACTGGGACTTCATAGGTGCTGACACCTACGAAAAAACCGTCCAACGCGCCTTTCTCACAAGCTTTCTGGTAACCTACGGCTACGCCACCCTAGAAATCGATCGCCTAGAAGAAACCATAACCCTGATACCCTACGAGACCCCCAGAGAGGAAACTTTGGCAACACAAGCCGTCTCGGTTCCTATTGTGGTATCTTATGAAGACTGGCAAAAATGGCGAGAAGGCAAACAACCATGAGTACAAGAAAAAAAGGCCTCTATGCAGGTAAAGTCAAAAAAGCAGTCCAGATGCTTTTCTACAAACGCCATGCAAAACCCGGCGTGAAAGGCTGGGAGTTACACAAAGCCCTAGGTAGTGACTACCCCAAGGTTCTCGACGTCTTAGACGACTACCTAAAGCCAATGGATATGATGGTTAAAATTGTCTTTGAGGAAGAAAAAACCCCCGAAAATCCAACAATTGAGGAGTTAGATAAGGCTCGCTTTTTTGTAGTTTTACGTGATGTTGCCTCCAAAGATAAACTAATGGGCTGGCGTGTAGATGATCTCGCAGGTTTAGCTGTCACAATCAGCTATATTATCAGCAAAAAAGGCCAAGCAAACCGCAAAGACATCGAAAAATTACTAAACGAAAAGATGCCCGGCTGGAAAGTGGGTCTAAACCTCGATCGTTATATCCGACATGGCTACCTCACACAAGATGAAAGCGGCCAGCTGTTTTTAGACTGGCGAACACGCGCAGAGATAGACCAAAAGAAACTCATTGAGATGTTGCTCTTAGCAGAGAAACAGACAGCAGAAGCCGC
This sequence comes from Candidatus Bathycorpusculum hydrogenotrophicum, assembly GCA_009783705.1. GTDB lineage: Archaea > Thermoproteota > Bathyarchaeia > Bathyarchaeales > Bathycorpusculaceae > Bathycorpusculum > Bathycorpusculum hydrogenotrophicum. The sequence continues at coordinate 29,201 of WRCX01000007.1, read as the reverse complement.
CAAATCTCTACCAGAAGAACAAACTGACGAGATACAAACCGACGAAACTTGATTTCCTGTTTCTTTTGGACCTACAGTTGACCTTACAGTACCCTCAAAAACTTTTTTGTTATGCGTTTTGCGGTATCTTTTTTTGTATAGGATTAGTGTTATTCCAAAAAGTATGGCTGATATTGCGGTGCTTCATTCGAGTTCCTCACGAGTTATGAGTCGCCGTTTATGCTGTTATTGGGTTAGAAGTGTGTTAGGATGAAAAATCGGTTAATCTGTCTATATATTTGTCTGGTAGTTTTTCGGAACTTTTATACTTAGAAGGCTCCTATAATGCAGGGTATGGATGGCTCTGAGGAAGAAATCTACTCCATAATGTTTACGTCACTTAAGCATCCTGTCCGCCGTAAAATTCTGCGGATGTTAAACAACAAATCCATGACGTTTATGGAGTTAGCTGATAATATAGGTGTATCCAGCTCTAATTTGACCTACCATCTAGAAAACCTAGGGGAGCTCATCTACAAGGTAGAAAACGGTCGCTACAAACTTTCCTCCTTTGGTCAGGCTACCGTTAGCGCCATGAAGGGTGTGGAGGAAACCCCTGAAATCGAACCTAAACGTCCCCTTAGATTAGCCTCTAGCTGGCGAGTTATCTTTTCGGTATTATTAATTGTTATTATTCTGCTTGCGGCCTTTACAACGCTCCAATTCAATATGGTCAATCAGCTCTCAGCCGATACCGCTAAGCTCAAAGCACAAAACCAGCAGTTACTCGCCTGGGGTGCGGACACAAATAAAATCGTCAATCTGTTACAAAATGTCGTACAGCTGGATACTTCCAAATATACAGTTACACTCTTAAGTAACACTGTGCAGCCCCGCCCCGACATAGGCGTAATTGAGGAGATCATCAAATACTCCCTTACCAGCGGCCAAGGCAGTGTTGATGCTACTTTTCGTTTCCGTGACAACCATGTCTCTCACTATGAACTTGGACTGAGTTTTGACTCCCAACTCTACTCAACCCAAGCAGACAACATAGGTATTTTACAGACCGCCAAAAACACCCTAGAAGGCTACAAGGCCTACTCCAAAGATGCCTATCTAGATGAGATGAGCAGTCTTTTGAATTCTGTTAATACCACACAGAATATAGAGGTGACCTCAGATAACCTAAAACTTCAAATCAGTCTCAGAGGTGAAATCGCTGAGTTTATGTGGATATATACTGAGAACGGCATAGACTTTAGTCCTAAGAGTCTTCGTATGGTTTTCCAAAATCGTGTCTTAATCTCACTCATAGACGGCTACTTCTTCTACACCATCGCTAGCACTGATCTAAATATCAGTCAGCAAGAAGCTGTTGCCACCGCCCGAAACTATATCAAAACCCTGACCTGGATCATCGATGGTGAAAAAATAAGCGGCTTTAACTCCCAAGGTGAGCCCTTTTCGATAGATTTTGTCCCCCACCCCCGAGACAACTCGGTAGCACTGGTTCCATACTGGTATGTGGTTCTCTCCCTTGACAAAACCTATCCAAACGGTATAAACCAAATCGCTGTTGGCATCTATGCAGACAACGGCGAAGCGGCTGATATAGAGATGCTAAGCTATACGCCATAAAACCTACCTTTCTCTCTAATTTTGATGCGATGGGTACTGAGTGTACTATGCCGTTAGGATGGCAACATAGCAATTCAGGGCTTCTTCATCTATAAACGCTGTTAATGTCAGCTTGGAATTTTCCAATATATCCATAAACTCGCTGAGTGTAAACGCTTTCTTTAGTCCCGTCACAACCACTCTGTCGCCTGTTTTTACAATTCTTCTGAGTTCTGTTATGGTTTTTGCAGGGTTAGGTATATTTTGTAGCATTGTAAACGCCACCGCTACTCCAAAAAAACCTGCTTTAAAGGGTAGATGATCCGCATCGGACTGTACCAAAAAAACGTTCTCAAATCGCTTAGCCTGATCTTTGGCTTTGAGCAAAAGTCCATGGGAGACATCCATACCCACAACAATCTTTGCCTGCTCTGCAACATGCGAAAAAAATAAGCCCGAACCGCATCCCACATCTAAAACCTCTAAACCCTCCATATCGACATTTTCGAGTGCTTTTTGATATTTTCGGTGTTGTTCGTCAAAGTAGCGCTCATCATACATCTCGGCCGTTATGTCATAGCGTTTCATTATGTTGCGTTTAGCTTTCCAAGCGGTCATTGGTGTTTCCCTAAGAAATCTTATGTACCCAAGCCCTGACTAAAATACGTTGGCGGAAAACAATTTGCAGACTCAAAATAACAAACTTGCAGTGTTAAAAGAACCCACCTTAGCAGAAGCGACCGTCTTAATCGAGCGTGCGTTTGCACACCGACACACCCTTCTTATCGCAGGTAGCTGTCATGTGCACTATGACGGCCGAGCCAGCTCGACCCTTGAGACCGGTGAGCGACTTATCATCGTCAAATCTGATGGATCTTTGCTTGTTCACCGCCCAACTGGCTACGAACCCGTTAACTGGCAACCTGCCGGAGGAGTTTTTCATGTCGAAGTTAGAGACAACAAACTCGAAATACAGGGTATTCGTAGCAAACCCCATGAAAGCGTAAAAGCGACCTTTGATAAAGTGCTAATGGTCTCAGCCATCAACCTCTTTGATGCAGGTGAATTTCTCCTGCATGCAAGCGAGGATGATATGCATCGTGCCATACTTCTAAAACCCAGCCTGTTTGAAGAAGGCTTCAAACCCATCAGCTGGGAAAAGCATGTCGAACCCGGTTTTATAGACATCTATGGTGAAGATAAAGACGGCAACCTTGTTATCGTTGAAGTTAAACGTCGAGCTGCCACCAAAGACGCTGCACTGCAGCTCTCAAAATACATCGAACCCATCAAAGCCAAAGTTAACCGTCCGGTACGTGCCGTTCTTGCCGCACCCAGCCTTGCCAAAGACGTACAGCGCCTGCTGGTCAGCTTAGGTTTAGAATTTAAAGCCCTAGACCCCAAAGACTGCGCATTGGTGCTCAAAAAATCCGGAACCTCCAAACTGGAATCTTTCTTTAGCTCACAATAGCAACCCCTAAGCAAATCCACGGTCTATAACACCACTAACAACTGTGCCGTTAGTTGCCGGGGTTCTGGTAATAGATTATCTGGCATCAGTGGATTTGTTGTTGTTGTTGTTGCATAAACTAAGTATAACCCAGTAACGGTGTTAAGCGTAAGCTTAAAGTTAATAAATGTAAATATTGTTTCTCTGTGTCTGTTTGTTTGCAGCCCAGTGGTGTAGTGGTCAAGCATAGGGGCCTCTGGAGCCCTTGACAAGAGTTCGAATCTCTTCTGGGCTACCAACCTTAATTTTGAGCTGAATTATCTAAAGGAGCTTCTATAGAATGGTTTAATATCTTGAGTGCTGATACCCCAACTGGTGAGGATATGGCGGATTTGAAGGGTTGTCCTTTTGGGCAAGACATAGCAAATGACTGTAAAAATTGTGATTACGGCGACAAAAATCATTTTGATGTAGCATCGGGGCAATGTGTTAAACGCTAAGCTTAGCATGCGGTTAGTTATTGCCTATATGTTGTTTGTCGATTGTGGTTTGTTATTTTTTATGGTTCTCTTAGGTGTTGCTTGTTGAGAATGTTTATTAATTCTCTGAGTAGCTGTTATTACTGAACAGTACTATCGAGGATTCTATCTGGTCTTCGGAGGTCACCCCTATCACAGCCCCCAACTATAAAAAAGCCAGCTCCGCTGGATTCAAAAAATACGTGCCAGTAAATGACGCCCTAAACATTTTTCTGTCTTCCTACACAAAACACTGTTTCACCCCAAAAACCCAACACCTACCCCTGTATAGCGCCGCAAACCGCGTTCTCGCCCAAAACTCCAGTAGCCCCATAGATATACCTCCATTTAACAAATCCGCCATGGATGGCTACGCCGTAATAGCAACCAACACCAAAAATGCATCCCAAAAAAAACCCGTTTCACTTGAAGTGATAGCCACCGCCAGCGCCGGTGACGATACAACATACAAAATCAGCCCCGGACAAGCTGTTGCTATAGCAACCGGCGCTAGAATTCCCCAAGGCGCAGACGCCGTGGTGATGGTGGAAGACACCAATGGCGATAAAAAAACCGTAAAAATCTTCAAAGAGATAAAAAAAGCCAAAAACATCATCATAAAAGGCGAGGACATACAAGCAGGTCAGCTTCTTCTCACTCCTGGAACCTGGCTCAGACCCCAAAACATTGGCCTAATCGCCTCCGTAGGAACAGAGTCAGTGACAGTTTTCTCCAAACCAAAAGTGGCAGTATTTTCCACAGGTAGCGAACTTGTCGAACCCGGCTCCAAACTATCCACCAACGCGGTTCTCTATGACAGCAACCGCTACATGCTATCTGCAATGATAAACGAATGCGGCGGCGAAGCAATCGATCTAGGAATATGCAAAGACGATCCCGCCAGTATAGAGAACACGCTAAAAAAAGCCCAACAATACGACATGATCGTGATATCTGGCGGCTCCTCAGTAGGCGAAAAAGATTACGTCCCCGACATCATAAACAATGCAGGTAAACTCTTAGTTCACGGAGTTGCTATGCGCCCCGGATCCCCAACTGCACTAGGCATCGTTAACGGTAAACCCGTTATCTCAACCCCCGGTTACCCCGTTGCCTCCTTCTTTGCTTTCTACACCTTTGGCCGACCCTTGCTTTTTACCATGCTCAAAACCAAGGGCTTACCCCAAGCAACCATAATTGCCAAAATGGTCTCAGGCATCAAATTACGCGAAGATATGCAGGCCTTTGTTAGAGTAAACCTCACAACAACAACCGATCCAAATGGCCTTCCATGCTACAAAGCTGAACCGGTGAGTGCAGCCGCGGCAAGTTTACTCTCAACCCTAACAGGCCCCGACGGAGTGATAATAGCAACCAACAAACCCCGACTTAGTAAAGGTCAAAAAGTTGAGGTCCTCTTGCTTAGAGCCGGAGCAGTTTAACATGCTCCACAACGACGCACCTCTGGCGGTAGCTAAACCCCCAATCATAGACCAATTCAACCGTATACCCAAAAAACTCCGCCTCTCCGTCACAGATCGATGCAACATGCACTGCGTTTACTGCATGCCAAAAGAAGGCATCTCCCTATATCCCAAAAATGAAATTCTTAGTTACGAAGAAATCCAACGCTTAGCAACCATATTTGCCGGTCTGGGCGTTGAGAAGTTGCGTCTCACAGGCGGAGAACCCCTAGTTAGACCCGACATTGAAAAACTGATCTTTGCACTCTCAAACATATCCGGCATAAAAACACTGGGCCTAACTACCAATGGATTATTACTTAGCGAAAAAGCCTCCCAACTCAAAGCTGCCGGATTACAGAGCATCAACCTCAGCATAGATACTCTCAATTCTGACAAATTCAAATCCATAACAGGCATCGATGGTCTCTCCCAAGTCCTTTTATCCCTACAGGTTGCGCGCGATGAGGGTTTTGAGATTAAAGTAAACACCGTAATTATCCGAGGCCAAAACGACGATGAGCTCGTAGACTTTGCCAAATTTGCAATAGATCAGAGATGTCCTGTTCGTTTCATAGAGTTCATGCCGCTAGACGGTTCACATATCTGGAATCGGTCTCTTGTGGTTACCAAAGAGGAAATGATCCAGCGGCTCAACAAAAGCGGCTTTGTGCTTCTGTCCCAAAATAACCCCCTCTCAGATCCCGCTAGACTCTACTCTATCCAGGGTCATGAAGGCACTTTGGGTTTTATCCCCTCTATAAGCGAACCTTTCTGTGGGGCTTGTGATAGAATTAGATTAACCTCTGATGGGAAATTTTTAACCTGTATCTTTGAACGTCCTCACAATGATGTTAGGAACCTGCTTCGATCGGGTAAATCCGATAAAGAAATAGCGGCTTATCTCATAAAATGTTATCAAAACAAGCCGCAGGGTTTGATAAGCTTGCTTAAAGATAAGACTCTGCGCTCAGGTCTGAATTTGATGAATACTATAGGTGGATAGTGGGTGTGAATATGGCAGTTGATAAAAATCAGTCGGTTTTAAGAGTTAAATTGTTTGGGTTATTGCGTGAAGCTGTGGGCATTAACGAAGTCACCCTTATCCTCGCTGACGAATGTATAACCGTTGAGGGTTTGAAGCGTGATCTTTTGGTGTGTTATCCTGTTTTAGCATCTCTAAATGTTCCTTTTGTTGTAGCTGTGAATCGTAAAGTTGCTGATAATACTGCAAAGATAACCTCCTGTGATGAGGTCGCTTTGTTGCCGTTTGTGTCGGGAGGCTAAGTTATGATTGCCATAGTTTACCAACCCATCGATGTGTCTGCGGTACTGCGTGAGGCTTCACATGATTCTTCGGGTGCCTCGGTTCTGTTTTTGGGATCTGTGCGTGATCATGGTGAGAAGGGGGCGGTGTCTGAGATATACTATGAAGCCTATCTGGAAATGGCTGAGGATGCTCTTAGAAAAATAGAGCACTATGTGATTGAGCATTGGAATTTGTTGGGGTTTGTGACGATTCAGCGTTTGGGTCTTCTTAAAGTGGGTGAAGTCAGTGTGGCTATTGCTGTTTCCTCAGAGCACCGCAAAGAAGCCTTTGAGGCCTGCAGTTATGTTATTGATGCTATCAAGCAATCCGTGCCGGTTTGGAAGAAAGAAATATCAGCCGCGGGTTCTAGGTGGGTTGAGGGCGTAATGTTGGAGGATAATAAAGAAGATGGGTATGTTTGATGTTGCAGACAAAGCTGATACTTTGCGTGTTGCGGTTGCACAGGCTACCGTTAAGGTCAGTTCAGAAACAATCCGATTAATCAAGGCAGGTAAATCTCCCAAAGGAGATATTGTCGAATCTGCTAGGGTAGCTGCAACTATGGGTGCTAAGAAAACCTCTGATTTAATACCCTACTGTCATCCCATACCTCTTGATTATGTCCATGTTGATGTTACTCTAAAAGAGGCCTCTGTGGAAATTCAGGCGGAGCTAAAAACTGTTTGGAAAACCGGTGTTGAAATGGAGGCGCTCACAGCAGTCTCAATTGCTGCTCTCACAGTTTATGATATGCTAAAACCCATCGACAAAACTCTGAGTATTGAGTCGGTGTGTTTGCTCCAAAAGGTCGGTGGTATTAAAGGTGTCCAAGAAAAATATGGTCGACCGTTAAAGGCGGCGGTTCTAGTTGTTAGTGACTCCGCTTCTAGGGGTGAGCGGGAAGATAAGTCTGGTCGTTTGGCTGTGGATGTTTTGGAGAAATATGGTTTTATCGTGGATAATTATGGTGTTGTGGCTGATGATGCCTCTAGGATTGAGGCGGAACTTAGGCGGTTTTGTGATGACTTAAAACTGGATTTGGTTCTTACATGTGGTGGAACCGGGCTTGGTCCTTGTGATGTAACTGTTGAGGCTACTTTGCGGGTTGTGGATAGAGAAACCTCTGGTATCTCTGAGGTGCTTCGGGCTTATGGTCAGAGGCGAACACCAACTGCTATGCTCTCAAGGGGTGTGAGCGGCGTTAGGGGCCATAGTGTTATTGTGAATCTGCCTGGTAGTCCCAAGGCGGTTTCAGAGGGGTTGGCGGCACTGTTTCCTGGGATACTGCATATCTATGGGATGCTTGAGGGTCATGGGCATTAGTTTGTGATGCAGGCGTTTTTGTTGTTTGTTTAATTTCTTTTTTGGTAACCTCACGGGGTATGTGTTAGTTATGCTGGGTGTATCGTTAATTTGATTCTTGACTATTTTGTGTTGTTTTTTAGAAAAAATATTTATATGTCGCCCAAGTCGATATGACTATAAAGTAATATCGGTGGCGTGGTCAATATACATAAAAAAATTGTCATAATCACCCTTGTAACAGTCATAGCAGTAGCCTCGATCGCAGGTTGCCTACTCTACACTAACAATACCTCAAACCCGACTCCCGAGTTGCGCGTGTTCATAGCCGCCAGCCTAACCAACGCCGTTGCCAACATGACCCAAGAATTCGAACAAACCCACAACTGCAAACTCCTCATAAACTCTGGTTCCTCAGGCGCACTCTACACCCAAATCACCCAAGGCTCACCCTGCGACATCTTTATGTCCGCAGACAACAAATGGACCAACCAACTACAAACAACTGGCCTGCTCTACCAAGACACCACCATAGATTTTACCAGCAACAATCTAGAGGTCATCTTAGCTCCGGGTAATCCTGCAGGTATAGTTTCGCTGGCGGATTTAGCTAAACCCAGCGTAAAACTTGTCATAGCTGAACCCTCGGTACCCGCAGGCAACTATGCAAACCAAACCATATGGAAAATTGATTCCACCTGGGGCAACTCTAGCAGTCCCCACTATGTTGCCTCTGGGGCTTACCGCGATTATAACGCTAGTATTTATCGTAATGTTAGATCCTATGAGTCTAATGTGGAAAATGTTGTTGGTCAGGTTGCGCTCTCTGCTTCTACGGGTCTCTATGATGCGGGTATTGTGTATGCTTCTGATGGTGTTTATGGTGCTTTGTCGGGTCAGCCTACAGAATTTCTCCAAATACCCTCGGAGGTAAACCAAAAAGCCATATATGGTATAGCTATCATAGGTTCAACAAATCAGTCAGAGCTCGCCCAGAAATTCCTAGACTTCTGGGCATCCCAACAAGGACAAGCTTTACTGGCACACTACGGATTTGGTATCTAAAATGAACAAAACACACCTCAACAGGTGTATGTAAGGATTGACTCAATCAGTCTCTGACCCAAAACAAACAAACCTTACAGAATTAGAAAACACAACCCCAAAAAAACTACAAAACTTTCTTACCTTAATTGATAAAAGTGCAATTATAATACTTGGACTCATCGTTATCACCTATTTTATCTTCATCACACTTCCCGTAGCCTCTATTTTTCTAAACCTCGATCCCACACAAATAGGCACCCAGTTACAAAATTGGCAAGTTATAAACGCCATTCAGCTCAGCCTCTACACCTCAGCAATTGCCGCCCTGCTCGCATTTACCTTAGCAGTTCCATCCGCCTATTTTATGGCCACACGCGGCTTCCCCGGAAAAACAATCCTAGACACTATCCTAGATCTACCCATAGTATTACCCCCCGCAGTAGCCGGCATAGCCCTGCTCTACGCATTTGCACCCAAAGGCATCCTAGGACCCACTCTAACACAATTAGGCATAACCATTCCCGGATTCACTATAGCAGTTATCCTCGCACAAGCATTCGTAGCTTCCCCCTTTCTTTTTAGAGCCGCCAAAACAGGCTTTGAAAACCAAAATCGAGACATCTACAACAGCGCCAGAATTTTAAGCGGATCTCAAATCCACGTCTTCTTCACAGTTTCTTTACCTCTAAACATGCGAAATATAATTTCTGGAACCCTGATGGCCTGGACCCGAGCCATGGGCGAATTTGGCGCCACACTCATGTTTGCCGGAAACCTGCCCGGAGAAACCGCAACCATGCCCCTAACCATCTATACCCTACTCTACTCAAACCAAACCGGCGCCATTTTGCTATCCATAATACTAATTGCACTCTCCTTTACCGTCTTAGTCATCGTTAAACTCTTGGAACAAAAACGGTTCGGAGCCAAAAAATGATACAACTCGACCAACTCACAAAATCCTTCAACAAAAAACTAGTTCTCAAAGATTTATCTCTCCAAGTAAACAACAAAGAAATCCTCTGCCTCCTAGGCCCCAACGGATGCGGAAAAACCACTCTGCTCAACCTAATCTCCGGCTTAACACCCCAAGACAGCGGCAACATCTGCATAAACAACCAACTGGTAAGCGGACAAACCCCCACAAAAAAAATCAACCTAAAACCCTCCGAGCGCAAAATAGGCTACGTATTCCAAACCACCTCCCTCTTCCCCCACATGAGAGTTGAAGACAACATAGCATATGGCCTAAAAGCCCTTCACCTATCTAACAATGAAATTAAAACCCGAACCAACAGTCTCCTTGAATTCATAGACCTGAGCGAATATGCCAAATACTACCCCCACCAACTAAGCGGTGGACAAAAACAACGTATCGCCATCGCCCGTTCACTAGCAACTCAACCCCACACCCTGCTCCTGGATGAACCCGTATCCGCAGTAGACCCTCAACTCAGAGAATCCTTTAGAACCGAACTCAAAAACTACCTGCGCAAACTCGAAATCACCGTTATCTATGTCACCCACAATCTCTCCGAAGCCTACATTATGGCCGATAGAATCGCAGTCATGGGAAAAAAACACATAGAACAAACCGGTCACCCACCAGAAATCTTTGATAACCCCGTCTCAAGCTATGTCGCTAGATTTCTAGGTCTTAACACTTATACGGGCAGAGCACTGGGCATACATGACAATTTACTAGAGATTGAAATCAACGGTATTCACCTCTATGCGGAGGCATCAACCAAATTGACCGAAAAAACCATTGTTACAACAATAAAACCCGATAATATTACCATATCAAAATTAGGTGCTCCCCAGTTAAGTGACAAACCAAGTAATTCTATCGAAGGTACCATAACCGAGATGGTTCAGATGCGATCAACCGCACAAACAACCATAAACATCGGATTTCCCATCCACGCCAGACTCCAAATAAACACCATAAAAGAGTTAGGTCTAAGTATCGGCGACAAAGTACAGGTATGCTTTGATCCCCAAAGCCTAAACGTATTTGAAGACACAGATACCTGAGCGTTATTATTTTCTCATTTGATAGCTGGCCTTCGCTATATCACCATTTTTCATGTCAAAATACCTTTTCCCTACTGTATCTCTTTCAATGCCGAATAAATAGTGTTTTTCCCAAAATTGTTTCTCGTTACCTTCAAATAAGTGAATCTGGTCAAGTCAAAAAGCAGGGAAGCTAAATGGTGTATAAAAAAGTACACTGCATGCAAAGTGACTGTTAAATGGTTGCACCTCAAAATAACGTCCGAAGCTTCAAACAAATGTATGCTCGCTACAAAACTTCTGACAGTATTCTGCAAATCGGACAAACTCTTGGTTGAAAAAAACAAATCGCACGTCAACGGTGCCTAAATCTTTATTTTCGCCTAAATCAGTCTCTAGCAAGAGCAGTGTCATGACTGTAAGCTGTAAATTAATGAGTTACAAACTCGCAGTTAGCCTGATTATTTTCCTAGTTGTATTATCCGGGGTTATCTATCTTGTATTGTTACCAAACCCCATATCTGACATTCAGACACAAACATCCACTGAGACACTTAACACATTACCTTTTGCTCAAACACAAACATCTCAACGGCTAATCGAAATTCAAACAGATGGCTCCATCTTTGATTCCGATCCTGTAACACCGCTTAAACGATCAGGCAATGTTTACACATTCTCAGGAGACATAAACGGACACATCGATATACAAAAGAGCGGCATCACCCTTGACGGCGCAGGATACACCCTTAGAAAAGCCGATACCCAAGAATTATGGCGTAACTTCCGCCATGGACTTGGCATACACCAAGGCGTTGATGGTGTTACGGTAAAAAATATACAAATAGCCGATTATTGGAACGCCATAAATTTGGCAGGTTCAAATAGCATAGTTACTAACATCACCATAACTCGATGTACTGCTACTGATATCTCAGGGATACTTGTCAGTGGTTCGAACAACATCATTCAAAATTGTCATATTGTAGGCAATTCGGGTAATGGCATACATGTTGAAGGCAGCAACAATGCAATTTTAGATAATATTATTGCTGACAACGGCAGATGGGGTATTTTTTTTCATAATGCTCCAATCAAACTAAGATCTAATATCTTAAACAACAACTATGAACCTTTTTGCCTGTATGAATACAATAAGGATGCCTCGGGGCAACCGGTCAAAATTAAATCCAACTATATTGATTCCACAAATCTAGTGGAGGGTAAATCGGTTTACTACTGGGTTAATGAGCAGGATAAAACGGTGCCTTCTAATGCAGGTTATGTAGTATTAGATAACTGCAAAAACATAGTGGTAGAAAATTTAGAGATAAATTGGAGTTCTCTAAACAAGGTGTCTACTTTACCTGATTATGTTATACGTATAAGCAATTCAGATAACATAGTGGTAAAAAATAACTTTTTAACTCAAACCGATATCTGGTGTGCTTCATCAAACCAGAATGTCTTAATTTGTAACAATAATCTAACCATCGGCAGTATCTATAGTGCGGGGTTTGGCACCTCTATTTTGGGTAATTCTATTTTTCAGAGTAAAAAAATTGCCATAACTGTAGCGACTGCAGCTGAAGCGGTTGTAGCCCAAAATGTCTTGATCAACTGTGATACTGGCATTAGCTTAAACCACTGCGCTCTAACAAGCGTAATGAATAATACCCTAAAGGAGTGCAGGTGGGGCATCTATTTGTATAATGCCAACGACAACACCATAACCCAAAATAATTTTATAGATAATGTGCAGCATGCCGGGGAGGATCATTATGTATGGCCCTTTACTGCATATTATCTTTCTGTTAATACTACGTGGGATCGCAATTACTGGAGCACCTACACAGGAATAGACGCTGACGGTGATGGTATAGGTGATACGCCCTATGTTGTTTTTGAGAACATCACCGATTATTATCCGCTTATGACGATGATAGATCTGCCTGATGTTTCAGTTCCTCTGTCTGACCCATCTGAGATCTTCTTCAAATACTCTACGGTAGCTGTATTGGTGTTAATAGTTGGAGTTGGAGTTGGTACTATAGTTTCTCTGTTTTATTTCAAAAAGAAACAAAACAAGCAAGAAACACCAAACCCCTAAGTTGCAAACCGCTATAACACATGAAAAGACGCAAAAAATCGTAGTAGATGATGTGAATGGAAAATAAACTCTAACAGGATAACTGTTATGGTCATTTATTTCTTTAGGTCGTTCAAATTTACCGCGGCAAACGGTACAAGCATTTCTTCACTGTTTAAGCCGCCGTGATGTCCCCAAAACGTGATCTTTCTTCCCTCAGGGTTGCTAAACCAAATTGTTTCTTTGTCGTAGGGTAGAATCAACAGGTTTCCTGCCCGATCAAAAAATTCTTGAGGCGCCTCACCAATCCCAAACAAGCCCGCTTTAACTGCTTTGCTAGTTTCAAGCACCTGTGCTTTCGAGCAAAGTTGTTGCGTTAGTGTATCTTTGGTTTTTTCAAGTTTATCTTCTTTTATGTGCAGAAAGATGTCTCTTGGACTTCCTGTGGGCGGGATGCGTTTATTGTTTCTTGTGCACTTTCGATAAGTTAATGGGGTTTGGGTTCGGCTAAGATAATTTGTGTTATTGGGGTTGGTATCTATGGTCCCATGATCTGCGGTTATCAGCAACAGGGTTTCTTTGGCGGTTTTATCCTCCACTTTTTCTACCAGTTCTCTTTGGAGCAGATAGGTTAGATTTGAGAGTTCTGCGGTGAATTGGTCGCTTTGGGGCCCATAATAATGTGCTATGGTGTCAAGACTGTCTAAGTGCATAAAAAAGTAGCCGCTCTGGGTTTGTTCGAGATTTTTTCTTAGATTAACAATTAAATCTGAGGTTTTCTGCGCAGGCACCACGGTGCTGTCCTCAAAAATTAGTTTTGAGCATGCCCCTGAGGCATTTGTTGCTGGCAGGTGGGTATATGTCTGGATTCCTTGGTTTTTTAGTGTTTGGTGGATGTTTTTTCCTCTAAACATCAAATTTGGGCTAAAGCCTTCTTCTTCGAGTTTTCTGTGTTTTGTGCTAATGCGTTCAAAGCGTAGTGCGTTGATTACACCGGTTTCTTTTAGGTAGATAAAGTATTCAAAAACTCCATGCTCCTGAGGTGTTAAGCCTGTGTTTAGCGTCATAAGTGCATTGGTTGTCTGTGAAGGGTATACGCTTGTGATATTTGATAGGGTTCCTTTGGATGCAAGGGCGGTAAGGAAGGGATTTTGATGTTGATGTTTTTGGAACTGATTAAATCCAAATCCATCGATTATCAAAAGCACGATTTTGCTATGTCTATTACTACTGCTTTCTATGCGATTTTTGAGTGGATTAGGTTCTGTAGTTTGAATTCCGAGCTGATTTAGAATCAGTTGGGGTATGTTTGATATGCAGTTTTGGTGATATTGGGGATAGACAAAGTTGTTGTTGGTCTTTTTGACTGCGGGTTGAGTTTTTTCTGTTGTCATTTAGAGACCTGACGGGTTGTTGAGTTCTGATGGGATGCGGTGGATATAAATTTTATATTCTGGATGTTTTTAATATTAGACTTGATGGCGTTTGCTATGGCTGTGGCTGATATGTCCCGGTTTGGTTCGCCTACTGTTCGTCACAGGATTTTGTTATCGCTTTCTCTGTTGGTTGTGCTATTGGTGGGGTCTGTGATTGTTTGTGTGCTGTTTTTGGGTGATAGGCCTGATTCTGGGTCTGGAGAGATGGTTGAGGATTTGATGGCGGATGCGGCCTTGGAGGTGTTTGTGGGTGAGGTGCCTGTGGGTGAGGTACATGTGAATGAGGTACATGTGGGGTCTGAGGTGGAGTTTTGTGAGGCTGTTAAAACTGTGAGGTCGGGGACGCCTTTGGTTATTATTCTTGATGGGGACATTGAACTTACAGAGTCGCTTCGTATTTCTACTGAGATTGTGCTGATGAGCAATAGTGATGTTGAGTTCTTCAAGCTAAGCGGGCGATTTGAGGGGAGCACCATTACTGTTGGAGCTGGCGGCGTATTGGATCTCTCAGGTATTATCGTAACACATACCGGTGATACTTTTGGTAGCGGAGTGACTGTTAGGTCCGGTGGCACACTTTTAATGTCGGCTGGCGAAATCTCTGGTAACACAGCTGACCATGGCGGTGGTGTATACCTCTATGGTAGTTTTACTATGTCGGGCGGCAAAATTTCCAATAACACTGCTCAATTAAACGGCGGCGGCGTGTTTATCGGTGCTAGTGGTAGTTTTAGTTTGTCGGGTGGTTCAATTTCTGGTAATGTAGTTGATTGGGGTGGGGGTGGGGGTGTGCATAATTCGGGTAGTTTTAGTTTGTCGGGTGGTTCAATTTCAGTTAACACCGTTCGCTGGGGTGGGGGTGGGGGTGTGCTCAACTATGGTAGTTTTAGTTTGTCGGGTGGTACAATTTCGGGTAACATTGTTAATTTTGGTGGTGGCGGTGTTAACAACTGGGGTGGCACCTTCAGTTTTTCTGGCGGCAAAATCACTGGTAACACAGCAGTTGAGGGCGGCGGCATATACAACTACATAAGCACGGTTAGGTTATCAGGTGGTGAGATCTCTGAGAACACAGCTACCCAGGGCGGTGGTGGTGTATACTGTGTATGCTCCTATGACCGTAAGTACAACAACATTAGTTTGTCTGGGGTTGTGATTTCTAGCAATAGAGCAACAGATGGCGGCGGTATGTACATAGAAGCCGGTATTGTAGAATTGCTTAGCGGCAAAATTTCATCTAACACTGCATCAAACGATGGCGGTGGAATTTGGCTAAATGTCTTAGACTATTACGGCAGGTTTTATGTTGCTGATGGTTTTATCTTCTCCTATAATCATGCCTCAACAGCATACAATCGAGTTTCCGACCATGATGGACAATACAATACGCAAATAGCAAAAAATGTTACTTGGACCATACCCTTCACACAGGGTTACAATAACTATGACCTAAGCTATACTAACGGCACCCTATTTTATGGCTCCAGCTGGACATCCCCTTAATTGTCAGATCTTTAATGTTGCACTTGCGCTATCTTCAAAGCTCTCTGAGTACTGTAATATGTTTCCCAAGTCGTAACAGGTTAAATGGAGCATCGATATTTGAGTAGCCAAATTATCACCTTGCCTGATGGGCGCCAACTGGGATACCTTGTAGCCGGTAAAGGCGTCCCAGTTCTGTATTTCCACGGTACTGCCAGTAGCCGCCTAGAAGCTCTTCTCCTAAAACCTTTTATCAATCAAAATATTCAACTCATATCTGTCGACCGACCTGGCTATGGTTTATCCACCTATAAACCTCGAAAAACTATTCAAGACTTCAACTGTGACCTCAACTTTTTAGCCGACCACTTAGGTCTCTCTCACTTCAGTGTTTTGGGCTGGTCTGGCGGCGGCGTTTTTGCACTTGCATACATGACCTGTTTTTCTCAACGCATAAACCGTGGAGTAGTCGTCGGTGCACCCAATTTGCCCTTTGATGTCTCAACCGCACACAACATGCCTCTTGCTAAATATGTGCTAAAACTTCCCCTAATAGGTGCATTAGCCATGCAAAATATGCGTCGGCAGGTTCTAAAAACAGACGGATCAGCATCTTTTTTGCGTTCTACTCATGGCCGACAGATGCTTAATGGCTGTTCAACTCGTGATGAGGTATTTTTTTCTGACCCCGCATGGATGGATTTGATGTATCAGTCTATGGCTGAGGCATTTCGACAAAAAGACGGTGTTCAGGCGATACTTGACGAGCACCAACTTTTCCTAAACCCCTGGAATCTCCCATTCAAAGAAATTAGCGGTAAACTCTGGGTTTGGCATGGACAAGAAGACAAAACATGTCCCGTGAACAATGCATATGGTATAGCCCGCAAATTTGAGGGAACGAACCTAGAAATCTTTCCCAAACAAGGTCACTGCGTCATGTTTGACAATTTAGATCGAATAGTGCGGCTTTTGATTTGAGCTTTTTTCATCTGTAGTTACCGCGAAATCATCGGTAACTGAAAATCTGTTGCTCTACTGTCATGGGACTACTGGGATTTGAACCCCCCACATGGGGGGCATCGATAGCACTTGGGGCATCTCATAACCATCGCATATACAAAAGGGCTAACTGCCTTTGTCTGATGTTGGTGTTTATGGTGCTGGTGCTTTTGTTGGGCTTTGCGGGACAGGAAACGTTTGAGGTGTGTCTTTTGGTGCTATTGATGGGCCTGGGTCGACAGGAAGTTTCTGGTTGCCTAACGGTAATCTTATGTTGTAAATTCCGTCGTCATTAACTGTACAGAGAATTGCGTCGTCTAGCATTAGAAAGATTGCTTGTGATCTATCGTCGTTTAGATAGTAAACAGAGCGTTCAATTCCGCTACCGCCAACAAAGTCTGGTGCACCTGCGATTTTGTTGAATTCTCTTTCTAAAGCGCCCACGTCTTTACCTATACTGTCATATATCTTCCCTGCCTGCTCAGCGGTTAATCTTGGCTGGTCTTTTGGTAGGTCTCCGATGGCGATAAGAACAGGTCGTATCCATTCGCCCGGCAAATCAATGCTTTTGTCTGCAATGATTTTGTCTAGCTCTTCTTTCTGCTCACTTGTTGCCTTGGCATACGCCGACTCATAGAAAGATGCACCCGGTGCAGGGGTTGCTTCTTGTCCTAAACTCCAGTCGGATGCAACAGAGACAGCTAATATACCGCCAAATAATGCCCCAACCATAACGATTGTTAATACCGCCAAAATTTTTTTATTTTTTGTGATCATAGTTATAATCCCCATTATAACTTGGAACGTCATAAAAATATAGTCAGCCAAGTTATTAAAGTCATCCCACGTAAACCAAATGATCAACTGAACGTTTCATCAATCCATCATCACTTCCGACGATACTAAATGCACATTTTACGGACGCACCTACCGAGCTCAAATTAGCCCAATCCATCTACCGCCAAAGAGCATACACCCTTTTCTTTGCCTAGGTCTAATCAGCCTCCAAAAGACACCGACGTTTCATTTAGTCCACCTAGCTAACAAACGCCGGCCTGGACAAAAAGGGCAATAAAATCGGTATTGGTTATGTGAGGGGGATACGTTTAATCTCTTTTATTTCATCGAAGTGCCATATGCCACAAAATATGTCAAATATCCAAAAAATTATGATAAATCTCCAAGCAGTTATGACCATTGGGTGTGTAGTGAGACCGTTGGGTATTTTTTAAAGAAGGTTCAGAACTGTGCTGCAAACAAAACCCAAAAAATACAGATAAACCATAAAACTCATTTAATTCCTCTTGATTTTTTCTTTAAAACTTTATATATAAAAATTGCTGTCGATTAAATGCTTGGCAGTTACAAACTTTAAAAACCATAAATATCTTTAATGACTTTGTCTCTATACAACTGTGGATAGTAGCATGCAAAGAGTGTGGGATGAGTTAAAAAAACTCGAAGCCCAAGCCGAACAAATTCAAGCTGACGCCCAAAACCAAGCCAAACAAATACTCGCTTTTGCCCATCAAGAATCTGACAAACTAGTTGCTAACAGTAAAGTGTATGGACAACAAGAAGCCCAGAAACTCTACGTACAAGTTGACAAGGAAGCAAAACAGAACAATGCTGAGCTCTTAGAGGCTACCAAGAAAACTGCCGCCAAGCTCAAAGCCCAAGCTGAAGAACACATGGACAAAGCCGTTCGCCTAGTTGTAACTGCCGTTCTTGAGGAAACCTCTTCTTGATGCAGACCACCCATTATGCTTCTGTTCTTGCAAAAATCGGCGCCCAAAGAAGCAACCTGCTAAGCGAAGCTAAACTCAAAGTCCTCTCCGATAGCCCAACCCTCCCTGACTTCACTGCTCAATTACAAGAAACCCCATATCACAAACAGATCAGCAAAATTCAGCTTCCTCTCTCAGGACGCAAACTGGAACACGCCTTCAATGAAAACCTCATAGAAACCTGCCAAAAAATAATCAAATATGCCCCTCAATCTGTCTCTGATTATCTTCAAACCTATCTTTTGCACTTTGAGATAGAAAACATAAAGATACTCCTCAAAGGAACCCTCGCTGGTTACTCCGCAGAACAGAAAACATCTAAAACTTACCCCTCCTCTGCATCACGCTATGTTGAGTGGCACAACGTTTTTGAGAATGCCGCCAAAGCCTCAAACCTTACCCAACTAATCAACACATTCAAAAAAACTCCCTACCTATCTACCCTTAACAGAGGTCTAAATAACTATAACAAAAGCGGCTCCGCTGCCTGCTTTGATATGTTTCTCGATGTCTTCTTCTATGATCATCTCTATGATTCCTACGAAAAGTTACCTGAAACAGAAAAACCCCACGCAAACTTCTATGCAAGCCTCAAAAACGACAGCTACACTCTGCTCTCAATTCTCCGCGGCAAAAACCTCAACTATGACTCTAATGAACTACGTCTTACAATGCCCCATAAATACTTCCACCTACCCACCAAAGAGGTTGAAGCCCTGATTTTAGCACCAAACTTTGATTCCACTCTTAAAATCGCTCTCAATGGCTACTACGCCAACTATTTTTCCAAAGACGCCTCTCCAGATGAAACCTTGGCAAAAGCCGAGCGACGATTCCAACACGCAGTGGTCAAGCACGCCCAAAATAGCCCCCGCTTTTTCTTCAACATTGGCTTACCGCTTGCATATATAACCCTAAAAGAAACCGAAACCTCCAACCTGCGCATGTTATCTTTAGGCATCGATGCCTCTGTGCCCTCTGAGGCAATCCAAAAGCAGCTTTTTTTACGCTAATTTCTATCTTTGAGCGTCAGTTTTGTGTAGGTAAAGTTTTGTTTATAAGGTTTGAATTCTGTTCCAGTACCCGCATAGAACTTGCTAAACCACTCATAGAAGTGTAGCCTCAAAGTGTGAATAAACACAATTAACCCCTCCAACGCCAATACAAATACATTACCAATCACGATAACCACCCCCGCTAGAACTAGTAGCAATGGGCTTGCTCCCGCGGGTGCAATTAACCCTGCAACCGTATAGATAACCATCATCAGTGCCCAGTGCGCCATAAGCAAAGCCAGAATTCGACTATACGAAATAGTATTGCTAAGCAGACGCGTGAGAGTGTTTCCTCCTTCAAAAAATCGAGTTGCCACACTATCTTGTTCGGTGTGTTCTCCTGTTTGCTGAGCATAAGACCCGCCTAATTTTGGTCCTCTAGATTTTATAGTCCTTAAAAACAAGGGTTTACCTATAACCATAATGATGAAGGGAATGAGCGGTATTAGTATGGGTCCACTAAGCCAGTTTGTAAAGTTTAGTTGATAGACGGCAATTAAGTAGACACCGCCTAAATAGAATGCAATCTTGGGTGCAGAGGTGAGCAGAGCATCTGACCAGTTGTGTTTAATGGCATAATTTGCTACCTCGATAATTATTCCGCTTGTAATCTGCACAATACCCACAACTAAACTAAATAGGAGAAACTCAAACACCCCGCCGCCATGGAAAGGGTTTAACCACAGCGGTTCAAAAAATGGCTGACCAAAAAACTCACCAAACAGTGCACCTGCAATAATGGCCGCGGCTCCGCATGTAGCCATAATCCAGCAAATATTTTTGATACTTTGATTACCCTTGACAAGACTGCCCCCAACGGCCCCTCCGACTAGAAGAACTAAGCCATGTCCCATATCGCCAAACATTAACCCAAAGAGAATAGGAAAAGTTATGGCCATAACAGGTGTGGGATCTATTTCATCGTATTTTGGGACCCCATAGAGTTTTGTGATTTCTCCAAAAGGCTCTATCCAACGACTATGCTTAATCTTAGACGGTGGTTCTACAACTGGGGCTTCTTGAGCCTTATCTGGCAGAATGATGACTTTTCCATTTAACATACTCTCTATGGTACTTTCCAATTCGCAGAATCTGCTTTGGGGTACATATCCCTTAATGGTTGCCAATCGGCCTGATTGAAGCATCTGTTTTTTAGCGTTTAGAAGTGCCAAGATGTTTTGGGCTGTTTCTCCCCAGACATCAAGGTTAGGTCGATTCTCTTCGCCCAAATGTTGCCGGTTATTGTAGATTGTTTTTTCTTTTTCACGGTTTTCTTTTAAAGCGTTTTTAACTTCCCTTAGGGCCATTTTGGTGTTCTCGGGCAAATGTGGGGGGATACTAAAAATTTCGCCATGGTAGGAGTGTAGAATTTTTTGTATTTCTTCTTTGTGTTTTGCGGGCATGGCAAGACATACCAAGTAGGCGCTAGGGTTTAGACGGCATCGGCGTATCTCAAGGGGTAGGGTTCTGGTGGTTGCTTTAAATGCCTCATAGGTGTTGATAGGTAGACTTGCAATTTCCACATGTATATGTTTAAACCGTTTAATGCTGGCGATATCTACCTCTAAGCTGTTCATGCAGGCAAGCATATCTCTTTGTTGTGTGAGTTCGTCTCTTTGCTTCTGCAGGTTTGCTATGGTTGCATTTAGGGTTTCTATTTTTTCTTTAAGGGCTAAAACGTTTTGATCTGTTTCTTCTATTAGACTATGCCAGTTATCTGTGGTAATTGGCACTATTGTGGGCTGGTTTAATCGAAAAATGCTTAGTGGGCTTGTTTTTTTCTCTGCAAGTTGGTTGCTTAGACCCTTGATGTCTCGTAGGCGTTGTTCAATTCGTTGGATATTTTGCTCATACTCTGTTACATCCGTATTTTCAGGAGCGCTTGACTCAATATGGAATTCGCCGAAGCGATTTAGCGTTTCAAATACTATTTCAGTATATTTTTTTAGACAAAAAATAGACGCCGCCGTCATCCGTTGGGGTCGCAACATTTTTGATAATAATGTTAGAATTTGCTAATAAACATTTAATACCGTTTAGTACCAATATCTTTTGGTGATTACATGATTGGTCATGTAATAGGTGACAGCGACATGATCACCGGTTTTAAACTTGTAGGCATCCAAGGCACAGAAGTCACCACAGTTGATGAAGCAAACCAAGCCCTAAGCCAAGCCCTCTCAAATAACACCATAGCCCTAATCATTCTAAGCGAAACCTTTGCCGCAGAACCCACCATCCGCAAACAAGTCGACAAAATCCGCCAAGAACAAATCACACCCATAATCCTTGAACTACCCGACAGCAAAGGCCCCCAAAACAACGCTAAACTCTCCGACACTATCAGCAAAATTTTAGGTATAAAAATATGAGGCCAACTTATGGATATAAAAACTGGAATCTCGGCAATTGCCAACGAAATCATTACCGATATACAAAAAGAAGCCGAAAACAACCTCACAGATGCCCAAAACCAAGCCAAAGAAACACTCCAAACCGCCCATGAAAAAGCCAAAGAAACCTACCACACCCTAATCACCGACGCAAAAAAACACGCAGAAACCGAAAAAAACAAACACACCTCTGCAACCGAAGTGGAAATGCGCAACTATCTACTTCAAACCAAAGAAGACCTAGTTGATAAAGCCCTAAACCACGCCACAGAAGCCATCCAAGAATTCACAAAAACCCCCAAATACCACAACTATCTCCTAAGACTAATCCAGACAACCGCAGAAAAACTGGCGCAACCCAACCTCCTTGTCTATGTCAACACTAACGATAAAACCTGGTTAACAAAAGAAATGTTAAGCCCAATTTCTAAAAAACTCCACATTGAGCTCCAACTCGCCCCCGAAACACTCAATATCATAGGAGGTTGCAAAATCCAACTCGAGGACGGCAAAATAAGCTATGACGCCACTTTTGACAGCCGTCTCCAAGAACTCAAATCAACCCTGCGAAGCCAAATCATAACCGCTCTTTTAGGAGATGATACATAATCTGACCCCTGCAGAAGGCAGTGTTATACGTGTTGCTGGGCCAGTCGTCGAAGCCAAAGGCATGTCCCAAGCCGTTATGCACGAGATGGTCGAGGTGGGCCGCAATAGCCTAATTGGTGAAATCATCCGCCTCGAAGGTGAATATGCAACCATCCAAATCTACCAAAACACAAGCGGCCTCAAACTAAACGAACCCGTCACAGGAACCGGAAACCTGCTCTCAGTCGAACTAGGTCCAGGACTCATAGGCGGCGTTTTTGACGGCATCCAAAGACCCCTTGAATCCATCCGAAAACTAACTGGACCCTTTATCAAACAAACTCACGGCGTAACCGCTCTCTCACGCGAAAAAATTTGGCCCTTCCAACCCAAAGCTAAACCCGGCACCCAACTCATAAGCGGCGACATCTTGGGTACAGTAAAAGAAACCAACCTAGTCGAACACCACATTATGGTGCCAGCAGGTATCAAAGGTAAACTAGTCGAAATCGCCCCCGAAGGCAACTATACCATAGTTGAAAAAATCGCCCTTATCCAAGAAGAAGGTGCAAACGGCAAAAAAACTAACATACCCATGCTCCAGCGATGGCCCGTTCGCACCCCAAAACCCTATACTCAGCGTCTTTTTGCATCCACGCCCCTCATAACGGGACAACGTATCATCGACACCTTTTTTCCAATAGCTAAAGGCGGAAGCGCCGCTATCCCCGGCCCCTTTGGTGCAGGAAAAACCATTGTTCAACAGCAACTTGCCAAATGGTCCGACGCCAATGTCATTATCTATGTGGGTTGCGGTGAACGCGGCAACGAAATGGTCGAAGTGCTCGATACCTTCCCCCAGTTACTTGATCCCACAACGGGACGACCGCTTATGGAACGCACGATTCTGATAGCTAACACAAGCAACATGCCGGTATCCGCCCGAGAAGCCAGCATATACACCGGCATAACCTTGGCCGAATACTATCGCGACATGGGCTATGCGGTCGCATTGATGGCAGACTCTACTAGCCGATGGGCTGAGGCACTACGTGAAGTCTCAGGACGACTCGAAGAAATGCCTGCCGAAGAAGGCTTTCCCAGCTACCTCCCCTCCCGACTCGCTGAATTCTATGAACGCACAGGCGTCGTTAAAACCATAGGCACCGATAACCGAACCGGATCCATCTGCGCCATTGGCGCCATCTCACCCCCCGGAGGAGATTTCTCAGAACCCGTCACACAACACACCAAACGCTTCACCCGCGTATTTTGGGCGCTAGACGCTGAACTCGCCGGATCCCGTCACTATCCCGCCATCAACTGGATGGCAAGTTACAGCGAATACATCCCTAACCTCACCGACTGGTGGCATAAAAATGTGGATGCCACCTGGAGCAATTACCGTGACGAGGCAATGCGTATCCTCCAAGCCGAAGACGAACTTAAAAACATCGTAAAACTGGTAGGCTCAGAAGCTCTGCCAGATAAACAACGTCTTACCCTTGAAACCGCACGCATAATTCGCATTGCCTTTCTCCAACAAAACGCCCTTGACCAAATTGATACCTACTGTAGCCCACAAAAACAACACAAGATGCTTAAAATAATCATTGACTTCCATCACCTAGCAGAAACCATCATTACCAAAGGCGCTCCAATTTTCAAAGTCACCCAACTACCCGTTATAGTCGATATCATGCGCATGAAAGACAACATACCCAACAATAAACTCGAACAATTAGATGACGTTGAAAAAAAGATGCACCAAGATATGGACAATCTAGTTACAACTCTGGGATAGATTTATGCTAAATTCAAATTTAGAATACCGAGGAGTCTCCTCAATCAACGGCCCCATCATAATTGTTGAAAACGTCAAAAACGTCGGATATGACGAATTGGTCTCTGTTAAAACCCCCACAGGTAAAACCCGCATAGGTAAAGTCATACAAGTCAGCCAAAAAGCTGTAACTGTACAGGTTTTCGAAGGCACCGCTGACTTGTCTCCCTCACAAACCCGTACCCGTTTTCTCGGTCATTCTCTTGAAGTACCTGTTTCCACCGAGATGCTGGGACGAATCATGAACAGCTACGGCGAGCCCATAGATGGACACCCCAACTTTTTCACCGAAGAAAAACGTGACGTCAATGGTTACCCCCTAAATCCAACCGCCCGTGAATACCCCAAAGACTTCATCCAAACAGGCATATCTGCCATTGACGGCCTATCCAGCCTTGTGCGTGGACAGAAACTTCCCGTGTTTTCCAGTCCAGGCTTATCCCATAACGCCTTAGCAGCTCAAATAGTCCGCCAAGCCCAAATCCGCAATGCCAACGAACCCTTCAACATAGTCTTCATTGCCATGGGACTCAAACATGACGACGCTGACTTTTTCAGAAAAGGCTTTGAGGAAACAGGTGCAATCAAAAATGTCGCCATGTTTCTCAACCTAGCTGATGACCCCCCAGTTGAGCGCATTATTACCCCTCGGGCCGGTTTAACCTTAGCAGAATACCTCGCATACGATCAAGCCTCGCATGTGCTAGTTATCATGACCGATATGACTAACTACTGTGAGGCCCTCAGAGAAATCAGCTCGGCGATGGAGGAGGTGCCCAGCCGTAAAGGGTATCCCGGCTATATGTACAGCGACTTAGCCAGTCTCTACGAACGCGCCGGTAGAATCGTGAATAAAAAAGGCAGCATCACCCAGATGCCTATCTTGACAATGCCAAACGACGATATCACTCACCCCATCCCAGATTTAACCGGCTACATCACCGAAGGACAAATTGTGCTCAGCCGTAGCCTCGAAAAACAAGGTATCTACCCGCCAATCAATATTACCACAAGCCTATCTCGATTGATGAAAGACGGTATCGGCCAAGGCAACACCCGTGAAGACCACGCAGACCTCTCCAGTCAGCTCTACAGCGCCTATGCCCAATATAATGCCGTCAAATCATTGGTTACCATCATAGGTGAAGAAGGGTTAAATGCCCGTGACAAAGAATATCTGCGTTTTGGCGAACGCTTTGAGCGAACCTTTATCAATCAAGATAGAACCGAAAATCGTACCATCGAACAAACCCTTGATCTGGCTTGGAGTACGCTTTCTGATTTATCTGAAGAAGAATTGCTTGCCATTAAACCCGAATACATCCAAAAGTACCTGCATAAAACCAAAACTGAGGCAAAATAGCAATGGCAGAAAACATCAACGCCACAAAAATCAACTTTATCCAAACCAAAAAAACACTCAACCTCGCAGAATCCGGACGTGATGTTTTAGAGCGCAAACGTGACATTTTGTTGCGCGAACTTCGAAATAATATTTTCGATGCTGAACATACACGCAGTGAGCTTTTGGAGGTCTTGAACAAAGCTTACCAGAGTCTGCATAAGGCAAACATGGCTAAGGGATCTCAAACCATAGCCAATGCCATATTGGGATCAACTAATGAGGCGGAATATCTGGTGGATTACCGAAGCATCATGGGTGTCCCAGTTCCACTTGTAAGTTTTAATGAAAAAACGGTTGCTGTTAGACCTGACTATGGTTTTGCTGATACCAATGCTGACCTAGATGACGCGTTTAAACAGTTCTATGTGGTGTTGCAGTTGTTGTCTGATTTGGCAAAGGCGGAAGGCACTATTTTCCAGCTTGCTAATGATGTGCGTCGTACTCAGCGTCGGGTAAACGCTCTTAATTATGTGCTTATTCCTCGTTACCGTAATCTAGCCAAGTGGATTGAGATGGTTTTAGAAGAAAAAGATCGTGAAGAGTTTATTCGAACTAAACATATTAAAAATGTAATCCAAAAACATCAAAAGGAGCTTTCTAAGAGTGAAAACGTATAGTTCCCAGTCCATTCAGAAGATTCTAGTTCCAATAGACGGTTCTGATTATAGTATCCGTGCTGAGGAGTATGCTCTAAGCATCGCCCAAACCCATCAAGCAGAAATAGTGCTTGTTTATGTGGTGGATGATTTGGTTGTTGAGCGGCTCTCGGCGATGGCTACGCGTGAGGCGGTGGCGCAAGAGCTCAAAAATAATGGTCATCGCCATATCAAGTATGCTCTGGATTTATCAGAGAAAGCTGGTGTGGCCGCTCGTTCTATGATTGCAGAGGGCCGGCCCTTTGAGCAGATTATTGAGTTTGCAAAGAGTTTGGATGTAGATATTATTGTGATGGGTACCTATGGTCGCCGTGGTGCTGAGCGTATTCTTTTGGGTAGTGTTGCTGAGCGTGTTATAGAGTACTCGCAGTGTCCGGTTTTGGTTATCAAATAGTGTGGGGTATAGCTATGGCTGAGAGAATAGAGGCTGATTATAAAAAAATGTTATCTCAGATTGATGTTCGGGTTTCTTTAGAGGTTGAGAAGCTTTGTTTGCTGTTGGATGCTCTTAGAAGTGTTGCTTATTCAGTCGAGGAACCGGTTGCATAATTTCAATAGAGAGCGCTTGGATCTTAAACTAGAAAAAACTTAATAGCTAATTACATGTACTTAATAATTATTGGAGCGTGTTTTAACTTGAAACAAAGGGTTTTATTCGTTATCCTGTTGTTGCTTGTAATTTTGCCCCTTATGAGTGTGGCTGCAACATTAACTGCCCAAACAGTCCAATTACAACAAAACCAAAGCCAAACAACTACCCCTGTCAACTATGATCGAGTTGCTATTGCCATCTCTGCCGCCTTAGCCATAGGAATTCCTGCAATCGCTTCTGGACTTGCCATATCCTCTGTTGGTAGCGCCGCAATCAGCGCACTAGCCGAGAAACCTGAAACATTTTTCCGTAGCTTTCTTATCGTTGCCTTGGCTGAGGCCCTGGCCATCTATGGCTTAATCTTAGGCATTCTGCTCTGGCTTAAACTCTAAGCATCAATCTTTTGCTTATCTTCTTCTTTTGTGCTCTGTTTTTCAGGGGGTTTGAGTTGAGGTAGATACCTTCTAAGTAGCCCATTTTTTTTGGTTAAAAGTGGTAACAACTTTTCCACAGCCACAAACGCTATCAAAGCGTAAGCAATTCCGCCCAAAACATCCACTATATAGTGCTCACCTAGATAAACGGCACTAAACCATACCCCGATGGGGAAAATGAGAATAGGCAGTGCCTTTTTCTTCCAGATCTTTATGGCAAACAAGGAGATGAGAAACGGCAAGGCAGAATGCATACTGGGAAATGCGGCAAACTGGTTGGGACTTACAAAATCAAACATTGTACGGTAAACCGGTATGCCCAAGTTAGCATCAACGGACTCGGTTAATATACGAAGGACACTGGGATCTTGAATCCAAGGCGGTGCTACCGGATAGAATAGAAACGTTATAAGCGCTGCATAGGTGCAGATGCCAAAAGCGACGGTGTATTTCCAGTAATTTGGTGGACTGGCTCTCCAGAGGATATAGGCAAATATGGTGGGTGCAAAGAAGTGCAGCGAGTAGAAGGCTGCACCGGCATAATCAAGTATGGGAAACCGAATTGCACTCTGCAGTAGAATCGAGGGCAGCTGGTTGTTAAATATGCCCATTTCCAGAATGTAGGGGCCTAGATGGCAGACCTCTTGAGTGATGGCACTGCCAACAATACCGCGCATAATTTCATAGGAGATAAACACAGTGATAAAGGGTAACCAATCTTTGAGAAATCTCCAAGTCGTTTTATTGTAAGCCGCATAAATCAAAAAAGCTAAAATCAAAAATTCAGGGCCGGGAATTATACTGTATGTGATGCTAAAAATAGCTATGGCTATAAGATACACAACTGGAAAAAGCAACGCAAAAAACCGTGAAGATCGGTAATCGAAAGCAAGCTTTTTCTTTTCTTCTTTCTTTTCTTCTTTCTACTCATCTTTCGCCATGCTACACAGTTACCAGCTTAGCTAACTTTTCTGAGTGGCTTTAAAGGGTTTCCCCAATTCACGGTTAAATAGCACAATATTCCCAGTTTAAACCAACAAAAACTGTCCTGACCCTAAATTAGTCCTTATTTATCCTAAATAACCTGTGTTGTCCTGCTTTACTGAGAGCATATAGACCTCTTTTTTATGGCTGATGTTTGATGCTGTTATCGATTTAATGGCCTGTTTGTGATGGCGTATACTATATCGTCTCTGGCGAGACAGCGTGAAATATTTTTCATAGTCGCCTAAGCGGCACTTTTATCGCTTTGTTACTGTATAGCTGAACCAGCATCATCTTTTATCTTTATTTTAAACTTAGGTTACTTGTGTGGAAAAGCAGTATGTGCCCGACAAGTTGGGCGGGTCCGGCTGCTAACGTTGAGGCGGCTGTCTCAATATTTTTATGTCCTCTCAATGTTAGCACGCGGCTGAATCCGCTTAACGCTATTTTTTGCCTGCGACCTTGAAAATTGTTACCCACAAGGTGGGTCACATCGATATTTATGGATCAAACTAAACTAGTCCTGTGGGAAAAAATTGACTTAAAAGCAGACAAAATTTTTCCCTCTCTCTTCTCTCTTCTCAATTTGTTTGCTTTTAAGTTAACTTCCTGCACCATTTCATTAAATATTTGAGAGTGTTCACTTATAGATAATTTTATGTGATGCTGTACATATATCGCCAAACAAGGTTAGTTCGTATGGTGCATTGCAAAAAATGTTTGTCTGAAAAAGTCGCCAAGGGCGGGTTTG
>WRCX01000006.1 GCA_009783705.1 Candidatus Bathycorpusculum hydrogenotrophicum | reverse complement strand
ACACCAATTAATCTGAAAAACCCACCGGCAACCCCAGCCGCACTTATCAATTTAATACATTGATTAGCAGAAATAACAAGAGAAGACCCTGTAAGCTGAATATCATTTGCAAGAGTAATAACTGCAGAAACCCCTGCCGTAGCATTATTGATGGCATTTCTAAGTTCAAACTCTGTTCTAACAGACATAAGTATCCCCCAGAGAAGAAAGCCTAACACATGATGCCAATACACAGCAAGATAAAGAAGAAAATCGCAGTACAAACGACCGATTTGCATGAATATCGTTTAACTCAAATTGGAATTTTCCAAAATTCATACACAGCCCATCCCACATTACTAAACATACAATACTATAACAACATATAAACAGTCACATATTAGATATCATATGAAATAATACAATCGAAGGAAAAATCAGTAATTTTTGTGCTGGGTATGAGTTAAGCAGAGCAACAGATATTTAGGATAAAATGAAAAGTAGGAATACAAAAATAAGGAAGGACTATTGGACGAGTTCGACGCGGCGTTTGCCACGTGCCATTGAGGAGGTTCGGATTTTTCCGCTGACCTCAAGGTTTAGTAAGAGCTCGTTGAAGTCTTTGAATCCTAGGTCTTCGTATTCGTCTTTGAGTTGGTCAAAGAGGTCATCGTCTGCCATGTCGCCTTTTTTTTGCAGAACTTCTAGGAGGTAAAAGAATGCTGGACGGGTTTTCCAGGTTTTCATTTGGGGCATAGCGATTCCTTCGTGTTATGCAACTGGGGTTGCTGGCTTTTGTACTTGTCGGATTTGTTGCATGAAACTCTTGTACCATTTCTCCATGTCAGGTGTGATTGAGGGTCCCATTTCTTTCATTGCGTCTTGGAAGTCTTTCATGGTGACGTTTTGAGAGTTTATGTCGCGTCGCAGGGAGTGCATGGCGGCTTCACGGCACAGTGATTCTATGTCTGCGCCGCTGTAGTATTTGGTTTGGGTGGCGAGTTGGTTTAGATCGACGTCGGGGCTTGTGGGCATGTTTTTGGTGTAGATTTGGAAGATTTGGAGGCGGCTTTTTTCGTCGGGTTCGGGTACGTAGATGAGGCGGTCTAGTCTGCCGGGGCGTATGACTGCGTTGTCGACCATGTCGGGGCGGTTGGTTGCGGCGATGACGACTATGTCTTGGAGGGTGGTGATACCGTCCATCTCTGTGAGGAGTTGGCTTATGACGCGTTCAGACATACCGCTGTCGCCCATGCCTAGGCCGCGTTTGGGTGTGAGGGAGTCGATTTCGTCGAGGAATATGACTGCGGGTGCGGCCATGCGGGCTTTGCGGAAGACTTCTCGGATGGCTTTTTCGGATTCGCCGACCCATTTGCTAAAGACTTCGGGGCCTTTTATGGAGATGAAGTTGGCTTCGGATTCGGTTGCGACTGCACGTGCTAGGAGGGTTTTGCCGCAACCGGGTGGGCCATACATTAGGATGCCTTTGGGTGCGCGGATGCCCATTTTTGTGAACATCTCTGGGTTTTTGAGGGGCCACTCGACGGCTTCTTTTAAACGCTGTTTGACGTCTTCTAGGCCGCCGGCTTCGTCCCAGTGTACGGTTGAGACTTCGATGTAGACTTCGCGCATAGCGGTTGGGGTGACTTCTTTGTAGGCGCCCATGAAGTCGTCCATGGTGACTTCCATTTTTTCAAGAACTTCGGGGGGGATGCGTTCTTCTTCGAGGTTGATTTGGGGGAGGTATCGGCGAAGGGCTTTCATGGCGGTTTCTCTGCTAAGGGCGGAGAGATCGGCACCTGTGTATCCGTGGGTCATTTCGGAGAGTTTGTTGAGATCGACGTTTGCTTCGGCTAGGGGCATGCCGCGGGTGTGGATTTGGATGACTTCATAGCGGCCTTTTTTGTCAGGAACGCTGATTTCGATTTCGCGGTCAAATCTGCCGGGTCGGCGCAGTGCAGGATCGAGAGCGCCTGGGCGGTTGGTTGCACCAATTACGATGACGTTGCCTCGACCGGAGAGTCCGTCCATTAAAGCTAAGAGTTGGGCGACGACGCGTCGTTCGACTTCGCCTGTGACTTCTTCGCGTTTGGGGGCGATGGCGTCGAGTTCGTCGACAAATATGATGCTGGGTGCGTTTTGTTGGGCTTGTTGGAAGATTTCACGCAGACGGGCTTCGGATTCGCCGTAGAATTTACTCATGATCTCGGGGCCGTTTATGGAGTAAAAGTTGGCTTCCGATTCGTTAGCTACCGCTCGGGCAAGCAGGGTTTTGCCGCAACCGGGTGGGCCGTGGAGCAAGACACCTTTGGGTGGTTCAATTCCTAAGCGCTGGAAAAGCTCAGGGTGTCTTAAGGGGAGTTCAACCATTTCTCGGACGCGCTGAAGCTCTTCGTGTAGGCCGCCTATGTCTTCGTAGGTTGTTCGGGGTAAGCCTTTGCCTTCAGGGGCGGGTTCGTTTAGTATGGTTAAGCGCGTCTCAGTTGTGACTTTGATGATACCGTGAGGTCGGGTTTTTGAGACCATAAAGGGTATGGCATGGCCTAGCATCATAACCAAGGTGGTGTCACCCTCAACCAAAGTGCGTTCCATTAGGCGGTTTCGAACAAAGCTGGTAAAGTCATCATCGACGTTAAGACGCATATCCACCGGCGCTAAGGTTAGAGCCATGGCGGTTTTGACTTTGGCAGGTCGGATAACCACATACTCATTTATGGCTACACCGCTGTTTTTGCGGGTAAATCCATCGATGCGGATGACATCGCGATTTTGGTCTTCGCTATAGGCGGGCCAAGCAATCGCACTTGTCGTACGTTTGTTAACAATCTCGATTACATCCCCAGCACTTATCCCCAGCTTTTGCATTGTCCGCTGGTCGATGCGTGCAATACCTCTGCCGACATCTCTTTGTCGTGCGTCTCCAACGCGTAATTGAACTTCACTCATCTATAAGGCTCCAAATAATTGTGTCACTTAAAGTGTCTGTTTGAAAAAGAACGCTTAACATATATAAACTTTAAAGCGGTACCGCCAAACAGCTAAACCGCATAGCTGAAAGGAAAAATAAAACAAAAAAGGGTTAATCGCGGCTGGTTCGCCGGATATTGAAAGCCTCTGCTTGGCTGACACCGGGAATTTCAGCAAGCGCAACCTCAAATTCTTCAACAAGCCCATCTAAATTCTCAGGAAAACGCACCTGAACCAAAAGCGCCACCAAACCAAACGCAATATCCTCAGTACCCCAACCCTCAATAGATGCAGCCTGAGGCAAAATAGCCTTAACTTTTTCTTTTAGAGGCTCAAAATCTTTGACTATATCTTCAGGGAAAACTTTGTAAACAACAAGAATAGCGCCCATCTAGTTCCCTCTATGGCCCTTGAAAACCGCAATTAGGACACTTAAATAGTCTGCCAAACTTGCGGCATTTACCATCGCGCTTAATTTGAATCTCACCGCAGTTAGGACATAGAAACTTTGTCGATTCGCTCCCCGGCGGAATAGGTTTACCGCAACTTGTACATGTGACCAGTGATAGTTTTTCCGACATAACTGACACTTCTTTATTTGCGAAATATTTGGCAAGCTCCCTTATAACTGCTATGCTCAAAAAACCCCCATAAACACCAAACAAACAAACAACACCCACCAAGAACAGAAACCAACCCAAACAAGCACTCAACTTTAACTTGACCCACAGAATTGTGAGGAGCAGTTATGGAGGGTTAAAGGGAAAAGTTTTATGAATTTTTAAAAATACAGAGCTACAGAGACATAAAAACATAAATGCCTGCCCTGCAAACTATTGAGCAGTGCGTCTATGACAGAACAAGAGCAAAGAACAACCGAAGTATTGGATCGAACAACACAAATTAAAATAGTCAAACTTTACACTGAACTTCGAATCAACATAGCAGGATTTTTCGGTTGTTTTATTGGCACTATAGCTTCAATAATCCTCGTGCTTCAAATATTGTCAATCAATATTTGGGGGGTAAATTCAACCAATTTAGGGGTTGTTTTTGGAATAGCGGGTTTGTTGTGTGGTTATGGTGCATATTCATTTATAGGAAAACTCAAAGTTACTCGTAAAAAGATCAATGAACTAACCTAAAAACACAGGCTTATTCCCCCAAATTGTGGTCAAATTGAGGCACTCAACAACCACCCACGCAACAAAGAAAACCAACACTCAACCAACACAAAAAATCAAAACAGAAATACAATAAAATCCCTCAAACCCCACAACCAATTTAGCAACAACCACCACGTGATTTGAACTCTAAAGTAGTGCTTTATATTTTGGTTTTTAGCATACACTGACAAGAAGCGAATACTCATGTCTGATACTGGTGTAACCGTTAAAAAAAACGAAGACTTCAGCGAATGGTACGTTGAAACCATTCTAAAAGCTGAATTAGCCGATTATGCGCCTGTGAAGGGTTGTATGATTATTCGACCCGACGCCTATGCAGTTTGGGAAAAAATCCAAGAAGTCATCAACCAAAAAATCAAAGCCACAGGCCACCGCAACACCTACTTCCCCATGTTCATCCCCGAGGCCTTCCTCAAAAAAGAAGCCGAACACTTCGAAGGCTTCACCCCTGAGGTCGCATGGATCACCCAAGGCGGCGAAACCCCCCTAGAAGAAAAACTAGCCGTTCGCCCCACAAGCGAAACCATCATGTATGCCATGTTTAGCAAATGGATCCGCAGCTGGCGTGACCTGCCCCTTAAAATTAATCAATGGTGCAACATTGTACGCTGGGAAACCAAAGCCACCAAACACTTCCTACGCACCCGCGAATTTCTCTGGCAAGAAGGCCACACCGCCCATGCCACCCAAGAAGAAGCCGAAACCGAAGTGCTCTGGGCCCTTAACATGTACAAAGAAGTCATAGAAAATTACCTCGCCATCCCCGTGCTCATCGGAACCAAAAGCGAGAGCGAAAAATTCGCCGGCGCCAACTATACCACCGCACTAGAAGCCATCATGCCCGATGGCAAAGCACTCCAAATGGGAACCAGCCACAACCTAGGACAACACTTCGCCAAAGTCTTTGATGTCAAATACATCGGAGAAGACAAACAAGACCATCAAGTCTGGCAAACCAGCTGGGGCATCACCACCCGACTCATCGGCGCCATGATCATGGTCCATGGCGATGACAAGGGCTTGATTATGCCACCCAAAGTCGCACCCACCCAAGTCATCATCGTACCCATCCCATTTAAAGGCCAAGAAGCAGAAGCCATCGACGCAAAAACCAAAGAAATCGAGACCACCCTCAAAACCAAAGGCATAAGCACCATCCTTGACAACCGAGCCGAATACACCCCGGGATGGAAATTTAACCAATGGGAACTAAAAGGCGTCCCACTGCGCATCGAGATTGGCCCCCGAGACGTAAAAAACAACCAAGTGGTTATGGTACGACGAGACACCGGCCAAAAAACATTTGTCAAAGACCCAGACATACCCGCCACTGTCGAACAACTCTTAGCAGATATTCAAGACAATATGCTAACCAAAGCCAAAACCATCCTTGCCGACAAAACCACCACGGTACAAACCTATGAGGAATTCAAACAAATCGTGGAAAGCAAAGGCGGCTTTATAAAAGCACCCTGGTGTCTTGACCCCAAATGCGAAGCAAAAATAAAAGAACAAACAAGCGCAACCATCCGCATCCGACCATTCCAAAAAGAAGAACCAACCACACCCTGCATCTTTTGCGGCAAAGAAGCAAAAGAAGTCGTCTACTTCGCCAGGTCCTATTGACCTGCCCCGCTTTCTTTAATTTTTAGTGCTCTGAGCCATATTTATGGTTGTATCGTTTGTTTTACTATGGCTTAGGTGGGAATGTTTATTTTTTGGGTCTGCGAGTTCTCTGGAGTACAGGTAACGGTATGTCAGGCATCAAAGTAACTAAGCGGGCAAGTAACATTGAATATGCCATACGGGACGTAACAATCTACACCAAAGACCTCATAGCAAACAACAGAAAAATTTACAATCTAAACATTGGCGATCCCGCGGCATTTGACTTCAAAACACCCCCCAGCCTAAAAGAAGCGCTCTGCCAAGCCATAGCCCAAGAAGACAACTATTACTCACCCTCAGAAGGCCTGCCTGCACTGCGAGAGGCAGTGGCACACAAGGAGAAAAAAATCAACAACGTCGACATAACAGCCGATGATGTTCTAGTTACCGAGGGTATCTCAGAGGGTATCCAGATGCTTTTGGGCGCCATTGTAGAGAAGGGAGATGAAATCCTCTTTCCGGGTCCAACCTATCCACCCTACATCAGCTACACCCGCTTCTTTGATGGTACACCGGTCTCATATGAAACCATCGAAAAAGAAAACTGGCAACCAAATATTGATGATCTGCGCAAGAAAGTAACTAAAAAAACCCGTGCGATTGTATTAATCAACCCCAACAACCCAACCGGGGCAGTCTATAACCACAAAACCGTTAAAGAGATCCTCGACATTGCTGGTGAAAACGATCTCCCGGTTATAAGTGATGAAATTTATGATCAGCTGACCTATGAAAAACCCTTTGTCAGCGCCGCCAATGTAACCACTGATGTTCCTGTGGTGATCTTGAATGGGTTTAGCAAAGTCTATCAGATGACCGGCTGGCGATTGGGCTACATGTACTTTAAAGGAAAAAACAAACATCTCGATGCACTCAAAGATGGCGTAGAAAAGCAGTGCCGTATACGCATCTGCGCCAACACGCCAGTTCAAATCGCTGCAACAGCTGCACTCAACGGACCTCAAGACTTTGTCAAAGATATCGTAGAGCGGCTAAAACAAAGACGTGACTTTAGCCATAAACGCCTAAACGAAATCGAGGGTGTATCTACCACCAAACCCGAGGGCGCCTTCTATATTTTCCCCAAAATCGAGGGTATTGGCAAACGATGGAAAGACGATAAAGACTTTGTGATTTCACTACTCAAAGCAACCGGTGTACTAATCGTTAATGGTAGCGGCTTTGATCCAGTGTATGGCAAAGATCATGCACGTATTGTTTTTCTGCCACCCATCAGCGAATTAGAAAACGCCTACAACGCCTTAGAAGACTTTATCAAAAAGGGACAATAACAAAGTAGCAGATAGGAAACAAAAAAGGGTTTCCCCTTTTTAGATTTTTGTTCCGTTTTTGGGGTCAGCGATTACGCTTTGGAATTCAACTACCAATTTTTTGGTGATGGGTCCGGGTTTGCCGTCTCCGATTATACGTTTGTTAACTTCACGGATAGGTACCACTTCCATGGCGGTTCCTGTGAAGAAAGCTTCATCGGCTGTTAGGATCATAAATGGTGTTAGGTTGGTTATGGTTAGTTTGATGTCGAGTTTTTTACAGAGACCAACTATTGCATCAGAGGTTATGCCTTCAAGTGCACCGGTGCTGTTTGGCGGGGTTAGGACTTCGTTGTTTTTGACTATGAAAATATTTTCACCAACACCCTCAGCGACATAGCCGTTTGGTTCTATGCATATAGCTTCGTCGGCACCGTATGCATTTGCTTCGATTTTGCCCATGACACTGTTGAGGTAGTTGAGGGATTTAATTTCGTGGGTGGTGGCATCCACTGGGTTTCGTCGGACCCAAGTAAACGCTGCAGTTATACCGGTGTCTTTTGCGTTGCCGGCTTTGATGTTTATGGTGTCTGTGATGATTATGATGGAGGCTTTGGGGCATTTGCGGGGGTCTAGGCCCAAATCGCCGATGCCTCGTGAGACTATGAGGCGTATGTAGCTGTCTTGCATTTTGTTTTTGCGCAGGGTGTCAACGACGGCTTGTTCGAGTTCTTGTTTGGTTAGGGGGATGGTTAGCATTATGGCGTGTGCGCTGCGGTAGAGGCGGTTGATGTGTTCTTTTAATTTAAAGACAATACCGTTGTAGGCGCGTATGCCTTCAAAGACTCCGTCGCCGTAGAGAAATCCGTGGTCATAGACGCTGATTTTTGCCTCTGATTTGGGGTAGAATGTGCCGTCGATGTAGATTTGAAGTTCATTGGTCATTATCTTTACTCCTGGTTTGTTATGTTGTTGGGTTGTTGGTAATTATAGGTTGTCACTGTTATTCATACGATTCATTTACATTTGCGCTCTAACCGTGGAATGAGGGTCGTTTTGATAGATAGAGGGGCAGGGGTAGGGGTTTGTAGGGTTTGTTGGCGATTTTCTCGGAGACTTTGATTATGAGTTCTGTGGTTGTTAGGGTTTCTTGTTTGCCTTTTTCTTCGCGGATACGTACTGAGAGGGTGCCGGATGCGATTTCTTTTTCGCCCACTACAATGATGTAGGGGACCCATTCTTGTTCGGCTTCGCGGATTTTTTTCTGCAATGTGGAGGAGGAGTCGTCTATGTCTACACGGATGTTGTTTGATGAGATTTGTTGGGCTAATTGGGTGACATTATCTAGGAACTTGTCAGAGAGGGGGATTAGTCGTACTTGGGTGGGTGAGAGCCATAGTGGCAACATAGGGGCTTTGCCGGTTATTTGTTCGCGGTAGGCTTTTTCTAGAAGTGCATAGATGTCGCGTTCGATAGCACCGCTTGGACTACAGTGCAGGATAAGGGGGTATTGTTTTTCTCCTTTTTCATCGACGTAGGTGATTTCGTAGCGTTTGGCGTTTTCGACATCGATTTGATCAGTGCTTAACGCGGCGGCTTTGTCTTGGTTGTCTACAAAGTTGAGATCCCATTTAAGGGCGAAGTAGAAGAAGCGTTCATTCCAGACCTCTGCAAGCATGGGTTTGCCAAACTTTTGGGCTATGGATGCTATGAATTCTTTGTGTTCGGCGTAGAAGTCTTTGGTGAAGCGTATGGCGATTTCATAGTCGTCTTTTACTAGGCCCATGTTTGAGAGTACATCAAGTGAGAGTTCAAAGCGGGTCATGAATTCGGTTTTGGCTTGGGGGTAATCTGCACAGAATGCATGGCAGTCCGGCATGGTAAATGCGCGCAGGCGTTTTAATCCGACGACTTCGCCGCTTTTTTCACGTCGGAAACTATAGCGGGTGAGTTCGAAGAGTTTGAGGGGGAGTTGCTTGTAGCTGATTTGGGCGTCATGGGCCATGA
This sequence comes from Candidatus Bathycorpusculum hydrogenotrophicum, assembly GCA_009783705.1. Classification (GTDB taxonomy): domain Archaea; phylum Thermoproteota; class Bathyarchaeia; order Bathyarchaeales; family Bathycorpusculaceae; genus Bathycorpusculum; species Bathycorpusculum hydrogenotrophicum. Next base: position 44,583 of record WRCX01000006.1, on the reverse strand, counting down.
GGAATTGACCAAAGCAGGCAGCAAATCGTAAAAAGAGTTCTTTGTCCTCGGATTTGAGTACGTATTGGCGGGCGGGGAAACGGTTGAGATAGCTTGCTAGGCTGGGATGGTTAAAGTCATACATGAGGGGTGTTTCAACTTCCATACCGCCGTATTGGGCTACACGCAGGCTCACGTATTGTTCGAGGAGGGATTTTATCATGCGGCCTTTGGGGTACCAGCGGATGTTGCCTGGATCGCTGCCTGATTCATAGTCGGCGATTTCAAGCCTCTTCATTAGGGGTACATGGGGCGGCATTTGGGTAACAGCGCGGGTTTTTTTGATTTCATAGTTAGCAAATTTTTGGAGATTGCCATAGCCTTTGAATTTGAATTCTTCCACAGGCACCAAGCTACCATCGGTTTGGAGGATGTGCCAATAGGATTTCATGGTGTCCTCGGCTTTGAGAGCTGCTGAGACGGGTTCTTCGTCTTTTTTACCCTCACAATTTGGGGTTTCAGCCTGAGTTGAGGCAGCAGTATAACTACGGGCCATCTCAGCTAGCGGATGGCCTTTTATGGCTAGGGTGAACTGTTTGTTCCAGCCAAAGGGAGCCCGAAAAGTCTCTATACCCTTTTGTTTGGAGTAGGCTTCCATGTCTTTTATGAGACTAAATGCCTGATTGGGTTGGGAGAGGTTGCTACTAAGATGTGCAAAGGGATAAATGAGCAACCGATTAACTTTGAGTTTACCCAAAAAGGCTCGGGCATCATCTATGGCGCGCTGCACCAAAGCGGTGTTGTCGCCTTCCTCGATGGCTGTGAAGAGTACCACAACCTCTTCAATGCGAACTTCTTCTTTTGATGCCTCCTCAGCAGTGTTGATTTCTTTTTCAATAGGTTTGAAAACTATGGAGTCAGAATGAAACTGGAGAATACGCATAGAAATAACCTCTAATTACGTTTAGCCGTAGCGCCATTTATCCAGGGTCTTGTCCTTCTTGGATTTCTTTTTGTAATCTTTGTAGTGTTCTTTGCAGATATAAGCACGTTTTTCTGCACTGCCAACGTTTAAACCGGCGGCTTTAACCTTATCAACAGATATAGAACGTGCGGCTTCTCCGCTGCAACCAGATACACTGCATTTTTCACCTTTATCTATACGACCCAAACAAGTCACGCTCAAAGGTAATGTTTACAACCGCTATTATAACGCTATTGCTTAAGTTCCTTTTCATCAACAACAAAACATCCAACAAGAGAATGACCAACTGGTAGAAAAGAAAGTAATATCTAATAATCAGAGCAACATCAATCGAATGTACCAGATGTACGAATTATGCGACGTAGCGTATACATGTCTAAAACACTGAGTGTACTAAGACAGCTTGCGTATAAATTTAGGTAAACATTTCCCTCTAAGGGACTCGTGCCATTTCCAAGATTTTATCCAAAAATATTTCACCACTATTAACTACTCACTATTCACAATCTTATCATCCAAATAATTAACCGCTATACTAACCACCGCTAGACCACTTTAGAGACACCTCAAATAAAAAAGAAACAAGCTTGTCTATGCAACATTTCTTGCAAATGCTTTCGCCAACATATAGATCCGCCATCCAAACACACAAGACAGGTTTGACAAGTCAAGCATTACAAAAACATATATTGCGGGCATATCTTTTTGATGATGATATTACATGGCATCAGTGACATTAACAACAGCAAAAACGGATGTGCGTATTAATTTAAAAGGTTCGGGCAAAGTAAAGATTGATTGGAAAGATGAAAAAAGTGAAGAACTAACCCTTTTAATGAACGGCTCCACATATACGCATAACTATGCTAGCCCCAACTTGGCAACACATGAAATTTCCATAACTGTCCTACAAGATGGCATGATTACGGGGCTTAGTTGTGATTGTAATGAATTAACTGATGTTTTGGATTTAAGTGAGCTTTTAAATCTAAAGACCCTATTTTGCCATAATAACAAGTTAAATACTTTGGTTTTTGGCTCCAATCTTGAAACATTGGAAACAGTTGTTTGCTATAATAATAACTTGACAAATTTAGATTTAAGCGGGGCCACCAATTTAAACACCATAATTTGTCATACTAACAAACTAAACAGCCTACTGGTCAGTAATTGCGGTAAACTTTTTCACATAAATTGCAGCCATAATAGTTTGTCTAATGAAGAGTTAGATAAGCTACTTGGCTCGCTTAATTCTACTACAGGCGTAACTAAAAATCTCTATATCACCGGTAATCCAGGCACTACCAACTATGACGCAACCATTGCTACAACCAAAAACTGGACAACAGATCAGGACCCCACAAACATTACGCCAACACCATTGCCAATGTCAGAAAACAAGGTAAAAATTATTTTAATGGGAAATCCAGGTTCTGCTGTAATTGATTGGGGCGATGGAACAAACACCAACTATACGCTTTCAGGGGATGAATGTGAGTGTACTTATAGTTATAATAGTTCCGCTTCACGCGAAATTACCATAACCGGCACCACAATTACCCAAATAGAGTGTAGAAAGAACCAGTTAACAGCTTTGAATGTAACTGGAACTCCCGCATTAACGACACTTGATTGTTCTGATAATCAGTTAACGAGTTTGAATGTTAAAAAACTAACAAACCTAACAAACCTAAACTGCTCCAACAACCAACTACCAAATTTGAATATTAAAAAACTAACAAACCTAACAAACCTAAACTGCTCCAACAACCAACTACCAAATTTGAATATTAATGGACTAACAAAACTGACGACCTTGAATTGTGAGACTAATCTGTTGTCACGTTTGAATGCTAGTGGACTAACAAACCTAACAAACCTGGATTGTTCTGATAATCAGTTACCAAATTTGGATATTAATAAACTAACAAACCTAACAAACCTAAACTGCTCCAACAATCAGTTACCAAATTTGGATATTAATAAACTAACAAACCTAACAAACCTAAACTGCTCCAACAATAAACTACCAAGTTTAAATATTAATGGACTAACAAACCTAACAAACCTAAACTGCTCCAACAATCAGTTAAGCAATTTAAATGCTAGTTGACTAACAAACCTAACAAACCTAAACTGCTCCAACAATCAGTTAAGCAATTTAAATGCTAGTGGACTAACAAACCTAACAAACCTAAACTGCGCTTATAATCAGTTATCAAGTTTGAATGCTATTGGACTAACAAACCTAACAAACCTGGATTGTGAAGCTAATAAGTTAACCCATTTGAATATTGATGGACTGACAAACCTAACGACCGTGAATTGCTGGCCTTACACTGATAGTGAAGATACAGAGAACTGATATAGACACTACCCCTCAACACAGAACAACAAAGCAACCCATACAACACAGAAGGACTGATTAGTCCCCCCCCACTTAGCATACGCTCCATTTACTACCTTGTATGCTACCCCACAAACAACGAAGAACAATAACTGATAAAAATACCTCGCAGGCAACTCAACACAATTCAAATTCAAATTACCGTGTCACCATTATAATACTGAAGTCTACATACAAGCTACTATTTAGCGCCTGAAGATAAAAAAGGCCTGCCAAAAAAGGTTTAGGACGTCTGTTTCAAACCAATATCAGGGTTTACATACACCACACGCCATACAAGCCACACTTTTTGCCACATATTCAACATAACCATTATATTAATATTGCTCATTACCACTTTATACATATAGCATTTCCATAATTCAAACATCTTCCACCCTAATTTCAACAAGGAATAACTTTAATTTGACAACCGTTTAGAAAGTAGACAAGTTATTGTTTGATGCCGCTTTCAGATATGGTTTGGGCTCTTTGGTAGATTTGGTCTTTTTTGCCCATGTATGTGGGTCCTATGCCTTCTACAACAAATGATGCGGCTGCGGAACCCACACAAGCACACCACAAAGACTCTTTTTGTCGTATGTACTCGGCTAGAAAGCCGCCTATAAAGACGTCTCCTGCGCCGGTTGGGTCAACGAGCACTTCGGGTGGATAGGCAGTTATGGTGTATTGGGCGCCTTCGACGGAGAGAAAGGCGCCTTTAGCGCCGTTTGTTATGATGACTGTTTCTATGCCCACATCGTGAAGGGTTCTAATTGCGGCTTTGAGGTCTGATTCGCCTGTTAGGGTGTAGAGTTCGTTTTGGGAGGGTTTGTAGATGTTGACTAAACTAAAGATGCCGTTGTCTATGAGGTTGTTTGTGTTTACGTTTCCTTCTTTATCGAAGCTTCGTAACAATCCTTGGGGATCAAGGGAGACTATGTCGGCAGTTTTTTTGAGTTCCTCGGCAACTTCGAGGGGGATTTCGTTGGCAATTGGGGCTAGATGAAGGGCTTTGGCGTGGAAGTCTTGGGGGATATCTTGGGGGGTTAGGGGGTTGCCTTTGCTTTTGAGTTTGAGGGTTCGCTCGTTGAGATCTTTTGTGTAGGTGAGTTCAAAAGCTGTTGTGGATTGTTGGGGGTCTCGGGTTATGGTTGTGATATCGATGCCTTCTTGTTCGAGCCACCAGAGGTATGCTTGGGGAAAGCTGGCACCGATTTTTGAAATTATCATAGCTGATGCGTCGAGCTGTTTTGCGGTAAAGGAGGTATAGGCTGTGGCGCCGCCTAATACGTTAAAGGGCATTTTTCGGGTTGGCAGTACAAGAGTGTCAACTGAGAAGTGGCCTGCTACTGCGATGTCAAAACAGCTTAGTGCCATATTTTAATCAACTCAATAATGAAGTGGTCCTATTTATTTAGAATTAGCCCATTCTAACGATCCCCAACAGAACAGAGGTGGTAAAGTTTTAATATATTTAGTGTCGATTTGCTTTGGCTATGGCATTAGCCCTGGCAGACACCAAAACCGCAACCGCATGGATGCTAATAATGCCTACCATTACAAAATGGAGAGGTACAAAGTGAAGTGGTTGGAATTTGCGCTTTTGGTAGCAGGTGCAGTTGCCGGAGCTTATTTGCGCTATCGCATGGTAGAATCGCCCATAACAATCTGCGGGTTACCCGTAAATATCATGCTTGTAAACGTAGCGGGGAGCTTTATTTTGGGTTTGTTCTCTGTTTTTTTGGTTGCGCTAAATTTGAGTTCGCAGTATGCAATTTTGGTTGCCGTGGGTTTTTGCGGTTCGTTTACCACGATGTCCTCTTTTGCCCTAGAAACCACCACCTTGCTTGAAAAAAATCAGTTAGTGCTGTTGACCCTAAATATCTTGGCAAACGTAGGGTTATCAATTGGTGCAGTCATTGGCGGCAGAGCCACAGCTAACATATTAATGGGAAAATTTATTCACTAAATAGCCAATGTGACCAATGATTTTTGAACATAAATACCGCTCCACAAACATACTCAATATAATCATGAGAACTCACACACATCCCGATGCTTGGAGAGTAAGGTAAGGTATATTAGGAGTTTTTTTCTTTTGAATTCTTGATTTTTGGTGAAATTATGGAGAAAGTAAGAACGTTTACTCTACCCAAACTACCATACGACTACACTGCATTGGCACCCTACATATCTGAGGAGCAACTAAAAATTCATCATACCAAGCACCATCAAAAATACGTCAATGACGCTAATGCTCTTTTTGCCAATATAGATGAAGCTATGAAAACAGATACCCAAATGGATTACTGGGTTAAATTTGGATATGTAAAAACACTCGCTAAAGAACTTGCCTTCAACATAGGCGGCCACATGCTACACACTATCTTTTGGGAAAATATGGCACCCGCAGGCAAAGGTGGCGGAGGAGAACCACACGGAGCTATTGGAGAGCTTATCAACAAAGAGTTTGGAAGTTTTAACACTTTCAAAAAACTATTCTCAGCCGCAGCCGCAAGCACGGAAGGTTCAGGCTGGGCAACCCTTGCTATGCAACCCTGCCTAGAACGACCCATCATAGTTCAGATTGAAAAACACAACATTAACCTCATTCCCAATTTCCAAATTCTGCTAGCCATAGATGTCTGGGAACACGCCTACTACTTAGACTACAAAAATGAACGCCCCAAATTCATAGAAGCCTTCTGGAACATAGTCAACTGGGACAAAGTCAACCAAACCTTAGCCACAATAAAATAATAAAACTGACTTTGTCAGTTACCTTCTTTTTTAACCTGAGTGGTTTGCTCCACCTTTTTAACCTGAGTGGTTTGTTCTACTTCTTTTAGCACTGCACATTGGCGTTTGGTATAGCGAGTTGTTACGCCCTTCTGCAGATAGATCGATACGGCAGCTAGACTTTTGGTTGGGTCATTGCGCATGGTAATGGTGTGTAGATGGAATAGTTTTATGCCCACGGGGTCTTTGGATATTTGTCCGCTGGTTAATTTTAGTGCCAAACTGATGGCGTCATTAATTGAGCCGCCGGCGGCAACGATTTTTATTTTGTCAAACTTGGCCAGACGCAGAAGACTTATGGTAAGCAAGCGTTCAACAGTTGCAACTCGGCTAACACTTACAGTCTGCTCGGTGGTATCACGTAAGTCTTTATCCTCGCGCTCAGCCAATGCGGCATAGTCACCTGCTTCTTTTTGGGAAAGATGGGCTGAAACAGCCGCTACGCGGCCCAAGGCGGGCACTTCAATAGAGGCTATGTCGATATCATCAACATAGACTTTAGCGATATCTGTTGCCATATTGATGGCTGCACAAGCTAAAAACAGAGAATCGTTTAAGCCGACAACATTTACTTCACCTGATTCAAGTACATCAGTTAGCATGCTTTCAACTACATCAGTTGTTTTTGCTGAAGCATCTGTAGGTTTGAGTAGTATGATTTTGCCTGTAAACTCTTGACTCATATCTGCACCAATAATTACTCAGACAACAGCCAATATAACGCTTGCCGATGAAAAACTCCTCAAGGGGTTGGAGTGATCTTTATCGCAGCCGCAGGACACTGCAACTGGCAGGCTAAGCATTGAATGCAGTCTTTTTCGCGGGCAGGATCGGCTTTTCGATTGGACAGCGGATGATCGGGCGTATCGACCATATCGTAGAGTGCAACAGGACAAACATCAGCACACACCCCATCACCAACACAAACATCCCAGTCCACCGCCACATTAGTTCCGTGAATTCCAAGTTTAGCAGGAGACTCAACAGGCCCCCAAACTTTATGACCTCTATGTTCACTTACAACTTGACGTCTAGTTTGAAAATCAGAATCAATCGGCAAAAATTAGTCACCATAACAATTTAGAAAAAGACATAGTTAAGGATTTGCTTCAAACTCCAACCCAAAATTTAGACAGATGCACCGAGGAAAAACACAAACGGACCCGGCTAAACAGAGATAAATCATAGAAATGTGGCCATTAGAATTGAACAAAAAAAGAAAAAGGGATTGATTTAGAGTCTGTTTTATGGCTTTTTGTTTAGGATAAAGATCGTTGCAATGCCGACTACTATGATTGCAATGACTATACCGATGACTGCTGGGATAAAGTATTGATCGGTTATGGATGGTTCGGTTGTTGGTGGTGCTTGTGTTGGTGCTGCTTCGTCAACTGCAAAGGCTGAGTGTGAGTTTGAGCCATAGAGACCGCCTGTGCCTTCAAATGAGGCAATCACGGTGTATGGACCAGTGATGTCAGGTATCCAGTTGAAGCTGTAGAAACCGGTTATGTCAGTAGTTGCAGTTCCAATTACGCGTATGTTGTTGTTTGAGTCGATGACACTGATTTTTACGTCAATGCCTGTAAAGTTGGTGGGTTTTGGCTGTTGCATATAGACGTATTCCATCCAGGCACTCATAGATGCATCAGAGGCAACTGGGACTCCGTTGGGGAATCTGGATGCCTGCTCATGCTGGTTGGTGCCTGCGGAGATGTCGGTAACGGTTCCGCTGATAACTACGCTCTGGCCAGCGGTAGCGGCCAGACTTGGAGCGTTTACAGTGGTTTTAGTTGGACCTTTGGCAATGCAGTAGAGTTGGTTGTCGTAGTAGTTGTAGTATACTAGTGAGCCATCGGCTAGAATACTGGTAGAGGTTCCGGTTCCGCCGGTTTGGCCTGCCCAACCTAGCATCTTGTAGATTTCTTCACCGGTAAAAGCGTCTATGCAGTATGTGCAGAAACCCTTGTATAGGGGAGCGTTTGGTGAGTGTTGATTGTTAAAGGCGTAGACTTTTCCATCAGCAATTGCTGATATAAAGGTTGGCATAAGACCCCAAACTGTATCTAAACCGCTGTTTGTATTGTTGTATCTCCAAAGTAATGATCCGTTTGTAGTGTTATAGCAGAAGATTTCGCCGCCAAAGCCTTGTGCATATAGATTTCCATATGCAGTGACTGCTCTTTGACCTGAACCTGAACCGCTACTAAAGTATTGCATTGCGTTGAGGTCTGTTTTTGTTGGACCCCAGAGGAGCTTACCGTCTTTGAGGCTGTAGCCTAGCCATTGCATTGTTTCAGCATCAGTCATAGTCCAAACTCGGTTAACTGGATCGAGAGGACCAAGTGTTCGTGTCATGTTGCCAGATGGTGCAGCATAGGATTGTTTCCATAATAGTTCGCCTACTCGGTCTTCTTCCAAGTTTAGTGCCCAAACTGTGTATGGATCAGGGGTGCCTCTGTTCGTGCTTACGCCCGCGGTTACAGCTGAGGTAGTTCCGAGAATTATGTCACCAGGTAGAACATATGAAATAGTAGGGATAGTAGATGTGCCCGTTAAATCAGCTTTTACAGTTACATTCCATGAATATGCATCGCTACAATCAATGTTTTTGCCTACTGGACGGTATTGTAGAGCGTTAGTGCCGGTTCCCGGTGCGCCTGCGGCAACATTTGGTGCAGCAGTCCAATTCCATAGAGCCAGCCAGCCAGTCTTTGTAGTAGAGTCGTAGTTTAGGAAGTATTTGACAATCTCACCGTTCTCTGTGTACGCAATAGTTCCGCCATTTGGGACACCAGTCAGGTTGAATAGATTATTGCCCGTTAGTGTGTCATATGCTATCCAAGTTTGGTTTGCTATTGGTGAAGTATTGTCATTTGGATCTGTTCGGATGTTAACCATTTGCCATAGGTAGCCGCTTGGTAGGACGCCGTGTTGGTTGGGTGATTCATAGCAGTAGAGTTGACCAAAGGTTGGGTTGATATCGGGGTTTGTCCAGAGTACTTCACCGGTTCTCAAATCCATGCAAGTGTAGGCGCCACCGTTTTGACTGCCTTCTGGGGGTTTGAAGTAAAGTCTGCCATTTACGATTAGTGCATTTACAAATCTGCCTTCGTATGAACCACCTGAATAGTATGTAACACCTTCAATAGCAGTGTCTGATCCACCGACAATACCGCCAGCTTCAAGTGGGCTGGTCCAAAGTATGTGGGAGCTTTCTGGTCCGGTTCCGCTGGACTGCCATAGGTTAAATCCGCTTTGTTGGAAGGTTCCAAGTGAGTTAGAACCCAACCAGTGTGAGGCTATGGTGTACCATAAGAAGTTCTCACCAAATATTGGGCGTGCCCAGTATTCTGTTGGAAGAGGTGTAAGGGGACTTACGCTGACTGGTTCGGTTTGTACTGTTAGGGTTGTTGTTGCGTTAGCAGGCAGGTATTTTATTCCATATCGGCTTTGCTGAGCAGTAGTTGCATTCCAAGTGTATGTTTGTCCTGCATATATGAAAGTCAAGTTGTAGGTGCCGGGTTTAGTAGGTGTGAAGCTTGTCGATTGAACGCCTGTTGTGTCAGAAATAACATCCCAAGTCTTGGTTTCTGTAACGCCGTCGGGGTCTGTTATGATGAGTTTGTAGTCATGTCGTCTAATGTTGTTGGCCTCTGATGCATCAGGTAAGGGAACGTCAACCCACATTGCAACGTAGGTTGTTTGATCTACGCCGATGGGATTGGGCGCTACCGAAACGAATGCATATGATGCCATTTCACCTGAGGTCTGTGCGTCAGCAGGTGTCACTGACAAAAGCGTTGTTGCGACCATGGAGGTTAGAAGCAATATGCTAAGTATAGTCAAGGTTTGTTTTTTCATTTTTTCTTATCTCCTATTTTTTGTAGGCTCTACAAAGTGGCAAATGGGTTTAAACGTTTGTAGCAAGTATAACTGCTGACAAACATCAAATAGGGGCATGATTGGGAAAATCTTTAAAACAGCCAACCACCCCTAGTTTTTAAAGGAGCGAGCCACCATCCAAGACCCCAAAATTCTCGATGCACTAACACAATTAGGACTCACCGAACTACAGGCCAAAACCTACCTAACACTCACACGCATAGACAAAGCAGAAGTAAAAAAAATCTCAAAACTCTCAAATATCGCCAGACAAGACATCTACCGCATACTACCCACCCTTGAAAAGCTCGGACTCGTAGAACAAATTATAGCCACACCCAAACTATACAAAGCCCTACCCCTAAACGAAGGCACCACAAAACTCTTCCAAAAAATAACCGAAGAACACACAAAACTCAAAGACACTCTCACCCTGCTAATAAAAAGCCAAGAAGAAAACCCCACAGACCAAATACAGGACAGCGACACAGAATTTATAATAACCTCAGAAAAAGAACGCCTAATGAGCAGACTAGAAAAACCAATCACTACCGCACATAACTGCGAAATGATGCTCCCCAAAAACACACTAAATTTTATAATATTTAACCTCTATGAAGCCCTAGAAACCGCCGCTTCAAAAAACGCAAAAATACAAATCATAACACAAAAAACAAACCTCAACCCAACCACCGAACGCAAAATCACAAAACTAACCACCTACCCAAACTTTGAAATCAAATACAACCTAACAAACGAAATCAGCATCATCATCCTCAACCAAGAAGAAGTAAACATCGGCCTAACCGACGGAAACGAAATCCCAAACCTATGGACCAACAACCCCCAAATCCTAAAACTATCCCAAACAACATTCAAAACCCAATGGAACAACACCACCACAAACCAAAACAACAACAACCCAACCGAAGAAGAAGAATAACCAAATACCATCGACTGGACAAACCACAAACAACCAACCGCTCAACCCATACCAAAAATCGATCACAAAACAACCCGTCTTATTCATTGAACAATCGCTAGCGGTAGCAACTGCGCTCTCCACAGTTGCACACCACCGCTAAATAACCCAAAGCAACCATCTAACAAATAATACAGGGGTCAGTTAACACCTGTCCAGTTTTTAGACAGGACCAGAACAGTTGGTCGCTGTAGTGTTCTGGGTGTTTAGGGGTTGTTTGAGGGAACAGTTGTGGTTGAAAGGTTTATCTATTTGTTAAATTCGTATTATTTTAGGAAGTTTTATTTTTGGAACAGTTTGATGTTTTAGTTGTTGGTTCGGGTTCGGGAATGTTGGTTGTCTCCGCTGCAGTGGAGCAGGGGTTTAAAACAGCGTTGATTGAGAGCAACAAGATGGGCGGTACATGCATAAACACCGGCTGTGTCCCCTCAAAGATGCTACTCTACCCCGCAGACCTACTCACCAGCTTAGGCGAAGCAACAAAAATAGGTATCAAAATCGACCACAAATCAGCAGATTTTGCCGACATTATGAACCGCATGCGAGCCCTTACCCAACACGACTCAAAACACCTATCCGCCTCGGTGGAGATCACCCCCAACCTAACATGGTTTAAAGACCCAGGCGAATTCATCTCAGACTACACCCTACAAAGCGGCAACCATACCATCAAAGCTAAAAAAATATTCATCGCCTCAGGCGCCCAAACCATCATCCCAAAAATCAAGGGCCTCCAAAACATCAACTACCTCACAAACGACACCGCACTCCAACTCCAAACCCAACCCAAAAGCATCCTTATTGTAGGAGGCGGCTACATCGGCATAGAATACGCACACTTTTTCTCAGCCCTTGGCACCCAAACCACCCTAATCCAACGCGCCAAACACATCCTACCCCAAGAAGAACCCGAAATATCAGAACTCCTGCTAAAAGAACTATCCAAACGCGTAACCATCTATACAGACTATGAAGCCCTCGAAGTCAAAAAAGATGAAAACCAAAACATAACCCTAACAACCCAAAACCAAACAACCAAAACACAAAAAGAACACACCGCACAAACCCTCATGATAGCCACCGGTCGAAGCTCCAATGCCTATCTGCTCAAGCCCCAAAAAATAGGCCTCAACCTCAATGAACAAGGGTTTATCACAGTTAATGAGTATCTAGAAACCAATAAAGAAAACATCTACGCCTTTGGAGACGCCCTAGGCAAACAGATGTTTAAACATGCCGCCAACTATGAAGCAGGCATAGTGTGGCACAACGCAACCCATGATGATCACAAAGTAGCCATGGACTTCAACGTCGTACCCCGAGGCATTTTTACCTACCCCCAAATCGCCGCAGTAGGACTAAGCGAACAGCAAGCCAAACAATACTACAACACCCTAGTCGGTATTGCAGCATACCGAGATACAGCCATGGGCGCAGCTATGGGTTTTCCAGAAGGCTTTGTCAAAGTCATTGTAGAAAAAGAAACCGGCAAAATCCTAGGCGCACACATCATCGGACCCGAAGCAACCGTACTCATCCAAGAAATCACCAACGCCATGGTCAGCGGCAACGGCGACTACAGCCCCATCGCACAAGGCATGCACATACACCCAGCACTAAACGAAGTGATACAAAACGCCTTTATCAACCTACACCAACACACCCAAACCCAACAACAATAACCAACAAAACAAGCGGGCAGATAAACAGTTATATGCGCCCAAATCCCCAGTTTATTGGGGATATTTTTAGATGCAGTTTTTTAAGGTTTCTGGAAAGAAAAATGAACATAAAGTAGCACTCTACGCACTTAGCACTTGCGTGTGGTGCAAATTAACTAAACAATTTTTAAGCGACAACAACATCACCTACGAATTTGTCGACGTAGATCTCCTAGATCCAAACGACAAAACCCAAGTACACCAAAGTATCACAAGCAAAGGCGGAACTCTAAGCTACCCAACCATCATCGTTGATGATAAAACCATCATCACCGGCTTTCGCAAAGACAAACTCAAAGAGGCTCTAAAAATTTGAGCCTAACCCTTGAAACTGTTCGCAAACGCGCAGAAGCCGACGCAAAAACCAACGGCTACTATCTTATCCCACAACCCGAGCTACTCCAGATGTTCCTTGAAGGCCTAAAAACAAACGAAGAACGATTCGGTTACCCCGTTTGCCCCTGCCGCCTAGGCACAGGAAACTTAGACATAGATCGAGATATAATATGTCCCTGTGACTACCGCGACCCTGATGTCGCCCAATACGGCGCCTGCTACTGCCGGCTCTACGTCAACAAACCCACCTACGAAAGCCAAAACCTACCCCAAGTCCCCGAACGCCGACCCAAAGAAAAAATAGACCGCGCCTATGGCACACCCACCCCCCAACAACAACCCTCCACAACAAATACTACACCAACAAACCCCCAACCCCAAACAACTGCACCAAAGCAATCTCCCGAAGTTAAAAAGCGCCTATGGTACTGTAAACAGTGTGGATATGTTGTTTATCGAGAAGAACCGCCCTATGTTTGTCCTATCTGTAGAGCAAAACAAGAAATGTTTACAAAAATCGATGCAACCATAGAATTCAGAGAGCCTCCCGGCAACTCACAGGCGTAATGAAGCCACTTTAACCGTTAGACCCTTGCAGATCCAAGAGTTCAACAAGTTACAGGCACAAATTGTTGTGACACTAAGCTTATTTGATTAGCTTTTGTGTGAGGCACGAAACGATATCACTCTACAATTGGCAATTCCTTGCAGATGTTTTCGTTTTGTTTAATCACCATGTTTAATACTTTGGAAATAAAAGTAATAATCAAAGTATTTGGCGAAGCAAATTGATTGAAGATGAAATCCAAACTTTGTTATATCGTTTCGATAGGTTAAGCACTAAAACAGTTACACCAACCCGATGCTTAATCCTTAGTCTACTTAGCTACTTTATTGATGGAATCCAATATCGAGAACTAAAAGCGGCCCTAAAAATCTCTGATGGAAAACTCATCTCCAATCTCAACCAATTAAAAACCATGGGTTACATCACCAAAACAGCGGTAAAGATCGATAAAAAAACAATCGATGTCTACACCTTAACTGAAAAAGGAAAAAAAGAACTGAACAAAATCATTGAATGGACAAAAGCCATAGAAACAATAACTAACAAGGAGACCTAGAAAATGTCAAAGATTGATAAAGTTATAGCAGTTCTTAAGCATCTAGAGGTATCGCCTAAGATCAAAGATAAACAAGATTATTGCGGGCGTTTCTTCACTCAAAAAACTGTTTTTCTAGCACAAATTTTGGGTATAGACCTAAATTATGTGTTTTCACTCTATATCGCTGGACCTTACTCGAGAGATCTTGCCATTGATTACTATGCTAACGCTGATAAAATAGAAGCAATGAATTCAAATTATACATTGACAGCAAACGAAACAGCCATTCTTGATAGAATAAAAAATTGCTCAAAACTCTATGACAGCATGGCGCTTATGGAAGCAACTACAGCATCCGTATACATAAAACATTGTAAGCCCGAGATATCAGAGGACGATTTATTTGCAACACTCAAAGAGCTCAAACCAAACCTTACAGAATATGACAGATTGATAGGTATACAAAAAGCCAAATATTTGCTCTTTAAACCGAAGTATTTAACTGAGGAGATAAAACAAGAGCTATCCGCTTGGGAAAACATAGATTAGACGGCGTGTTTAATGCATAAAATTCAGCCGAAAGATATTTGGCTAATACAGCTTCCAGATACACAAGCCAACGAACAAACCGGCGTTCGTCCAGCAGTCATCTTGGCAGTTCATTCTGATACAGCTATATCAGTAGTTGTACCTCTGACTAAAAACTTAGAAACACTACGTTTTGAATACACTTACAAAATAGCAAAGTCTCAGACAAATGGGTTAACATTTGACTCAACGGCACTAATTTTTCACATACGTTCGCTGACAAACGGCACCATAAGATTTAAAGAAAAAATTGGAACACTTGAAGAAACTGATTTTAAGAAAATCAAAGAATTAATAAAATCCTACCTTGCAATCACATAAGATAATTAGGGGGTAGTTGATTTTTCGATTTGTATCTCGATTTTATGCCAATTTGCATCTACTCCATGTAGCGTTGTCACCGCACCAGCTATGGTTCCAGCAAGGATCGATTCAACAAACTCGTTTAGAGGGATGCTTTTGTTATCTACAGTTAATTTTACGCCCATTATGCTCACCAAACTAGTTTAGGCAGAGAAAGCAAAAAAGATTGTGCAAACACCCCGCAAAAAACAGATGAATAAAAAGCAGAGTTAAAAACTAGGCGTATAGATAGTGATAGAGGTTTATTTGTGATTGATCTTGAACCCAAAGAGCGCATCCAAAAGATCATAGAGCTTCTTGAACAGCAATATCCCAAAGCTAAAACTGCGCTTACCTACACTACACCCCTTGAGATGCTCATTGCCACCATGCTCTCAGCACAGACCACCGATGTTCGAGTCAATCTCGTAACCCAGAGTCTCTTTAAAAAATATCACACCGCCCAAGATTATGCAAACGCCGATCTAAAAGAACTAGAAGCTGATATCCACTCAACAGGTTTCTATCACAACAAAGCCAAAAATCTCAAGGCCTCATGCCAGATACTTGTGAAAAAATTCGGCGGACAAGTTCCCAAAACCATGGCAGAACTACAGGAATTACCAGGGGTAGCGCGCAAAACTGCCAATGTTGTTCTCTACAACAGCTATGGCATAACCGCAGGTATTGCGGTTGATACACATGTGATGCGACTTTCCAAACGGCTCGGATTAACTGAACAGAAAGATCAAGATAAAATCGAGAAAGACCTCATGGCATTGACGCCTAAAGAAAAATGGATGAAACTAACAGATCTACTAATCTTCCATGGACGCCAAGTGTGCATGGCAAAAAGTCCTCGATGCGACATTTGTGTACTCAACAAAATTTGCCCCAGTGCCTTCACATTCAACTAACTATGAACAATGTTTAGAAAAAGATCAGTTACAACTAACACACTATTATGACGACGTAAATTAGATGATACTTTGCGTTTTTAAGTTAAACCGTGTCAAAACTCATTTTGCTCATAAACCAAACTAAAGACCATGTTCTTAAAAAGAACGCCTAAAGAAAAAGGTGTTCGGAACGGACTATTATATACAGCTCTGAGAAATAGAGGGCGGTGAAAACAAAAAAATGAAAATTGAAAAAAAACTAGTATCTTTAAGCATAATCGCCTTAGTCCTTGGAATAATAACAGTTGTACCCATAGCACTTATGCCCTCAGCAGCAGAACCCCCAGTTCCACAGGGCATCCAAATGTTGTCTGCTGAAGAATTCTATGAGCGCTATGGCACCAACGCAACAGAAGTCATAGCGTATGCTGCTGTTCCTGCCACAGACAAAGATGATTTCGTCTATGAAGAGGCTTGGGTTAAGCTTATACCTGCTGAAGAATTCTATGAGCGCTATGGCACCAACGCAACAATACCGGACCTGACTTTCTGGATGTTTGAATCTGAACCTTTTCGGATGCTTGAATCTGAACCTGGAGCGTAGGTGAATGGATAGCGACGAGTTGGAAGGTTATACGTTAAGTGTTTATGCGTATATTGTTCGTGCAGATAGACCTGTGGGGACAAGAGAGGTGACTCGTGGTGCAGAGCTTAGCAGTACCAGCGTCGCTTACCATCATCTTCAGAAACTAGAAACTCTTGGCTTAATAGAGAAAAACAGCTACGGCAACTATGTCTTAAAGGCAAAAGCATCTGTCGAGGGACATGTGTGGGTCGGCAAAAACCTCGTGCCCCGATTGATGTTTTACTCCTTCTTTTTTATAGGAGCATTCGCAGCAGAAATAAGCCTGATACTGCTCAGTTTATTTATTCTTGATAATTCAATAATTGATGTACGATTCATAGTTTTAGTAGGAATAACATTTGTAGCAATGATGCTATTTAGCATGGAAGGCTTAAAGCTATACCGTAAATTGAATCCTAAAAATGTAAATGAGAAATAACAAAAACGCAGTTTAATCACCTGTGTCATTTTTCAATACATCCACAGACAGTATACAAGTTATGGGGCTGAATTTTCACACAGACACATGCACACGTGTACTCTGGTCTGTTTGACGTTTGTATCCCTCCCTATATTTTAAGGCTTAGACTTTGCGTTATGGGACTGATGGCTCTTTTGACAGCGGTGGGTACGGTTGAATTGTTGCGGAAACAAGCTAGAGGATATTTCCTCACAAATCAGGCGATGGACAATTCACAACTGTAAACGATTGTTGAGGCAATCATTTTATATGGGCAGAGTCTTCCTTTTTATGGACGATTTTTATGGCAATCAAAATTGGTGATAGCGCCCCAGATTTCACTCTGCTCAATGTAGATATGGCGCCTGTTAGTTTACATGAGTTTTCGGGGAACAAAGTTGTTTTGGCCTTTTTTGTAGGCGCCTTTACTTTGACCTGCACCAAAGAAGCATGTACCTTTAGAGATTCTATGGCGCGCTATACAAATCTAGAGGCACAAGTTATTGGAGTGCGCGTTGATGATCCCATAGCAAATAGGGATTTTGCGAAGAAAAATCGGCTACCGTATCCAATTTTAAGTGATCCTGACCGTGAAACCAGTAAACGCTATGGTTTAGAACCTCCCAGGCATGCCATATTCATACTAGACAAAGAGGGCATAGTGCGCTACATCTGGGTTGCGCCAAATCCTGCGATGGAACCAGACTATGGGGAAATCCAAGATATTCTAACAAAAATAAGCTAACATACACAGTTATCAGCCGATCAAGGGGTATAATAAACAAAATAGTTATAGAGCACCTAACCATTAGCCTACAATAAATTAAGCATTGGAGTAACTGTTTATGCCTCAGATTCGTGTAGCAATCGTTGGCGTTGGTAACAGCGCGTGTACTCTTGTGCAGGGAACTCAGTATTACAAAGACGCAAAAGAGACTGAGTCAGTTCCCGGCTTGATGCATGTTAACTTTGGCGGTTACCATATTCGTGACATAGTTTTTGTCGCTGCCTTTGAAGTTAATAAGGATAAAATTGGCAAAGATCTTTCAGAAGCCATCTGGATAAAACCTAATGTGTGTGAGAAATTCTCTGATGTTCCCTATTTGGGTGTAAAGGTTTCACCTGCACCTATCTTGGATGGTGTTGCAACTCATATGCGTGAGGTTTTTAATGTCTATGATGACAGTGCAACCAAAGAAAGCGTCGTTCAAACCCTAAAAGATGCCAAAGCAGAGGTTATAATTAATTATCTGCCGGTGGGCAGCCATGATGCAAGTCGGTTTTATGCTCAGTGTGCCCTAGATGCGGGGTGTGCATTTGTTAATTGTATGCCTGAATTCATTGGCTCAGATGCCTCAGGGGAGTGGCCTAAGAAATTTGAAGCCGCCGGATTACCAGTTTTGGGCGATGACATCAAAAGCCAAGTGGGCGCAACCATACTGCATCGCAACCTTGTGCGGCTCTGCATTGATCGCGGAGTCATCGTTGATGAAACCTATCAACTAAACTTGGGCGGCGATACTGATTTCCAAAACATGACAGAAGAACACCGCCTCAAGTCTAAGCGTATTAGCAAAACTGAGGCCGTGACCAGCTTGGTGCCCTATGCAGTGCCAACCCGTATTGGTCCAAGCGATTATGTGGAATTTTTGGGGAATAAAAAAATCTGCTACATAAGTCTCAAAGGCCGCAAGTTTGGCAACCGCCCCATAAACATAAGCGTTAAACTCGAAGTTGAAGACAGCCCCAACAGTGGCGGTGTCGTCATTGATCTTATCCGAGCTGCAAAAATCGCTCTAGATCGCAAACTCAGCGGTGCGCTAATCAGCATGCCTGCATATGCCTTCAAGCATCCACCCAAACAAATCCCAGACAGCCAAGCACACCAATGGACCGAAGAGTGGATTGCAGGAAAACGCGAACGCTAACCCCGCTCATCTTCTTTCCCACTAAACCTTTTATAGGCTTTCTCTGTTGGTTATCTTAGGAAGCTACAGTTATGGTTAGAGTTGAACAGTACGAAGTGCCCGAGGGCCTCTACTATAGCAAAGATTTTGCCTGGGTTAAAATTGAAGACGGCAAAGCCCGGGTAGGTATTACCGATTATGCCCAAAAAGCACTGCGCGAAATCGTCTACGCCGAACTTCCCAGTAAAGGCACCGAGGTCAAACAAGGCGAACCCTTTGGAACTCTTGAATCAGTAAAATCAGTTTCAGATTTGATTGCAGCCATTAGCGGAACCATCGTAGAAGTCAACGAAGAAGTCCAATCCAACCCCGAGATGCTAAACGACGACCCCTACGATAAAGGCTGGCTACTCCTCATCAACCCCAGCAACATAGAGGGCGATCTAGCCAATCTTATGGATTTTGACAAAGCGGTTGAGTGGCACAGAACACAAACAACAACAGCAAACCAAGAATAATTGGCGAAGAATATGGTGCGGCAAATAGTTATTATTGGAGCTAGTGCAGCAGGTATAGAAGCAGCCGCAGCCGCACGTAAAAAAGACCGCACCGCAGAAATCATTCTTATCACTCAAGAAAAGACCGCGGGATATAGCCGATGTGGCCTGCCCTTTGTCATAGCTGGACACATCCCCAACTTTAGAGATTTAGTGGTTTATCCCCCAGCATTTTTCCAGATGCAAAAACTAGATCTGCGCACCCAAACCAAAGTTAGCGCCATAAACACCAAAGACAAAACCCTAACGATCCAAACCAAAGAAAACAGCACCCAAAGCCTACCCTACGATACCTTGGTGATTGCCACCGGCGCAGAACCCTTTATGCCGTCCATAAAAGGAAAAGAAAAAGCAGGCATTCACTCGCTTCGCACCCTCGAAGATGGCGAAAAAATCGATGCCGCCATAAAAGCAGGTGCCCAATCAGCTCTTATTATGGGCGCAGGACTCATCGGACTAGAACTAAGCGCAGGCTTAGTGGAGCGGGGACTCAAAGTTACCGTAGTTGAGATGCTACCACAGATTCTACCTCAATTTCTCGATGCTGATATGGCAAAGCTAATTCAGCAACACCTCGAAGAAAAAGGAATAACAATTCTGCTAAACACCATAGTAGAAGAATTTTTAGGCGAAACCCAAATCAGCGCAGTCAAAGCAAACGGACAAGTTCTCGAGGCAGATCTGATTATCAGTGCCTTTGGGGTGCGCGCATCAACCAACCTCGCCAAAGAAGCCAATATCCCCTTAGGCGAAACCCAAGCAATTAAAACAAATGCACGCATGGAAACTGAGATCAAAGACGTTTACGCTGTGGGCGACTGTGCCGAAGCCCCCAGCCTAATCACCCATCGCCCCACCTGCGCGCAACTGGGCACTATTGCAGTAAGAGAAGGCAAAGTGGCAGGCACAAACGCAGGCGGCGACTACAGCCTATTTAACGGTGTTTTAGCCTCAGCGGTCACCCAGCTCTTTGATATCCAAGTAGCCAACACCGGACTAACTCAGACTGCCGCACAGCGCAACCGTATCGAAGTTATCACTGCAACTGTGAGCAGTAAAACCAGAGCCAGCTATTTCCCAGGCACCAAACCCATAAAAATCAAACTCGTTGTCGAAAAAGAATCCAAACGCATCATCGGCGCTCAAATCGTTGGAGGCGAAGAAGTCACTCAGCGCATAAACAGTCTCTCCTTTGCCATCCAACAAGGCATGACCATCCAAGAACTCGCCAAAGCAGACACCGCCTACGCACCACCCCTATGCGAAACCTGGGAACCCATGATCCTAGCAGCTGAAATGATCCTTATGAAACTACGCTAAAAAAGAAAAGAAGCAGATTTGCAATTGCTTTGCTATGGGTGTATTCATCGCTTAGAGGGATAGGAGAAATTCTTCTTCGCGGTGTCTATTTTTCAGTAGCTCTTCTGATTTTTGGTTCAATTTTGAGTTAAGCGACGTCTCAATTGTATTCATGTTAGTTAGCAAGCGGTTCATCTGCTCTGCGTTGTCTTTGACTTGGTTGCGTATTGATAAGTCGGTAAAGATGTTATCGAACCAAAAATCGATGGTACGTTGACTAGAGGAGATTTCGTTGAACCCCGACACGGTCAAACCCTCAACATCGTTGAGTTCAGATTGTAAATTGCTTAATTGCGATGAGAGAAGGTGATAATTTTTTTCCGCTTCGTCAATATGAGAATATTTTTTCACGTGAGTGATGATGCCGCCCCGTGTGAATGCATCATATGTTGCCCAATTCTGGGCACTTTTGAGGGATTTAAGCATAGTTTTTACCGTTGATTTAGCATGAGCTAAGGCAGTAATCGCCTGTTCAATCTCAGTTATTTGCGCAATGATAGCATTTCGTTCAGTTTCCAATTCTACATATTGCGCGCCTTCTGACGCAACTTGCTGGTTGCTGACATCGCTCCGCTTGTTTTCCAGTTCTGTTTGGTAGGTTTCTTTGTCAGCTTGCAAGGATAAAATGTCGAAAGCCAGTTCAGTTTTCTCCTGCTCAAGACACACAAGATTTGTAACGGCACGGTCATACGCAAGCTTGGCGTCTATTTCCTTGCGTTGCTCTTTTTCCAGTTTGCCATCATATTTTCCGGCTATTTTAAACATGAAAGCCGAAAGTGAATTTTTTTGTATACGTTGCACATCACGACAATCCTGCTCATAGCGCCGAAGCAAAACAGAGACAGTACTTGTTGCCTCCAAAATCTCCTTTTCTAAAAGATCCATTCTTTTTTCAAACATCGGCAACGTTAGTACCCGATCGCGCAATTCAAACAGATTCATATCCATTTTCTCTATTCACAGTATAAATAAGGTTTCCTCGACACAAACTTCGTGTCAAATTTTATGAAAATGCGAAGCCCATTTAGAGCCAAGCAGTCACTTGAAACTCAGAGACCATAGATAAATGAAGAGGAGGTTGAATTAGAGTGGAATGTCTTCTTTGGGTGCAAAATTGGCGGCAAAGGTCCATATGTTTGCTATGCCGTTTTTTAGGCGGAAAACAGAAAACATGTTATAGAAATCCTGCTTGGTGGCACAATTGGCTTTCCAGCTTTGCATAAAAACACGGGTAGGATGGTTGGTTATTTCATCTTTGAGGGCTGGGTCATCCAATTTTTCAAGGGTGCCGCGCACGCGAATTTGTATGTTTTGGGTTGCATCGTAGAAGCACATTTGCACATGGGGATTCTTTAGAATTTGATGATATACCTCTTTTTGTGGGCCTGTGTGGAAGATAATGCCTGATTCATCGGCTCTATAGAGCATCATGCCTCGAACACGAGGTTCAGTTCCTTCTACAGTTGCCAAAAAGAACACGAGATTTTTGTTAAGCAGATCAAATATCTGTGATTTTTGCAAGAGATCAACACCTAACAAAATTGACCCCACACAACATAAAAACATTCAGTATTTGAGAGTGCTGAGTTAGTCAGGGTTTTTCTGGAAGAGTTTGAGTATCAATTTTTCACCTAACCATCCCAAAACAAACAATACACAAAAGGGACCTAAAAAGAGACCGAAAACGATTTCGTTATTCTGAGTTGCCGCTTGTCCCAAAATATCAGGAAACAAAATGAGACCTGCAAAGACTAGGCAAACGGTCAATATGAATACAACACTAAACGTTAAGAGTTTCATACGATTCCTTGGGGAGGTTGGATAGTATTATCGTTACAAGCACTGCTTAAAAACCAGCCGCATATTTGATGACAATGATTTGCTTTTCGCAGAGGCTTTGGAGAATGTGTTTACTTGTGATTGTTTCCATGTTGCTCCATTGGCTTGGCTATAAGGCAATAGATTACTAAGGGGCCATCACTGGTTCTAATTTTAAGGCTCAGACAGAGTTTTTACGAAATACATAAGAGAAAACATGGACTTTGAATAGGTAGGCCTGCTCTTTGCGTGTTAAACTCACTGTATTAGGTATTGTTCAAGGTGTTGGTTTTCGTCCCTTTGTTTATCGTACTGCGGTTAATCAGGGCTTAGTTGGGTATGTTCGTAACAGAGGGGATGCTGGAGTTGAGATACTAGTTGAGGGCAGTGCCCAAAATATTGAGCGGTTTATGGCGGTGTTGATAGAGGAGAAGCCGCCGAGGGCAAGAATTGAGCAAATCAAAAAAACGGAATTGCAAGGTGTTAATCAGTATAGTAGTTTTAGTATTTTTGAGAGCGTGCAAGAGGGTGAGATTGGAGGTTCAATCATTCCCGCTGATATTGCTGTTTGCAATCAATGCTTAGGGGAGCTTTGTGATGTAGTGGATCGGCGGCAGGATTATTTTTTTATAACTTGTACGGATTGTGGGCCTCGGTTTACCATAATTGATCGGCTTCCCTATGATCGGGAGAACACCGCTATGCACGAGTTTGCTCTATGTAACGCTTGCAGAGAGGAGTACAAAAACCCGGTGAATCGGCGGTTTCATGCTCAGACTATGGCGTGTCCTGTTTGTGGGCCTCAGGTTTATCTCACAACCAACAAAGGTGATCCCATAGAGATTGGTGATCCGGTTCGAGAGGCAGGCAAGTTGCTCTCAAGAGGTAAAATTTTGGCTATCAAAGGATATGGAGGGTTCCATATTGCGGCGTCTACAACACTTGAGGCTCCGCTTTTGAGACTCAGAGAAACCAAGCATCGACATGAGAAGCCGTTTGCGGTTATGGCTAAGAGTTTGGAGGCAATTGAGGAGGTTTGTGAGGTGAGCACTATTGAGCGGCAGCTACTTGTTTCGCCTCAGCGCCCCATAGTTTTGCTCTCTAAAAAAAAGATCTGTGATTTTTCGGGTTTGGTTGCACCGGGGCTTCATAATATTGGGGTTATGTTGCCCTACACTGCTTTGCACTATATGCTCTTTGATCAGGTGGATGATGATGCGTTTGTTATGACCAGTGCGAATCCTGCTAATCAGCCCATAGTGAAAGATAACGCTGAGGCTCTCAGAGTTCTGGGGGAGTCGGTGGATTATTTTCTGTTTCATAATAGAAGAATTGCGCAGCGTTGTGATGATAGTGTGATGCGTGTTCATAACAACGCTGATGCGGTGTTTTTGCGTCGGGGCCGGGGGTATGCTCCTGAGCCGATCCGTCTCAAGCATAGGGCTGGGCGTTGTGTGGTTGGTTTGGGGGGTGAACTCAACAATACGGTTTGTGTGTTGGGTGAGGATAGGGCTTTTATCAGTCAGCATATAGGGGATGTGGAAAACCTAGAAACGCGGGCGTTTCTTCAAGAGGCTCTTAGTCATCTGCAGTATCTTACAAACACTCAAGCTGAGGTGGTTGCTTGTGATATGCATCCTAAATTTACCACCACTCAGATAGCTAAAGAGATGGCTGAGGCAAGGGGGTTGGCGTTGGTTTTGGTGCAGCATCATTATGCGCATGCCGTAGCGTTGATGGCTGAGCAGGGGTTGGATAGTTTGGTGGCGGCGGTGTGTGATGGGTATGGGTATGGTTTGGGTGGTGAGGCGTGGGGTGGGGAGATTTTGCATACTGTTTATGGTTTATCGGAGTTTAGTCGGTCGGCGCATTTGGAGGCGCAACCGTTTTTGGGGGGAGATTTGGCTAGCCGCTATCCGTTGCGTATGGCCGCAGGTATACTGGGCAAAGCAGGGGTGGATGTGGAGGCGTGGCTTATTAAAAACCGGGTTCATCTGCCGCATGGAGAAGGGGAGGCTAAACTTATAGCCGATCAGCTCACGTCGGGCAGGGGGTTTGTTGAGACGACCAGTTGTGGGCGGGTGTTAGATGCGGCGGCAGCCGTTTTGGGGGTTTGTTTTGAGCGTAGCTATGAGGGAGAGCCGGCGCTCAAGTTGGAGTCAGCAGCACTGTTGGGCAGAGATGTTTTAGGCTTAGAGCCTATTGTGCACAAAGGGGTTTTAGATACTACTCAGTTGATGGGAACAGTTTATGAGGAAGTGGGTAGAGTAGCGGTTGAAAATTTGGCCCGCTCGGTTCATGCTTATCTGGGCAGGGGATTAGCAGAGTTAGCTATCCAAACCGCAGAAGCACAAAAAACAAGAAATGTTGGGTTAACGGGGGGTGTTGCCTGTAATCAGCTGCTGACGGGGTATATGCGCCAAAGAGTTGAAGCTGCGGGGTTAGATTTTTATGTGCACAGAACCGTTCCAGCGGGTGATGGGGGGATCTCGTTGGGTCAGGTGGTTGCGGCATCATTTTCGTAGTTTAGACCAATCTGTTTTTATCGCGCCAAACCAGTTTGATTTGGTGTTTGTTTATGTGTTTAGCCATTCCCGCAAAAATTATTTCTCTCCAAGGTGAAAAAGCCCAAGTAGACTTTGGACAAAATGTACTGCGCGACATAAACGTCTCACTTGTGGAGGCTAACATAGGCGAGTATGTACTGGTTCACGCAGGCTATGCCATAGAAGTGATTGAAGAAAAAGACGCCCTAGAAACCCTAAACCTCTGGAAAGAAGTTTTAGCCTCAGCAGGAGAATAGATGAGGAGGACTCTCGATGGTAGAGATGGTGGGGCAGTTTAGAAACCCGAAAACAACACAAGATATAGTTCAAAAAATCCACAACCTCACAACAGCTAAAGCAGACCCGATTAAGATCTGTCATGTCTGTGGAACCCATGAATGGACCATAACCCACTATGGGTTGCGTAGTCTGCTGCCCTCCAACATAGAAGTTATCGCAGGCCCAGGATGCCCCGTATGTATTGTGCCCGCCTCAGAAATTGACCACACCATAGAACTGGCCAAAGAAGGCAAAGTCATCACCTGCTTTGGAGATGTTTTGCGCGTACCGGGAAGCCAAGCCACCCTTATAGAAACAAAAGCCATTGGATCAGACGTACGGGTGGTCTATGCAGTCTCAGATGCCATCGAGATGGCAAAAAAAGAACCGCAAAAAGAATTTGTGTTCTCAGCGGTCGGATTTGAAACCACTGCACCCATTACCGCAATCGAAGCCCTAAGCGAATTACCCCCAAACTTTAGCTTTCTGGTTTCCCACCGCCTAATTCCACCAGCAATGGAGATGCTCCTAGGCATAGAAGACCTCCAAATCGATGGATTCATCGCACCCGGCCATGTAAGCGCCATAATCGGATTAAAACCCTATGAACTCTTCACAAAAATTTACCGAATGCCCACCGTAGTGACAGGCTTTGAACCCAACGACGTCCTTATGGCAATCTATATGCTGCTAAAACAACACAACACAAACAAAGCCCACCTAGAAAACGAGTATAGCCGCGTAGTTAAACCAGAAGGCAACAAAAAAGCACTCAAAGCCATCCACCAAGCCTTCACCACCACAACAGGCACTTGGCGAGGCATCGGACAACTCGACAACTCAGCCCTACAACTCAAAGACCAACTCGCCCAATACGATGCCCGCAAAAAATATCATCTTAAACCCATCCAAAGCAAAGACATACCCCAAGGATGTCAATGCCACCAAATCATAGTCGGAAAAATCAAACCCAACCAATGTCCCCTATTTCTCAAAACCTGCACCCCAACA
Source organism: Candidatus Bathycorpusculum hydrogenotrophicum (assembly GCA_009783705.1). Taxonomy (GTDB): domain Archaea; phylum Thermoproteota; class Bathyarchaeia; order Bathyarchaeales; family Bathycorpusculaceae; genus Bathycorpusculum; species Bathycorpusculum hydrogenotrophicum. The sequence continues at coordinate 18,013 of WRCX01000006.1, read as the reverse complement.
AAACCAATCGGCGCCTGCATGGTAAGCAATGAAGGCACCTGCAGAGTTTGGGCAAAAAACACGGAAATAAACACGACTCAACCATAACAAAAAAAGAGGCGATAAGCAACCCTCTAACGCAGGGTGCCCACTACAAGAGTTTTTATCGCAACAATAGTAGACTAAGCAGGCAGGTTAGTGTCGGCAACCGCAATCTCTTTCGGCTTTTTTTGATTTCATACAAAGAGCCAAGCTAACAGTGGTTAGTGCAACGCCAAAAAACGCCAATGCTAAAAATTTCTTAGAATGATGCAAAATTTTCACCACTCAAAAAACGGTTATTATAACAGATAAAGATGCGTTGTTACTCTAAAGAGCACCAAAAAGGCGCTCAGAGCATAAAATACCTAAAATAGGCAATTAACGTATGGCTTCGCTGATTTTTGATTCACGTTTTGTGCTGGTAACTTCTTTGAAGAGCTCTAGACACTCTTCTTTTGTGGGCGCTTCAATACAGATGCTACCGTAGGCACCTATATCGATGCGATAGTTCCGTTCCACACGTTCTTTTCGTTCTAAATCTTCTATTTGTTCCAAACTTTTCCCCTCTCAATTAGATTTACACAAAGTACATACATCAGTTATATTCTTAATTTCTTCTGATCGCTAACCATTCAAGAGCAGAGAAACAAGCACTAACACAACAAAAACAGAATAACCCAAAAAAACCGGCTACCAGTATTTGAGCAGTTTTAGTTTGTTTTTTGAGTAGATTAGAGAAGCTATTTTGAGAGTCATATGCACAGTGACTAAGATAGTGACTGGCCTTGTCTTGTAAACACCGTTTAAGGGTGCAATTGTCTATGGTGATATCGTTTAAATAAAAGAACGGCTACAGGGATTGTAATAATTAGGATCACTACAACAAGCAAGAGCTCAAGGAGAAAATAGTCACCACCAAAGACATTAGCTGGTGGATCTGTAACGATAGCACACATCTGTGAAACAAATGCAAATGGTTCATATGTGTAAGCCACAGAGCAGATAAAAAGTTCACCGTTACCAACCGCAGGTGCAGAAAAAGTTGTATCGCCGGGTGAATCTATTGAGTAATTCCAAATTTTTGTACCCGTGGTGGCTTTTAGGGCGTAGATGTTTTTGTCAGATGCACCAAAGTAAACTATGCCGTTTTTAACCGCTGGATCAGAAGAAGCAATACGCTCGGGGGAAGAATAATTCCAAAGTTGGCGTCCACTTTTAGCGTCAAGTGCATAACAAACAGAATAAGAGGGATCATTGGAACCCATGAAAACTTTACCGTCAACCACTACAGGTGAAGCCATCTCGTCGATTCCGATATGCCATACTTCAGCGCCAGTTGCTAAAGACAATGCATAAAGTTCATAGGGGGTTGAATAAAAGAGCATACCATCAGCAATAGCAGTCGCAGACATAGCGAAAACATTTTGCCAGTGAGGGGTATGATTCCAGATTTGCTCACCAGTTAAAGCATTTAAAGCGTAAATACCTCTCCATGTACGACCGCCGCCAATGTAGACCCGCCCATTATAAACCACAGGTGTTATACAAAAAAGGTTATCAGTTGTATAGGTCCAAATTTCAGACCCATCCAAAGCATCTAGGGCATAAACAACACCATTGGCGGTTCCAAAGTAAACTATGCCATTAACTACAGCAGGCGTGGTCCCTTCTCCAGCAGGGTAACTCCAAATTTTTGTACCGGTTAAAGCATCCAGTGCAAACAAGCCTTCATCAGAACATACATACAAAATGCCCTGAGCTACAACTGGACACGCATTCACAGTGTATATGCTAATTGTGAAATTCCAGATTTGCTCACCATCAGAAGCCCTTAGAGCACAAATATTGCCAGCCCCAGTTCCAACATATAGTAGTCCATTGTCAACCACTGGCGACGACCAAAAGCCCTCGGGTATGGAAACGGTCCAATTTTGTTTAGGCATAAGCTCTGAATCATAGTGTGATATAATGCCGCTTTGCGAAGGATTCGCACGTAACATCACCCAGTCAGCATCAGCACACGGAAGCAACATAGACCCAAAGAGGAAAAATACAAAAATAAGCGCCAATGCATAAATCAGTCGCTTCAAACGGAGTCACTATTCACATATTTAATAAAGACCGTTAAAAAGTTTACTTAACAACTGAAAATCAAGCAAGTGATAACTCAAAACATTGTTGGAAATAATCAGTTCAAACCAGACGGAATTTTCGACCCGTTATGATTCACGCCCAACACAAGATCTGCCACACAATACTACAAACAATACGAAACATCTAAGAAAACTACAACCAAAAAATTTGCAGATATTGTTAACAGATTCGAGGTATGGGGTCACCGATTGGACGGGCTACTATGCGTTTGCCGCCAATGACTGTTTGCATTGCCACGCAGTGGAACTGTTGGGTGGCTTCGCCAATTATTTGGGCATCTTTCCCCTGAGGAGTCTTTTGTAGAAACGCGAGGGTTTCCTGTGCCTTTTGGGGGGTAACACCGATGATGAGTTTACCTTCGTTGCCGATTTCAAGAGGATCTAACCCCAGCATTTCACAGGCAGTTTGTACGTCTTGTCGGATGGGGATTTTGTCTTCCTCTAGCAGAATGCCGGCTTGGGATTTCTCGGTCCATTCGTTTAGGGCATCAGCTAAACCGCCGCGGGTAGGATCTTTTATGGCAACAATTCCACCGACTTCGCCCAGCAATGCCTGTACTAAGCGGTTAAGGGGTTGGACATCAGATTTTATGTCGCTTCCAAACTTTAAGCCCTGCTGGGCGGAGAGCACCGCTAAACCATGATCACCAATAGTGCCTGTTAGAATTATTTTATCACCCTCTGCCAAGTTGGAATCCAAAGTCCAACGGGCGCTAAATTCGCGGGTTTGGCGAACAACCTCGAGGTTGTGGTCTAATGCGGGGGTGCGTTTACCTATACCCGAAACGTTCATAACTAATCCGCCCAAGGTGCCTTTTTCGACGACTTTGGTGTCGCCTGTAACGATACCTACCTCAGCTTGGATGCAGGCTTCCTGCATGCTACTTAAAACCCGCTCCAAATCCGATAGTAACAAGCCTTCCTCTAGAATTAAACCGCAGGCTAAGGCTATTGGTTGGGCGCCAAGACAGCTAATGTCATTGACCGTACCGGAGATGGCAATGTGTCCGATGTTGCCGCCGGGGAAAATTATTGGTTTTACTGCATGGGAGTCACTTTTAAAGACGATATCGCCAACAACAGCAGCATCATCCATGGCTTCAAGGGGAACCTCTGCATTACCTATACCGCGAAAGGTTTTGACGATATAGTTTTTGACAAGCTCATGCATGACGGTGCCGCCTGCACCGTGCATCAGAGTAATTTTTTCATCTTGCGCTGTCATCTATTTGCGCCTCGGGAGATAATAGTAGGTAGTGTCTGGGAGTGAAACATAAACAAATCGCAATCAAGAACAAAATTCTGCACATAAGAATCAGCGGCTATTTCAGAGAAAGATAATTGGTATGGAAATAATTTATAGGCGTTGGGTGTACTTAGGGTTAAGAGGGAGAATAGTGAGCGCAGACAGAGAGAAACTCGATCAACTGCTAGCTAAGGTTGAGGAGTTAACAGCTACTCTAAACAAGGCTTCAAACGAGCTACGTGAGGTCTATGCGGCATTAAAATTATTGGCCGTTGGACAAATTACGGCACCTAAAACGGTTTCTGCGTCATCCTCAGCACTCTATGCCACATCACCACCTCCACCGCCACCACAAACAGCACCCAAACCAACAACCCCGCCAGCACCAACAGCTTCAGCTGAACCCTCAAGACTACGCGCGCTAGATGACATCCGTATGAGTTTTCCCGAAGAACTTGAAGCCCGTTTGGCATTTGAAGAAAAAGACGACTACATCATAATCAAACCCAAACAGTTTCTAGGCAGCGACAACTTTGCTAAAATCGCATCCGCTGTGCGCGGCATGGGCGGAGAATACATAAGCGCAGGCAGAGACAGCCACTTCAGAGTACCCAAGAAAAAAATCTAAGCACTAAATTATCTCAAAACTTTGAAACTCTGCTTGATATGGCTCCCAAGCCACAGCTACACCTGTTACTGATGCACCTCTTGGACCAACACGGCAAAAATCAACTACAGCCCTGACTGAGGCATCTTCGCCTTCAAAAACTGCTTCCACGCTACCATCATCAAGATTACGCACCCAACCAGTTACGCTTTGATGTAGCGCTTGATTTTTGGTATTTTGCCGAAAATAAACACCTTGAACTTTACCACTGATATATACATGTGCACGAGTTTTGGTCATGCCAAAGTGTTTAGCAGCTGATTTTATTAACGTTCCCTACCACACATACAAACCGCTCATTAAGTTCACGTATACTATAGCGATCATTTTCGGCTTGTTCACTTTTAGTTATCCCTCCCCTGTCTATGAGGGTCGGTTGGTGGTTTGGTTTAAAAGCAGTTTTCATCGATGATGTATTGGAGACGTGTATGTTCACAACCAATAGTAGCAGTGGAAAATTGATAGTTTATGCCTCAGCGGGATCTCAAAGTAGAACTCGTTTTGAATCGGTGCAACAAGCCGCTAAAGAAACTGCGAAGCGTCTAAACCTTGATTTTGAGATTATACGATTTAAACGTTCAACCCTGCCCATCTATGTGTACTATGAAGAAAATCTTAACGGAGAACCAATCCCGATTTATTGTGATGAGGGAAAAATTGCAGGTCTAGAGGAAATTTGTAACGCCATGCGTAATATGATGTTTGTGTTGTCCTTTCACCCAAAGCATCCGTCGCTGGCGCAAATGAGAAATGAACTGACTAAACTTTCCTAAACCGTATTGCTTGGTTTTCAAGCCCGACTTCATAGATTTGGTTAACGTCAAAGTTTATGCCTAAACTGTCGTATTCATGCTCCGTTAGGAACAGAATAATTTTAGGAGTGGCCATTTGGTTACGCTGGGGCAGAAACGGCATCTGGGTTTGAAGCGCCTGCATGATATCTTGCGCCATCTTGGCATCATCAGACTGCGGCCGCACAATGTAGGGATTAACTTCACGTTCTTCAAGCAACTCAATTCGTTTACCTAGATTACCATCTAAATCACGGGTGGATTCAATTTTGTTGACTCTTACACGGAACAAGCTATTCACACTCTTCTTAAGGATAGCAAACCCTTGAATTTAAACTAGCCAGCCCAACCAACACCACAACGATTTTAGCTGTACCTCAAACGCCACTTTTAACTAAAAGACTATATAAGGTCACACTCGATAGTTTCTTTGGGCGCAGATATGGATGTATTTGAAGCAGTTAAAGCGCGGCATTCAATCCGCAGCTACCAAGACAAACCAGTACCAAAAGAAAAACTAAAAAAGATCTTAGAGGCAGCACAATTAGCACCATCAGCGCGAAACATTGCACCCTGGCACTTTATCGTAGTTAGTGATAGAGAAAAATGTCAAACCCTCGCCAAAGGAGCCTACGCCAAATTCACCGCACAAGCACCCATAGTTATAGTGGCATTAGGTGATAAGAAAGCCTCAGAAAAATGGCATGCCATTGATACGTCTCTGGCAATAGAGAACATGATTTTGACAGCAGTCGCAGAAGGACTAGGAACTTGCTGTGTGGGTAGCTTCAACGAAGCGGATGTCAAAGAAACACTCAAAATCCCCGACAACTTTGAGATCATCGTTATGTTAACGATTGGTTATGCTCAAGAAAAACTGGATTTAACCAGTAAACTTTTGGGAATAATACACAACAAAAAAGCCCTCAACGAAATCACCAGTGCAGAAGAATACGGAAAAACGCTCGCACTCTAAATGCATTTTACCGGGCTCTTGTCAACATTCTTTAACTGGTGACAATTTGTCACCATGTCAGTTACTACAAATTTAATGGTTTAGGCTATTTTTTCTTGGTGCCTTTGCCTGCTTTGGCTTTTTGTTCTAGTTTTGCGGGAAGGTATTCATCAACGATGTAGGTTAGTCCGTATCTGCTGAAAGCTTCAAGTTCGGTTTTGCGTTTGATTTTTAAGAATACTTTGATTTCGCGTTGCCAGACGGGGTCGTTTTGGTATCGGGGGTCTTTTTGAAGTTCGTAGAGTCGTTTGATGTCTACTTCATCGAGGGGGTCGGTGGGTAGTTTGTAGTCAATAATGTCGCTTGCCCAGACTCCGCTCCAGACAGCATCGGGGGTGTTTAGGTCGCGTAGGTGAGCGGCGTTGGCTGAGCCGCTGATGATAACTTGGGCGATGTGCATTCCCCAGGGGTCGCCGTCAGTTAGGATGTAGACGGGCAGGCCTAGTTCGTCGTGGAGTCGGCGTATGAAGCTACGGGTTTGGCGGGGTGCTTGGCCTCCGCAGGAGATAAGGAGAGATTTGTGTTTGTTGTGTACGTTTTCTTCGATAAATCGGGTGAAAAGGGCACCTTTTTCTATGGCTATGACTTTGTCGGCGCTGGTTTTTATGAAGTCGGCTGAGGTGATAGCGGGGCCGATAAGGACGCCGTCGGGGTGGCTGGTTAGGTTGACGGTTTTGCCTTCATATCCCGGTACGGTGTAGCCGACGTCTATGTCACCAAATATTGCGCTACGTTCTTCGGGAAAGATGTTGAAGTCTTCGCGTGCAAAGCCGGTTAGGGTTTCGAGGTCGGTGATGATGTTGTTTGATTCTTGCTGATCTTGGAAGGTCATTTCGTAGGCTTGTGCGGAGTAGTAGACATCTCTTAGGGTGCTGGTTTTGCGGTGGCTGTTAGTTCGTTGCTAAATAGTGCTACCCAAGCTAGTTGGGTGAAGGGTTTGATGTGGCGAATGTTTCGGGTGCTTCGGCCGACGCTTTTTTCGCCTAGGACGTATTGTCGTACGGCTTCGTCGTAGGTGATGTTTTCGGTGCTTCGGCTGGGCATGGTAACGGAGGGGAATTGGCCTTCTTCTAATTGGTTATAGATGTTTTTGCCGAAAGCTTGCAGACGGTTTAGGACGTCTTGTTTTCGTTCGGATATCTTAGCTTTCTTCTGTGCCATATTTTTGTACACTCTTTAGCAGTTTTTCTATGTCGGGTTGTTTTGTTTCTTTTGCTAGGGTTGTGGAGAATTCGGCGATTTTAGGCAGATATTTACTAAATATGCCCAGTCGTTTCTTTTCGTTATGTACGTGTTCTTGTCGGGCGAGGAAGTGTTGAAGTTGTCTTGCTACTTCGCGTATTGCGTTGGCTTCTTCGCGTCTGACTTCGGGGCGGTCTGAGATGAATTCTTTGCCCACGGTTTTGTAGGGTACTTTTGTGCTACAGATATGCACCACTATAGCAACCGGCATGTCAGGGTGGACTTTGTAGCGTTTCCAATTTACGTTGGCAATTACGCGGTAGGCTACGTCGCTTGCTTCATCGTAGAGCAGGGGGATTTTGTTAGCATAGCGGTAAATAACAAAATTGCTGCGTTTGGGTACACCGCCGCCATATGCCATGGCCATCTCGACTATGAAGGGGTGGCCTGCATAGGTGCTGGGTTTGCGTTGATGTACAACAAGGTACTCAGGGTTGAGTTCTTTTGTGACACCTGCTTTTAGGAGCTCTTCACCCAGTGGTGAGAGACAGCTTGCGTCGGGGGGTAGGAAGTCTTTGTATTTTTTGAGGTTTTGCATCAGCCGCACGATTTCTTCGTGGGTGAGCTTTTTGGGGTTTTTGTTAGCTGGAATCCCGGCGAATTCTAGGAATTTTTGGGCAGTTATTTCGCCGACGCGGTGGAAGTGTCCGCGTAGAAATGTAGACATGTTCATAAATTCAGTTATTTGGATAAGTCTTTGCAACAACTCGACGTCTACGCCGTAGGGGTGGGGCATGGTTTCTTTGGGTGGATCGGGCATGGTGGTTGTTGCACGTGTAAATTTGTAGAGGCGCCCCTTGGGATCTACAAAGGTGAGATTGGCATAGGGATTAACCATGGCTGTTTGTTTAAAGTATTCAATAATTTTGGGCATGGCACGTAAATAGTCGCCTTCGAGGGTGAACTCGATTATGGTGCCGCGCCAATTGTCTTTGTTTATGAGGACTTTGCGATCCAAGATTATGGGTTTGTTGCGCTGAATATCGATCATTAATTTAAAGATGTAGATTTTTTCTTGGCCGGTGCTTGAGGTTACTATGACGGGTTGGTGGGTGGTGATTTGTCCATATAGAACCGCCATTTTGCCGCCAAGTCCAAAGGTGCCGCGGGCTTGTTTGAGTTTGTATTTGCTTCCATAGAGTACCTGACCAAATGCGGATGGGATGAAGCGTGAGGGGATGCCGCAACCGTTGTCTTCGACTCTGAGTTTGTAAACTTGAGTTTCTTTTGTTGCCTCAGATTCAAAGGATAGACGTACATAGATATTGGGGGGAATTTTTTGGCTCTCAGCCGCGTCGAGGCTGTTTTCTACTGCTTCACGTATGGCAACAAATATGCTTCTGGAGGGGTTTGATAAGCCTGCTATGTCTCGATTACGGTAGAAAAAATCAGAGGCACTCATTTCTTCAAAGGTTGCTTGAGACACTTGCTGCTTACACCACTTTCCCATTTTTAGGTTTGCGAATGCTTAGTATACTTGATGCTTGTTCTTTAAGTTAACTGCATCACACGTATAAAGCATACGTTCTAAAGCACCAGCCACAACCTGTTTTAATGGAAAACTTGCCGTAAAAATGTCAAATACTCACTCACAAAGAAGAGATGAGACAAAAAATAACACAATTCGTCTCTCTTCTCACACCACATAATATAGTATACGCGTACAGGTAAATTGTAGGCTAAGGTATCAGGTTAATTAACAAATCAAAATTTTTTACGATCATCATGTGCATCGCTTGATGTACAGATAAAAGGTTGGCCAGCTAACAAGGGTTAGTTGGGGGTTTTTTGCCGTTGTAGTCGGTTTTGAGGACGTTCATACCGGTTATGACTGCTTCCATGCTGGCTTTGACGATATCTTCACGAAGACCCATGGCAGTAATGGTTCGGTTGCCTTTGCGCATGTGCACAACGACTTCAACCATGGCATCGGTTCCGCCTGTGATTGCTTTGACGTTGTATTGTTCAAGGGTTATGGGTTCGGTTTCGACTATGGCGTTTTTGACGGCATTTATTGCAGCGTCTACAGGTCCGACTCCGATGGCACTGCCCCAGAGGTCTTTGCCGTAGACTTTTAGGCGTACAGAGGCGGTGGAGGTGACTTTGTTGCCGCCTACAAAGGTTAGTTCGGCGAGTTGGATGGGTTTGTCGCCTTCTAGGCCCATAACAGTTTCTGCGATGGCTAATACGTCTGCATCCATGATTGTTTTGCCTTTGTCGCCTAGTTCTTTTATGCGTTGCATGATGTCGGTGAATTGTTCTTCGTTGGGATTTAGGCCCATGTTGGTGAGGCTAGCGCGTATGGCGTTTGAGCCGCTGTGTTTGCCGGGGGCTATGCGTCGGGTGCATCCGACTAGTTCGGGTGCGATGGGTTCGTAGGTTAGGGGGTTTGCTAGGATGCCCTGGGTGTGGATGCCTGATTCGTGGGTGAATGCGTTTTCGCCGACGATGGCTTTGTTGGGTTGGGTGTGGATGCCGGTTAGGCGGCTGACTAGTTGGCTTGTGCTGTAGAGGAGTTGGGGTTTGATGTTTATGGTTTGTTTGTAGAGACTTTGCAGGGTTATGGCGATTTCTTCAAGAGCGGCGTTGCCAGCTCGCTCGCCTAGACCGTTTATGGTGGCGTGTGCTTCTTGTGCGCCGGCGCCTAAGGCGGCTATGGTGGTGGCGACGGCCATGCCAAAGTCGTTGTGGCAGTGTACACCAACGGGGACTTGGATGTTGTTGGTGAGTTTGGTAAAGAAGTCAAAGCTGCTATCGGGGGTTAGAATACCCACTGTGTCGCAGGGGGTTACGCGGTCTACGCCGGCGTTAACAGCTGTTTGGAAGACTTGGACTAGGTAGTTAAAGTCTGAGCGTGTGGCATCTTCAGCGAGCAGGTCTACGTTTAAGCCGTGGTCTTTGGCGTATTGGACACATTCTTGGGTGGTTTTTAGGACCTGTTCGCGGGTTTTACGGAGTTTGCACTCTATGTGAAGATCAGAGGTGGGTATGATCATACTCATAGTTGAGGCTCCACATTTTAGCACTGCGTCTATGTCGCCTTTGGTGCCTCGTCCAGCGCTACTGATTTCTGCGCGTAGGCCCTGTTTGGCAATTAAGCTCACAGCCTCCATTTCGCCTTCTGAGACTGCGGCAAAGCCAGCTTCAATCACATCCACGCCTAGCTCATCTAGTTTTTGGGCTATACGCAGTTTATTTTCAGCAATAAGAGATACACCGGGTGTTTGTTCACCATCACGCAGAGTGGTATCTAAAAATTTTATAGATTTAGGGAAACGGTTGAATAAAGCAATACCCCATTGAAATCACATCGCTAACTTTAGAGATAAGCGGAGATATAAAATTATGGGTAACATCATATAGGGTTTTTAGTCTTTCACACTTGTTTTGATTTAGGTTTTGGGGTTAGGATAGTTTTTCTCTTAGGCACCAGAGTCTGTTCTATACGGTGTGCATTGTGTTTGTAAAACCATCTTTTGACTACTTCTGCAAGCAACGCGTATGCTCCTAGGATGCCTACTAGGGCCAAATAGAACATGGGCGGGGGTGGTTCAAAGCCAAAGAAGGCGCCTAAGGGCGTATAGGGCACTATTAGGGCAAATCCAATGACAAATAAAAGCATGGCAATAAGGTATTTACTTGGTTTGCTCTTCCAGAAAGGTACTTGTCTGGTTCTGATAATTAAAACTACAAGTGTCTGTGAAGTTAGAGATTCTATAAACCAAGCCGTTTGAAACTGTGCTTGCTGGGCAACTGTTGCTATTGGAACGCCAGCGCCAGTCAATCCGAGGGGGATGCCGAAAACAAATATCATTATAAAAAACGTTACATAGTCAAATAAAGAACTCACCGGTCCAATGGTGATCATGAAGCGTCTTATGAAGGAAATATCCCAGCGTTTGGGTTTTGTGATGTATTCATCATCTACGTTATCGGTTGTCATTACCGTTTGCGATGTATCGTAGAGAAGGTTGTTTAGAAGTATTTGAATCGGCATCATCGGTAAAAAGGGTAGAAAAATCGAGCCGCCAGAGGCGCTAAACATGTTTCCAAAATTGGAGCTTACACCCATCAAAATGTATTTCATGGTGTTGCCAAAGGTTTTGCGTCCCTCAAGAACACCCTCGCCTAAAACGGTAAGATCCGTCTTTAGTAAGATTATGTCTGCTGATTCCTTAGCAACATCAACTGCATTGTTTACCGAGATGCCAACATCTGAAGTTTTTAGGGAAGGTGCGTCGTTAATTCCATCACCCATAAATCCGACGACATGTCCGTTGCTCTTTAGCAGATGGATGATTCGGTTTTTTTGGTCAGGAGTGACCCGAGCAAAAACGTTGGCCTCCTCAATCACTGCGGAGAGAGCTTCGTCACTCATTTGGGTAATTTCGCTTCCCAAAACAACAGCTTTAACTTCAAATCCAAGTTCACTGCAAACTTTTCTTGTTACGAGTTCGTTGTCGCCTGTGAGAATCTTTAGTTCAACACCCGCTTTATCTAGTAGTTCTATTGATTGTTTAGCTGTTTCTTTAGGAGGGTCAAGGAAGGCGACAAATCCCAGAAACACCATCTCACTCTCATCGTTTACATAGTAGGTGGCTTTTTCTTCTTTGAGATTCTTACAGGCAATCCCTAGAACGCGCAGGCCTTCAAAACTTAAATCGAGGTATTTTTGCTCAATTCTTTTCCGAGCTTCCGCTGAAAGATCAGACACTACGTTATTTAGCTCATAGTAGGAACATACTTTAAAGATTTCTTCAGGAGCACCTTTGGCTATGAAGAATCTTTGTTTGTCTTTTTCTACTACTACAGAAACTCGTTTTCTTACAAAGTCAAAAGGTACTTCATCGACCTTAGAGAAAGGCGCTATGTTTAGTTCAGTATATTTGAGTATGGCTTCATCAAGGGGACTTTTGAGGCCGGTTTGGAACCGGCTGTTTAGGTAGGAGTATAGTAAAACTTTTGGGTCGTCTTTGCCATTTAGGTCTATGTGAAGAACTAGTTTTATCTGACTCTGGGTGAGTGTTCCTGTTTTATCGGTGCATAGTACGTTCATGCTGCCAAAGGTTTCGATTGATGATAAGCGCTTAACAATAACGCCCTTTTTAGACATTGTTTGAGCCCCCTTGGAGAGGTTTATGGTTATAATCATGGGAAGCAATTCGGGAGTTAAACCAACGGCAAGGGCCACTGCAAAAAGTAGAGCCTGCAATATCCCCTGTATGTTAGGATGGAGAAGGGCTTGAATCATAAAAACAAATAGAACCAAAAGGAAAGTCACTTGCATGATAAGAAAACCGAATTTTTTAATGCCTACTTCAAATTCAGTTTCAGGTGCTTTTTGAGCAAGTTTTAAGGCGATTTTTCCATATTCAGTTAAGTCACCTGTTTTGACAACAATGGCTGTTGCTGTACCGCTGACTATAGCGGTGCCCATAAAAAGATAATTTGTCCACTCAGTTATCGAGCTCCCTTTGGTCTGGATTGGATTGGGAGTTTTTTCTATAGGGAAGGATTCACCAGTTAGTGCTGATTGGTTTACAAATAAGTCTTTGGCATCAATTACTCTTGCATCAGCGGGTGTTATGTCACCAGCTGAGAGGTAAACGATGTCGCCAGGGACAATATCATAGAGTTTGATTTCCTGTTTTTTTCCATCCCTTAGTACAGTTGCGGATGTAGCTACTTTTTCTCTGAGGAGTTCAGCGGCTTTTGAGGCATTGTTTTCTTGGTAATAACCTAATGAAACACTTAAAAAAACCATAATATAGATTACAAGGGCACTCGCATAGGATCCAAAGACGGCAGATATTCCACCTGCAATCATTAAAATTACTACAAGGGGACTTTTGAAGCGGGAAAGAAAATTAAAGATAGCTGCTCGGTTTTTTTTGCGGGCGAGTTCATTTCGGCCATAAATTTCAAGGCGTTTGTCTGCTTCCTTAGAAGTTAAACCTGCATTCGTTACGTCTAGGCGTGAAAAGAGGTCAGGTATTGGAAGACTGAGTAGTTCTTCGGTATCTAAAACTTGTGCGGAGTTGTTGTGGTAATTAAGTTTTTCATTAGACTTATCTTTATGTTCACTTCCCATGTTTTTTCCTTCATTTAGAGCATGTTTACAAAAAATTAAACGGCTAGTTTGCCTTTCTTAATCACTTTGTAGACTTCAAACCAAACGATGTTGCCAAAACCTGCCAAAAAACATAACAGCAGATTCAAAGGCGACAAAGCGGAGAATGCAAACAGACCAGCCAGCGGCGGCACATAAATCACCAGCAGTATAGCAACTATTGCAAGTACCAGTATTTGCCAGAAAGCTTTGTTTGGCCTGCGAAAGATGCTAACTATTGAGTGACTCCAGGACCTATTAGTTATTATCAAAGCTAAGTTTGCCAAAACTATCGTTGTGAAAGTCATCGTACGAGCTGTATCGACACTTAAACCACTTGCAGTTGCATATAGGTAAATCACTACTGCCAAAATCAATGCAACTATGCCCTGGATTGCAGACAAGATTGCAGCTTTTCGGTTAAATAATTTAGTGTGTATACTTCGGGGTTTGCGTTGCATAATATCGGCTTCTTCTGGTTCTGCTTCGAACACGGTTGTACATGCGGGATCAATTATGAATTCTAAGAAGACTATGTGTACCGGCAACAGAAGCAATGGCCAGCCAAGCAACACAGGTAATGCTGAGAGGCCCGCGATAGGTATGTGCACTGAAAAGATGTAAACTATGGCTTTTTTGAGGTTGTCAAAGATTCTGCGGCCTGTCTTTACGCCATCAACGATCGAAATAAAGTTATCATCCAGCAAAACTATGGTGGAGGCTTCTCGGGCTACGTCTGTACCGCGCTCACCCATGGCGATGCCAATATTTGCTGATTTAAGAGCGGGCGCATCGTTGACACCGTCACCGGTCATTGTAACTATTTCGCCGTTTGCCTTAAAGGTTTCTACAATGCGAAGTTTCTGTTCGGGTACAACCCGTGCAAAGATGGTTACAGTTCTAATGCGTTCTTTTAGCTCCTCGTTAGTTAATTTTTCAAGCTCTGGGCCTGTTATGATGTTCTCGGGGTTTCGCAAGCCAATTTGTTGACCAATTTTCTGCGCAGTCAGCGGGTAATCACCAGTGATCATCACTACGCGTATACCTGCGTTGTAGCATTCATTAACTGCATCTGAAACGTTGGGTCTTATTGGATCGATGAAACCGATTAAACCTAAGAATTTGAATGTAAAGTCATGTTGGTCTTTTGGAAGGTCCCCGCCGGTCACCTTAAATGAAACCTTGGCGACGCCTAAGACGCGTAGACCATCGTTAGCCATTTTTTGGGCATTATCAGAGATTTTTTGGGCTTCTGAGGCTTTCAGATGACATAGGTCGATTATGGCTTCAGGGGCACCCTTAGTTGCTATGAGGTAATCGGTGCCGTTGGGTGAACCCCAAACATTAGACATAGCCAGCAATTTTTGAGATAAGGGGTACTCATGGATTAGTTGCCAATCGCTGTGGACATGCTCTGTTTTTGCGAATTCGCCATCAACAAAGGTTGTAATGGCCTTTTCCATGGGATCAGAGGGAGATTTTTTGCAGGCCAATACACTGAATTCGATGAGTTCATGGCAACAATCGGGTGGACTTTTGAGCGCTGAGTCTATCTCATACATTTGGTCGTCTGCGCAGAGTCGAGATACAGACATTTTGTTTAGGGTTAAGGTGCCTGTTTTGTCGACACACAGCACAGTAGCTGATCCCAAGTTTTCGATAGCGTGAGGCTGCTTAGTTAATACCTTTATTTTGGATAAGCGCCATGCACCAAGGGCTAGAAAGATTGTTAAAACTACGGGGAATTCTTCGGGTAGAAGCGCCATTGCTATTGTTACTCCGGCCAGTATGCCGCTTATCCAATTCAACCGTGTTAAACCATAAACAATGATAACTAAGAGACAAAGAGATAACCCAAAGATTGCAAAATTACGAACTAAATGGGATACTTCAACTTTGAGTTTAGTTTCATCGCGTTCAACATGTTCAAGTTCCACTCCGATTTTGCCCATTTCCGCATGTATGCCAGTTGCTTTGACTATGGCTATGGCTTGACCTTGTGTTACAAGAGTTCCCGAGTAGATGTAGGGTTGATCATTTCCGCCAGGTCGCCAATTTTGCTCTTCTAAGGTACCAATTGCTTTTCTAACGGGAAGGGATTCTCCGGTTAGAAGTGATTCGTCAACCATCAGGTTATTGGAAGATATCAGTAATGCATCTGCGGGGATACGGTCACCTTCCGCTAAAAGAATAAGGTCACCAGTTACAACTTCCCGTCCGGGGATGCGAACCTGTTTTCCATCTCTAATAACTATGGTGCGCGGGCTTGAGAGGTTTTTTAGGGCGTCTAGAGAGTTTTCGGTTTTCCGTTCTTGATAAACTGTTATACCCATTACAACAAAAACAAAACTCAGTAAAACTAGACCCTCAGCGATGTCGCCTAAGAAAAAGTATATGCTACCGCCGGCTATTAGCAAAAAGAAAATTGGTTCTTTAATTACACTTAAGGCAATTTTAAAAATGCCTCTTTTCTTAGACGAGGGTAATTCGTTGTATCCTTCTTGCTCTAGTGTCTCTTGAGCTTTGTTGGAAGTAAGTCCAGTTAACGTATCAACATCAATGTTGTGCATTAGCATACGTTTCCTTTGTTGGTGATTGTTGGGCAGGTTTCTTTTTGCAGGCATGCAGTTTACTGATCTAACAAGGGAAATTGGAAAAGCTTAAAGGGATTTTGTCACTTTTGTTTTTTGTCAGTGGTGAAAAAAGTGAATATCGTAGAACTTCAAAAGGCACTCGAAGTCATGGGCTTAACTGAATACGAATCAAAAACATACATCAGCCTAATCCAAAAAAATACATCAAACGCAGGCAACCTAAGCAAAATGGCGGACATACCACACTCCAAAATATACGAAGTCCTAAGCCGCCTTGAAAAAAAGAAACTAATAGAAGTCCAAAAAGGCCGTCCGCTATTCTATAAAGCAATAAAACCATCCGTCGCATTGGAAAGAATAGAAACCAAATTAAAAAATACACTACAAAAAGAACTTACCCAAAGAAAAAATGACATAGAAGCATTTTATGCAAAAAAATTAGAACAAATATCTCAAGCCTACAACATACTTGACGAATTAGACAATTTTTATGAGAAAAATACAGAAATTGAATCTTCAGAAGAATTCATTTGGACAATTCACGGAAAGGACAACTTGAACAAGCAAGCCAAAGAGATTATCCAAAGTGCATCAGGGGAAGCACGATTAATGATGCCTCATGACGACTTCTCCGAATTAATTCCAACAATCAAAACAATGTCTTCCAAAGGCATCAACATCCTGCTGGTAATTCATGAACTTACAGAAAGTGTACAGAAACTCAAAAACTCAGCCAATATTTTCTATGACAAATCACCGCTACCTACAAACTGTGGAATAATTTTAGCTGATGACAAAAAAGGAATGTTTATTTCAGAAAACTCGACGATTGGATTTAAAGTATCCAGTAAAAGCGTCTTGATGGTTCTCACCCAATTTTATCACCATGAACTTGAAGAGTCAACAAAAATGAACTAACATCCCCCTTTTTTATTGCGTTTTGTTGGTGGGCCGAGCCAGACTTGAACCGGCGACCTTTGGCTCGTAAAGCCAGACATAAATTGGGCTTCTTTTAACAAATGGCTCGAAAATAAGGGGTTTTCTAAGCATTATAGACAGATGATTTATTACCAAGCTATAAAACATCAGGAATGCTTGAGAACTGGCAGTTTCGAGTCAATCATCGGAACTAAAGGACAGAGACATAAGCTGTGTGCACTTGCTAATTTAGCAAAGTATCTTAACAGATATAGCCAGTTTAAGGAACAAATGCATAATGCTGGATTACATTGGAATAATAACGATTCAGCTTTCAAGGGCTTTCTATCGATATTTAGTAAAAACCATAATGATGTCCCCAAATATCTTGAGGATATTTGGACAGCTCTCAATTGGAATGAACAGATATTCGTAAAGTTCCTTGCCATTACAGGCCTCAGAGCTGGTGAAGGCATAGATTCGTTTAATTTAATCATTGAATTGAATGATAAAGGAAGGCTTGGAGAGTATTATAATAAAGAATCTTGTGTGCTGGAACACTTCAAATATAAGGAACTGTTTCTGAGGAAGACTAAGAATACTTTCATCAGTTTTGTATCCCCACAATTTATTGAGGAAATATGCAATGCTTCCCCAGTTAATTATAATATCATTCAATGCAGGCTTAAAAGATTGAATAAGAGTTTAAGATTTAAAGAGTTAAGGAGTTTTAATAATACGTTCATTCGGAAACATAATGTTCTGGGGGAATTAGTTGATATTTTAGCTGGGAGGGTTCCGAAGTCAGTATTTGTGAGACATTACTTAGGTGCGGATATGGATGAGTTGAGCAAGCAAGTGCTGATGATTCAGGAGAGTTTGGTGGAGGTTTTGTTTGGTTTTTGAAAGTTTTTCAGTGTTTTTCACGTGTATGTGTATCGTTAAAGTTCCGATATCATTTTTCTCTTTTTTTAGGTTTTTATCGTGTATTTTACGATACCTCACCTCAAATTGAGGTGTTTTCACGTTTTAAACCCTGTTTTAAGCTCGGATTTCTGGGACAGTTGGGACTGTTGGGACAGGCTTTTAAAACTATTAAGGATATATAATTTTAAAATTATTTTTCGTTGATATTTGGAGAGTGTTCACTTATAGATAATTTTATGTGATGCTGTACATATATCGCCAAACAAGGTTAGTTCGTATGGTGCATTGCAAAAAATGTTTGTCTGAAAAAGTCGCCAAGGGCGGGTTTGT
>WRCX01000005.1 GCA_009783705.1 Candidatus Bathycorpusculum hydrogenotrophicum | reverse complement strand
TCGGTTTGGGCGGCAGATCGAAATGGTTCGGGTAAGCAGATAGATTGGCATTTTACCACAAAACAAGCAAGAGGTAAACTAAAACATCTATATCCTAACTTATAATGCGGTCAAAGCAATATTACTTAAAACAGGAAGTTAGGGATCAAACTTATTATGAAAGTTAGCGAACTTGGTTCTATTTATCATGTTCTTAGCGCAACGAACTTTAGAATTATAAAGGCTAACAGAAAGACGGTGGCGGCAATTAGAAACGTGGGCAGATAGTTGAGGTTGCTTGCTAGGTAGGGTCCTAGAAATGAACCGATGCCGGTACCTACCCCGATAAAGCTGTCAAATAAACCTGCTTTTCCTTGGGGGGTGATCTCCATAGAGAGTGAAAGCATCATGATGTGGTACACTCCATAGGCAAAGCCGATCAGAACCAAAACCAGTCCTGTTATTATATCGGGTGCAATGACAAACTGAACCGCAGCCACTAAACCAAAAATGAGCATGCTTCGGATGAGCACAAAGCGTGGTAACTGTTTTCTTAGATCCATCGAGTATGCACGGTTATGGATAAAGAAATACCCAGACATTGCTCCCAAGGAATTGAGCAGGTATGCAAAATAGACAAAACTAGTCGAGGTCAACCCTAAGGTATGGTGCTGACTCACGATGTCGCTTAAAAAAATCGGCAAGGGCGTAAAAAATATACTTGTAGCCAAAGAGAACATAATAAGCGCAACAGCAAATCCTCCAAAACTCTCCTGTCGGGGGAGTCTAAAGCGGTTCATTGTATATGATTGCATACCGCGATAGGCAAAGTTGAGTTTTCTCTCAATGCTGACTAAACGCCGCTCAAAAATAATTAGCGGATCAGCAACTAGGAGAACTGTGAGAATAAACGCAACCACGCTAAGCCCGCTGCACAGATACAGCGTATAGGTTGCCAAAACAGCGGGGCTCAAGGCGGCAAATGTAAATAATCCTCCCGTGAAGACTAAGCCTATTGCCAAGCCGATAAAATAGCCCATTTCAGTGATACCCTCATATAACCCGTAGGATTTTTCCCACTCATCTCGGCTGTAATTTTCAGCAACCAGCACGTTTTTTGGAGCTTCATGGGACATGTGGAGCACCTGCATTACTACATAGAGCGTAACAAACACCAGTATATTTTGTGCAAACGGTAGTGTCATCATAAAGAGCAGTATGGCTGTGGATGAGAAAGAGAGCAGAATAAAGACTTTATAGCGTCGGGTTCTGTCGCAGAGGTAGCCCCAGATATATGATGCAGGAATTGAGGCAAACACCGCAATAGATGTCATGATGCCTAATGCGACCAGTGGTCCGCCTAACATACTTGTGTCGTTAAACGCGACCAAGTAGAGAGGTATGAAGACACTTAGTAAACCAAATGCCATCTCGTGGAAGAAAAACCCAAGCCGCCACATAATCAACAGACCCACAAAGGACCAATTAAAACCTTAGCTCAAACAAATACCGTTTAGCTCGAAGCGCCACCGATAGCACTTTTGCCGCATATCGACGTTTTTTGGCTTTAAGACTGTTTGTAGCAAAAAATCATCCTATTAGGTGGATATGTCTGATTTTTCAGAAAAATCCGATAAGTTTAAAGCCTAAAAGCACCCTATTTATCGAGTGCTGAATATGGTAAACTGCCAAGACGACACTTGCACCATAAACTCTATTATAACCATCGATGCAAAAGGACAAATCATCCGCCCAAAAGACCTCCGAGAAAAAGCCAACTTTAAACCAAATGACAAACTCGCCATTGTAACCTGCGAAAAAGACGGCGCCATTTGTTGCTTAATGATGATAAAAACCGAAAAACTCACCGACGCAGTCACAAAAACACTCAGCCCACTGCTCAAAGCAGTAACCACCCAGAAGGGCTAACCATGAACGAGGAAAACATCAAAAAAATAGTTAGAGACCGTTACGCAAAAGTCGCCAAAACCAACGGGTCCTGCTGCAATGCAAACACAAATTGTTGCACTACCCCAAGTGATAAACAAATCAGCAAACTCGTAGGCTACAGCCAAGAAGAAATCTCAGAAGTACCCCCAGGCGCAAACTTGGGCCTAGGTTGCGGCAACCCAACGGCCCTAGCAACCCTAAAAGAAGGCGAAAAAGTCATGGATCTGGGCTCAGGTGCAGGATTTGACTGCTTTTTAGCATCAAAAAAAGTCGGACAAACCGGCAAAGTAATCGGCATAGACATGACCCCTGAAATGATCGATAAAGCCCGCCTAAACGCACAAAAAGGCAACTATACAAACGTCGAATTCAGACTTGGAGAAATCGAAAACCTGCCCTCAGCAGACAACTCTGTTGATATAGTTATCTCAAATTGCGTCATCAACCTATCCCCCGACAAAAAACGTGTCTTCCAAGAAGCCCACCGTGTATTAACTCCAACCGGTCGATTGATGGTATCTGATATAGTTCTGCTAAAACCTCTACCCGACGCACTACGGCAAAGCGTTGAAGCCTATGTCGGATGCATAGCAGGCGCGGAGCTCAAAAATAACTACCTTGAGTTGATAATTGAAGCAGGTTTCCAAAACGTCAAAATCCTGCAAGAAAAAGTATATCCTCTTGACTGCATAATAAGCGAACCAAAAACCACTGCAACCCTTACCAGCTTAGGTATGACCCTCCAAGAGGCAAAACAAGCTACAGATTTGGTTGTTAGTATAAGCGTTTTAGCCACAAAACAATAAAAGATAACGCTATGTTGGTGTCTAAAAAATTTTAGACGCTTTTCTGTACTTACTCAGCTATAGCTGTCTTTAAACGATGCTGGCATTGTGTTAGCTTGTTTACTTATCTATAAACATGGACCGCGGGATGGCTCTTTTTGGGCTAAAACCTTAAATGGGAGTTGCCCAACTTCATATTTCCGCTGGAGAGTAAATCTGTAAATGGCAAAATTCAAAGTCATAGTTTCCGACCCACAGACGGGTGCATCCAAAGTAGTAGAGCTTGAAGAAGCACGTGCAAGCCCCTTCATCGGTAGAAAATTGGGTGAAACCTTAGATGGTGCAGTCGTTGATTTGCCAGCACACAAAGTGCAACTTACGGGCGGTTCTGACAGTGACGGTGTTCCTATGCGTGCAAATGTTCATGGCGGTATACGCCGTGCAGTTGTCCTTAGCGGCGGCACCGGTTTTAAAGCTAAACGCGACGGCGAACGTAGACGTAAAACTGTCTGCGGCGACGTCATCACTGATGAAATCGTTCAGGTCAACATGAAAATCACCGATCGCCCCGCTGGCGCGGCACCTATTGCTTTGCCGGTTAAGGCCGAGCAGGCACCTGAACAATAATTTTTTGTCAGGGCGCATGCCCAAACCTTAAAAAGTGCCATAATTAATTTCTTTATTCATTCCAGGCTTATTAGAAGAGAAGAACCCATATGAGTAACGCTACTAAGGATTTGCCAAAGCAACCCGAAGTCAACATCGGCACCATTGGACATGTTGACCACGGTAAAACTACACTTGTTCAGGTATTGACAGGTACGTGGGCATCACGTCATAGTGAAGAACTAAAACGTGGTATCACCATCAAACTCGGTTATGCCGATATGCCCATTTATAAGTGTCCCAACTGTCCTGCACCAAAAAACTATACCATAAAACCTGTATGTGAAGCCTGTAACAGTGAAGCAGAGTTTATACGTGCCATAAGTTTTGTCGATGCTCCTGGACACGAAGCGTTAATGGCAACAATGCTCTCAGGTGTTGCAATCATGGATGGCGCCATTTTGGTCATTGCGGCTGATGAACCTTGTCCTCAAGCCCAGACCCGTGAACACCTTGCAGCCGCCGAAGTTAGCGGTGTAAAAAATATAATCATCGCCCAAAACAAAATAGACATAGTGGATCAAAAACGGGCACTTGAGAGTTATAAAGAAATTAAAGAATTTGTAAAGGGCACAGTAGCAGAAAACGCTCCCATTATCCCAATTTCAGCACAACGGGGCATAAACATCGATGTGCTCCTTGAGGCTATTCAAACAATTATCCCCACACCTAAACGTGATCCCAACCTAGCACCGCTTATGTACATCATTCGTTCTTTTGACATCAACAAACCAGGTACAACCATCGAGGGCCTAGAGGGCGGAATCATCGGCGGCACTATCGCTCAGGGCAAATTCGCCGTAGGCGAAGAAGTCGAAATCCGACCCGGTATCATGTCAGAGCGCGAAGGCAAAACCGTCTACACCCCGCTTATTAGCGAAATTGTTAGCCTACACTCAGGTGTACAGGAAGTCGAAGAAGCAACCTGTGGCGGTTTAATAGGCGTTGGAACTCTGCTAGATCCCTCCTACTCTAAAGCTGACGGTTTAACCGGTAGCATCGTTGGAAAAACCGGACAACTGCCCCCAATCGTGACAGAACTCACCTTGGAAACCCATGTGCTAGAACGCGTAGTGGGAACCAAAGAGTTACTAAAAGTTGAAAAAATCAACCCCGATGAAGCCTTGTTGCTCCACATCGGTGCAGCGGTCAATGTCGGTAAAGTCATAAACATCAAGCAGAACACAATTAAAGTAAAGCTGACCCGTCCCATCTGTGCATTGCCCGGTTCCCGGGTTGCCATCAGCAGAAAAATAACTGCCAGATGGAGACTCATCGGATACGGTTTTATAAAATAAACTAGTTAGTCTTTGACTAACCCTTTTTTCTGCAAATAGTCGTGTGCTTTTTCCAACGTTTCTTTGGCGTTTTTAAACGTCAACTTTTCTATGGCGGTTTGATAGTCGGCCCATAGATAGTTGATGTGCTCAAAGGAAAGTTTGATTTCATCGGTTTGTGCTTCGATGAGATAGACTATGACTTCTTTGTTTACAGTTAAGCCCTGTCGACGGTAGAAGTAACTGAGTGACTCCCTAAAGCCTTCAATGAACTCTGCGGTTGTTATGCCTGTTTCTTCCATCATTTCTCGTGTGACTGTTTGTTTCTCTGATTCGTTGGCTTCCACATTGCCCTTAACAAAGTCCCAGTGTCCGGCAGTGTAGTTGAGAAGTAGATATCGGGTTTTGTCTTGATTGTTAATGTATATGACTGCGCCGCAAGATTTTTCATGAAGCACTCTTTTTCACCTGAATAAACAGATTTCAGTGACACTTAATATTTAAATAATACCAAATGGAATGCCCGATAAACGGCAACATGTTTAAGCCTCTATTTACCTTAACTATATAGGAGCCAGAAGTGTGGCAGTTTTACCTATAAAAGCTGAACCATTAAAGATTATTTTGGATTCTAATGCATTGTTTGTGCCTCTTGAGGTTAAACTTGACATTTTTGAAGCCCTTAGGGTGTTGCTTAGCAGAAATATTGA
Source organism: Candidatus Bathycorpusculum hydrogenotrophicum (assembly GCA_009783705.1). Classification (GTDB taxonomy): domain Archaea; phylum Thermoproteota; class Bathyarchaeia; order Bathyarchaeales; family Bathycorpusculaceae; genus Bathycorpusculum; species Bathycorpusculum hydrogenotrophicum. Next base: position 70,249 of record WRCX01000005.1, on the reverse strand, counting down.
GTTTGTGTTACTCTCACCGGTTAAGCATGAGCTGAAGATGCTGGCATCTGAGGGTGCGCCTAAGTTACGACGTCAGGCGACTTTTGCATTGCGCTTAGCTGAGAAATGCCGTTTAGTTGTTGTTGAGGATCACAGCGAAATGGTTGATGATATTATACTGCGAATCGCCCAAAGCTGGGGTGTTCCAGTTTTTACAAATGATAGATTGTTGCGGCGGAGGCTAAGAGATATAAGTGTGCCAGTGATTTATCTGAGACAAAAATCTCGTCTTGACATTGATGGGTTGATTTCATAGATGTTCAAACTGATTACTCTACAAGATACTATCCGTATCCCGCCCGAAACCTTTGGTAACCCCTTAGAGAAAGTGGGTAGAGACCAAGTGAAGCAAAAGTATGAGGGTATTGTGGATGAGGAATTAGGCTATGTTATAGCTGTGACCGGTATAGAGGTAAGTCCAATCGGCAAAATCATTCCCGGTGACGGTGCAACTTATCACAAAGTAAACTTTAGTCTTCTCACCTTCTATCCTATCATACAGGAAATTGTTGAAGGTGATGTGGTGGAAATCGCTGATTTTGGCGCGTTTGTCCGCATCGGACCAGTTGATGCATTACTCCACGTATCTCAGCTCATGGATGATTACATCAGCTATGATGAGAAACAAGGCGTCCTCTTAGGCAAAGAATCGAAACGCAAACTTTGCTCAGGCGACCAAGTCCGCGCAAGAATCACCGCCGTCTCGCTGGGCCGCGCTGGTAGCAGTGGAAAAATTGGCATAACCGCACGTCAGCCATTTTTAGGCAAACTAGAATGGCTCGATATGGACCAAAATAAAACCGAGAAAAAACCTGATGCGCCAAAGGAACAAGCATAACGGACCAGATTAGATGAGTGAAAAAGCCTGTACTAACTGCCACTTCATAACCAAAGATAATGTCTGCCCCAAATGTAGATCCACAAGCTTTAGCGAAGACTATAGCGGTTTGGTGGTAATGTTTGACCCCGGCCATAGCGCCATCGCGAAAGCCATGAATATCAAAGAAAAAGGCCGATACGCCCTAAAAGTGCGTTAACACCTTTTTTCCCTCTTCTTGTTTGCTGGTTTAAACCATGACGTCCGCGTACACTCTAACGTCGCGGTTGCGTGTTTTTCTCAAAGAACCATTTGGCACCCTAATCGAGGGTACACCACAAGAGACCATGGCTAAACTCAAAGTTCTGCTGATATCTGAACAACCGCCGGAGTTGATTTCAGTGGGTGATGTGGTTTCCCAAAACCTCCATGAATACGGTGTCAACCCTCAGCTCACAATTATTGACCATGTTTCTCTGCGCGATATCGCTATGCCTCGACAAGATCCTGTAGAAAAAATGGTGTATGTGCAAAATCCTCAGGGAACCATAACTGAGCAGGCTATATTGGCAGTTAAGGAGGCCTTAGAGTCTGAGGTGCATACACACATCATTGTTGAGGGCGAGGAGGATTTATTGGTGCTAATAGCTGTGTTGTATGCCGCTAAAGATGCGTTTATCGTTTATGGTCAGCCCTACTGCGGTATTGTGGTCGTTAAAGCATCCTCTGAGAAAAAAGCACAGGTAAAAGAGTTCTTAAATGAGATGAAAACTTCGAAAAGCTAAATAAGAAGAATACTGTTTGAATTTACGCCTTAAGTGAACACTAATGCAAATCAAAATAGATTCAACCAAGGAGAACCAACTTCTGAAACGGACAGAAGTAGGTTTCACCATCGTTTCTGGTCCAAAAGAGAAAACTCCGCAGCGACTAGAAGTCAAAAAAGCCGTTGCAGGTGAATTAAAAATCGGTGCAGAAGTCGTTTACGTTAAACGTATGCGTACCAAAACCGGTACAAGCATCACCCAAGGAGTTGCAAATGTTTATCAATCCGTTGCTCAAGCCAAACTAGTAGAGCCAGAGTACATCCAAAAACGGAACAATCCCAAAGAGAAATCTGCTGAAGAGGCGAATGCATAATGGCACCAAAGAATGACCCAGCGGCAAAAGGAGCTGCAGGTGCAAAGAAAGACGATAAAGCAAAGTCCGATAAGAAACGTAAAACCGAAAAAGGCGCCAAAGACCTCTACAAGGTTGAAACTGATAAAGTTTCCCGCGTACGCCCTGCCTGCGAACGGTGTGGCACCGGATACTTTATGGCAGACCACCATAATCGCTACACTTGCGGTCACTGCGGATTTACGCGCTATAAGCAAAAATAAGCAGTTTTAAATCCTCCAACTACACTATTCTTTTTGACCTACCATGCTTCGAGTTAATGTTACCGTTTCAAGCATCTCAGCAGAACGATTCTGGGATATCCGCAAACCGATTCCACCCATCCAGATAAACACAAACATCAACGTGGTGGGCATGGAAAAAAAGCAAGATAACTCTCTTGATGTGCCCTTTGTCTTATCAATCGTCTATAATCCCTCCATCGCACAAATGAACCTCAAAGGTACCGCATACGTTATAGGTGACAAAGAAGAAGTCGACAAAATTCTCAAAGATTATGAACAGAAAAAACCTCCGGCACAGATAATCATCCAATCAATATCCAATGTAGTTTTCATCGAATCAGTACTAATTTCCCGCTCCCTCAATATTCCCCCCCCAATCCCGCTACCCCAGATTCCCGAAGCCGGAGCAAAACCAACAAACACCAAACCCGAAGGCAGAGACTACAGCCGATAACTCCCTTAACCACTGTTGCGAAAAATTTGAAAACCTGCCCTACACGGCAGATCTATCTCTTCTTTATTCTTGCTTGTTTTCTCTTCAAAATAAAGTGATTGACAGTGCACAAAAATAAATAAAAAGAGTTTACTCTCTACTTGAGAGTACTTGTATGTAGTCAGCTGTGTCAGCGCACATGTCTGCGGCCTGTTCTATGAATTCGATTAAGTCATCAAATATGACCATGGCACCACAGTTCATGTTTACTCCATACTTGATGAAGAGATTTTTTGTTTTAAGATATTCTTTATCTATGGCCTGTTCAATTTCTCCGACTTGTTTTGCTTCCTTTATGGCTTCATTTGGGGCGGCGGAGATTTTTTCGATACTGCTCCGTAGAGTCTGAGCGGTTTCAACAAGTTTGGAGGTCATAAAGACAGTTTTCTCTGAGAGCTCCTGAGGAATTTCGGCTTCAGATAGCATTTCGAGACATCGGGCGGCATCTTTGGTATGGTCAGCTAGTGTATCTAAGCGCTTGACAAGGTGTAACAGGTCTTCACGGTAATCAGAAATCAGCGCGGCACCTTTGGAGAGTTCCATAAACGTGTCGCTACGAAGTTTGTCAACTTCTTCTTCGGCATTATAGAGGTTATCGATGTATTTTTTGGCTTCTGAAAAATTCTTCTCAGAGAAGCATTTAGTTGCTTTATGTAACAAAGTTACAGTATCAAACGCTTTAGTTATCTGTTCATGGGCTAATTCTAAGCCTATGGTTTTGCGGCGTTGTTCAAACCACTCGTAACTTTTCTTTTCAGCCATACCATCCATCTCTTGGTTGATTAGTATTTATTGTGCTTAATATAACCTATTGTTTTCTTATTTAAAATAAGATCAGTTTAAGCTTAGGTTTTTGTTTTATTTTATTTTTTTTAAATATTTATTTCATTTTATACTTATATGTGGCTTAAATGCCTTGTTGCATTTGTTTCTTTATGAATGTTTTTTTAGTTTTTGATCTGCATGATCACTCGAGTTTGCTTGCTTATCAAACGTTTATGATATACACATACGTAGTGTAGGTTGTTAACCTGCTGAAAACTAGCTCGATAGAGTTGCTTTAGCCAGTGAAATTTTATCCTCCAACGATTTCATTATCGTGTTGGTTTCTAAAACATCTACGCCCAGTTTTTCAATTCGCGTTCTCTCCGCGGCATCTCTAATATCAATCACAAAAGCATCAAGAAAATCAGCATAAAGTTTAGCAACACTGTAGGCAGAAACCTCCAAACCTGCACTTTGCAACATCTTATCAGCTGGGCCCTTAAGCGGCATTCCCCCAACAATCGGACTTATCGCAGTCACCCGTGCCTTTGTTTGCTGAAGCGCTTCTCTGATGCCCTTAACTGAGAGAATCGTGCCGATACTCACAATAGGGTTGCTTGGGCAGACAATCACCCGATCTGCATCTAGGAGCGCATCTAAAACTTGTGGTGCCGGCTTTGCAGATGCCACGCCATCAAATTGGATACTTAGAATTTCATCTCTACATTGATCTCTAACAAAATACTCTTCAAAATGCATGTTACCTATATGCGTGGTTATGCGGGTTTCAAAATGGTCATTGCTCATAGGCAAAATCTTGATTTTAAGTCCTAAACTACGACTAACTTCTCCGGCAATATCTGCAAGCGATGCTCCCTGCGCCAAACGCTGGGTTCTGTAGATATGTATAGCTAAATCTTGGTCACCGACATTAAACCACGTGCCAGCGGCATTGTACCTTTTGAGTTTATCCAAACAACAGAAGCTATCCCCTCTGACCCCCCAGCCTTTTTCCTCATCCACAACACCTGCCAACGTATAGGCAACTATGTCCACATCAGGCGAGATATGCAACCCAAAAAGGTTGATATCATCACCTGTGTTGACAATCACTGAGAGGTCTTCTTCTCTGATAAGCCGCACTAAACCTGTCAAAAATCTGGCGGCACCTACTCCACCCGCTAACGCAGTAACTCTCAAAACCTACGCTCTCCTTGTTGAAGCATAGCTAATCGATCTCAAATAAACTGTAAAGTTAAAAACTGTTTAGATTAAAAAGAAAAGAAAGAAAGAAGAACGGATTATTCCTGAGCTACTTCTTCTATTCCTTCTGTGTTGTCGTCGTCTTCTGTTGCGCCCTCTTCTTCATCAGGGGCTTCGTCGTCTTCTTCTAGTTCCTCGTCTTCGGGTGCTTCTGCTTCAACAATTGGTGCTACAGCGAATTTAGGTAGTTTTGCTGGGGCGGCGACGAGTTTGGATTTGCGTATACCAACATGACGCAGGGGTGCAACAAGTTTGGCTTGATTGTAGATGTCTGAGGCAATTTTGCCTAGTACCATTTCTTGCACAAATTGGTCAAGGGTAAGGGTAGCAGCTTTTTCACGGATGATTTTTTCCATCATGTCGCGGATGATCTTTTCTTGTGAAGTCTTTATGCGCGAGAGGGTCAGGGCAGAGACGGATATGCGAAGTTTGAAACCGTCTTTGGTAACGAGGTTGAACAATCCATCTACTTTGGTTGTTCTTCTGCGAACCAAGCTTCTGAGATAGTCGCGTGAATATTCATGACCTTTGAAGAGAGTTCGGGCAGTTTTTCCATCGATCTGGTTAATCTGAAACGCCATTTTCAGGTAATGATGGGAAAAGTCACCTGTTATGTCATAGAGAGTTGCCTCTACAACTCTGCCCAGTAACATTTTTTCCTCTTGGGCTGGAATACTGCCTAACTCGATGTTGCCGAAGAACGGTGGTGCAATGACCATGTACCATGTCTTTCCGCGCCACTTATCGCGGATATGCTTTGCCGATTTTGTTGACAAGCTAATTTCTCCAAGTCGTTCCACAAGATTCTCAAGGCTGTATTAAAACTTTTAGCGTTGACAGCCTATTTTTTCTCTATCACCCATATATTTCCTTAACACTTTCGGTATATTTATCGTTCCATCCGCGTTTTGATTGTTCTCTAACAAAGCAACAATGGTTCTTCCAGTGGCAATAGCAGTGGCATTAAGCGTATGTAACGGTCCCAGCGGCGGCGCGCCCTCTTTGAGACGATATTTGATGCCTAAACGTCGGGCCTGATAATCAGTACAGTTACTACACGATACAACCTCACGATAATCCCCCGGCGCGGGCATCCACGCTTCAATATCATATTTCTTAGCTGCAACAGTACCAATATCGCCCGTACAAACATTAACAACCCGATACGCCAACTCTAACTTTTGGAGGATATTTTCCGAGTTTGCAAGAAGTTCCTCTTGAAATTTGGAGCTGTCTTCGGGATTACAAAAGATGAACTGCTCTATTTTGTTAAATTGATGCGTACGGAAAATGCCGCGGGTGTCTTTGCCATGTGCACCTGCTTCTTTACGAAAACAAGGACTAATTCCAGCTAGCTTGATGGGCAAATCATCTTGTTTCAGGGTTTCATTCATGTACATAGCTGCCATGGGATGCTCAGAGGTGGCAATTAAGTAGCTGTTTTCACCTTCCACTTTGTAGAGTACATCTGCAAAGTCTGCCAATGAGGTTACACCTTCATAGGCTTCTCTGTTCATAAGATAGGGTGGAACAATTGGAATGTAACCGCTCTTGGACAACTCATCTATGGCAAAACTCATCAACGCCATATCAAGACGGGCTATATCACCTTTGAGATAGAAGAAACGCGCCCCCGCCACTTTACCTGCCCGTTCCATATCAACCTGATCAAGTGCCAAAGCAAGATCAATATGATTTTTAACTGGAAAACTAAACTGAGGAACAGTACCCCACTTTTTAATGGTAAGATTATCATTTGAATCATTACCAAATGGAACCGACTCATCAAGCAGATTTGGCAAGTTAAGAAGGAACGTGCGGATTTTAGTTTCCTGCTCACAAACCTCTGTCTCAACTAGTTTGATCTTTTGATCAATATCTTGTGCCCTTTTAAATTCACCATCCGCTTCTTTGCCTGCTTTTTTGAGTTTTGCAATCTCTACTGTAACTTGTTTTCGATCATGACGCAGGTCGTTTAGTTTAGTGCTGTTTTGGCGCCATTCTTTGTCGAGGCTAATGAGGTCTTGGAGCATCTGAAGACATTCAGGACTATTACGTTTAGCTAAGTTAGCTTTGACATAATCAGGGTTCTCACGGATAAGTTTGATGTCTAACATGAGGGTCACTAGATAATTCCTACTAACTAAATCAGATATTTAATATTTGACCTCATCTGCACCGTAACTTCTAACCCTCTAACACACTGTTCGGGGCTGGCTGATTCATGACAAACCAAGCACCTCCTCAACAACCCGCCTCAACGGCAGTCAACAGATATTGTCATTAGTGGTTACCAAATCCTGTGATTTAGAGTTTACAAATAATACTTTGTACCCTGGGGGTAGATAAGCAACTAATTCAGATTCAAAGTCTAACCTTATCTTATCATAATTTCATAAAGTTAATTAATTGCTTGTATTTTCATTTATGCCCTAATAGCCAACATGGGGCGTAATGCTGTGGACTTTGCGAAGCTATCTGTTTTGTTGCTTATCGCATTTGTGTTATTGCTTGCTCTTGTATTGGTTAACATATATGCCGCTAGACATAAACCAAACAAGTTGCGCTACAGGGTTGTTTTGGTTCTTTGTTTCTATATTCTGGGAAGTGGGGTTGGTATCTTTGATCACCTCATTTGGAGCATTTCTATTATGGTTGTTGCCACCATTCTTGGTTTTGTTCTTCTTCGAGGTATGCCTGAAAGTGTTAGATTGGAGGAGGCTGAAAATACGCGAACTATTGATCTCTCAGCGCCCATATGCGCTAAAGATTTTTTCTCAGCCGGCTTACTCATAAAACTTGAACGGAAATATGGTGTACAGAAAGCTAGGGTAATATATTTACTCCCTGTTCTAGTTCTCCTTGTTATATCTGTATATTTAACAGGGTTAGCAATAAACTGGATCACTGAACCTCTGTACACTGATCTATCTTGGATAGTGCCCATTAATACGGGTGTGGTGACTTTTTTACTCATTATCCGCAATTATCGGGACACAAAAAAAGCCATAGATGCTTCTCAGCAGGGCACTCCTTGAAATATAGCCACGATATTGTTGTATTTGTTATTGTATACTTTTTAAGAGTCAAGTAATGCGCGTACTGTGCCAAAACCATTTAATAACTAGACCCCTCAAATTTTAACTATACAAACTTAGAGGATTTAATCTTGTCACTAAATCAGAATCTAGAAAAGCTCTCCAACGCTTGCGGTGTCACTGGCAGAGAAACCCCTGTCCGTGACCTCATGGTAGAGATGCTAAAACCCCATGCCGATAAGATCCAAGTTGACCGCATGGAAAACGTCATAGCGATCAAAAACGGTAAACCCAACGCACCCAAAATCATGCTTGCTGCACATATGGATGAAGTCGGGTTGATGGTGAAAACCATAACCAAAGACGGTTTTATACAGTTTAGCAAAATGGGTGGAATTGACGACCGCATTCTTCCCGCACAAAAAGTTGTTGTCCACACCAAATCAGTTACTTACCCAGGCGTTATCGGCTCAAAGCCGCCCCATATTCAAAAAGAAGAGGAACGTAAAAAAATCATCAGCTATGACGATCTCTTCATTGACATAGGTGCTGAAAGCAAAGATGATGCTGTTGCAATGGGCGTTGCAATAGGTGATCCTGTTGCGTTTGATGTAAAATATGCTCCCTTGGGCAAAGACACAGTCATGGGTAAAGCATTTGACAACCGTGCTGGCTGTGCAGTCATGGTTGAAACCATGCGATTGCTAAAAGAAGTAGACTGCACCGTATGTGCGGTAGGTACTGTGCAAGAAGAGGTGGGTCTGCGGGGTGCGGCAACTGCTGCCTTTGGTGTAGATCCCGACCTTGCAATAGCACTGGATGTAACCATCGCAGGCGATGTTCCAGGTGTTCGCGAATTCGATACCAGTGTTAAAATGGGCAAAGGACCCGCATTGACTATTAGCGATTCTGGATTAATCACTCACCCCAAGATTCTTCGCTGGCTTCGCGAAACAGCACAGGAAGAACAAATCGCTATCCAGCTCGAATCAGGCCTGCTTGGTAGCACTGATGCTGCACGCATATCCATCACACGACAAGGCATCCCAAGCGGAACTATCTCGATTCCCACACGCTATATCCACAGTCCAACTGGTATAATGAGCCTCAAAGATCTGGAACTATCTGCTAAACTTGCAGCTGCGGCCATACAGAAAGCCACCAAATACTTCTAATCTTTCTTTCTTTGTAGCTTGCCCTATCTTTTTGATGGGGAAAATTTGTTTTTATTCTAGCCCACCTATCTATTTTTGGTTAAGTTATGAGTAAATCTGACAAGTTCGCTGGGAAATTTGAGTTCTTAGAACACACTGCAGACATCTATGTTCGGGCGCTAGGTACCCGCATGGAGGAAGCATACGAAAATGCGGCGTTAGCCCTGTTTGAAACTATGACAAACAGTGCCAAAATCGCTCAGACCAAAGAAGATACCTTTGAGGTGGAAGCTGAAGATCAATATGCTTTGCTCTACAATTGGCTTGAAGCTTTACTGGTCAAGTTCGAAACAGATGGTATGCTCTATAGTAAATTCCAAATAAGTGATTGGCAAGAAACTCCTGAGAGTTTCAAGTTTACAGCAAAAGCATGGGGTGAAAAATTTAACCCCAAACGACATCCCCAAAAAGTAGGGGTGAAAGCGGTAACATACCATTTGATGGTGGTTATCCGCGAACCTGAACGGGTGGTTTTAGAGTTTATACTCGATATTTAGCAGAAACCCATCTTTGTTAGATCTTCTAACATTTTTGCAACCATGGGTTCAGGTGGCGAATCCAGCGATTTGGTAACGGAAACCACAAACGGAATATTTTTCTCTCTGTAGTATACGATGAGGGGTGCGGTTTGGGTTTTGTAGATATTGAGACGATGTTTGATAACTTCAATGTTATCGTCGTTGCGCTGGTAGAGCTCACCACCGCATTTGTCGCATATACCCTCTACTTTGGGTTTGAGAAAGCGAATGTTGTAAACGGCATTACAGTTTTTACAGATGCGCCGTGAAGAGAGCCGTTCGATGATGATTTCATCAGGGACATCTAGTTGGAGGATAACATCAATCTTTGCGATACCCTCTAAAGTTTTAGCCTGCTCGATGGTGCGTGGAAATCCATCAAGTAAGAAACCCTTATCTGCGGGAATTTTGCTGAGTCGGTCTTTTAGAACCTCCACAACAACATCATCTGGGACTAATGCGCCCTGTTCAACGTAGCTTTTGACTTTTTTGCCCAGCTCGGAATTCTGTTTAACGGATTCCCGGAAAATATCGCCCATAGCGATAACCTCAACGCCAAGTTGGTTCTGTAACCGTGAGGAATACGTGCCTTTTCCTGCGCCCGGTGCTCCAAATATGATGGCCTTCACTCTGTTTACTCTCCAATGAGGCTCGTATATTTGGGGATGATAATTAAATTTATCGTCGATTCTGCTTTTTCTTTATGAAAATAGTTCGGTTTGTCAGCAACAATAATTTCAGAATCCCAATCTGATAGAGAAACAAAAAGAAAGAAGGGATGGAAAGTGAGATTTGTTAGTTTATTTTCCCATGACTTTTTTTGCGGCGATTTCAATATCTTCCGCTTTGATGGTTTTTCTTCCTGCATGCATCGCAAAATCGAGTGCTTCTTTAGCGATTTTTACTCCGATTTCCTCTAAGGATTTAGCTAGTTCTTTTGCTGCGGTTTCGCTTACTCGGTCGGCGCCTGCTTTTTTGCATAGTCTATGCATGGGGGCTACAGCTATTTCTAATTCAATCATATCGACATCTCTTTCGCTTCTTTTTCTATTTAAGGCTGTATTTAACCTTTGTTATCTCTTTTTACACTAAAATGTTTCCAACGGCTGATTTGAAGTAAACATAAGAAAATCTTAAAACCCTCAAAGGCAAATATAGCGCTGAACAAAATGAAGCTAATAGACGCTCATATTCACCTCTCTGAGGCCGAGTATGCCGGGCACATTGATGAACTGATAGCGGATGCCAAAAACTCTGGCGTGACTGCACTAGTCACCAATTCGCTGGACTTAACAACATGTCAAAATGATATCAAATTATCCCAACAATACCCCGATTTGGTCTATCCAGCTTTAGGTATCCATCCTTGGAACGTAAATGTACTCAAAGAAAACGAACTCCAAGAAACCATCGACTATATCCAAACCCAAAAAGGCAAAGTAGTTGCCATCGGCGAAATTGGCTTAGACTACAAATATGAATCCACCTGGGAACAACAACTCACCGTATTTGACAAAATGTTACGCCTCGCCGAAACAATGGAACTCCCCGTTATCATACATTCAAGAGGAACCACCGATAAAATCGTAGAGATGCTCCCCTCCTATCGTCTCAACAAGGTCCTTCTACATTGGTTTAGCCATCCTCTAACGGCACTTGCTAAAGCTATAGACAACGGCTACTTTATCACCGAAGGCCCCCCATCTACCTATTCTAATGGTATTCGCGAAGTCGTGGAAAAAACCCCTTTGACTAATCTGCTAACAGAGACCGATGGTCCAGTAACTTATTGGAAACAACCCTACAATGGCCAACTAACCAAACCCTCCCACATACGATGTGTTGTGGATGCCGTGGCAGACATTAAAAAAATATCTGTGGAAGAAGCCGCCGAACAGATTGCCCAAAACTTTGAGGTTTTCTTCAACATCAAACCCTAATCGAAGATAATTTTCTATTTGGCGTTTGACTCGTAACCTCTCGGGGGCTTATTTTTCACCGTTGAGGCGCAAACTTAAATTAAGCCTGTTCTCTATTGAGTGTTGCTCCTACGCTTTTAAACGCTGGAGAAAAACTGTTAACACCGGAGGAATAAACATAGGAAAAGTGAAGACTGAACAGATAAAGCACCTCGGCAAAGACCTGATGACGCGCTTTCCAGGCAAATTCACAACCAGCTTTGACGAAAACAAACGTCTAGTTGATGAGGTTACCAGGGGCACAACCACCCGGGTACGTAACAAAGTTGCTGGATACATAACGCGCACTAACGCATTAGCTCAAGCCGGTTCAGATGACGATTCTGACCTTGACGAATCAGAAATGGCCGAATAAGCCGGAAAAGAATCCGTATGATGGATGCGTACCGTAAAGGATGGGCATTAAGGTATTTGCGTGAAGCAAAGGCTGAATTAGAGGCCGCGCGCAAAATCCCTTACATGGCATCAAGTTTGGTTTTAGAAGCCATTCGAAAAGCCCGAAACGCTATCTACTATAGCTTAGGTGAACCTGCGTTTATAGAGATACTTATCCATGATGAAAGCGCTAAAGTTCCCAGTTCAAATGATTCGGTTCTGCGTTTTCTCATAGAAATAGAAACCATAGTTCAGCAGAACTCTCAGCTCGAAGAAGTCAACGGAGAGGCCATGATGAAACAAGCCGATTCAATTGTTGACATCGCAACTGACATCGTAGAAACACTTACGCAGGAAAAATTTGAAAACTTTAGCTAAGGCTAACCAGCCTTTTTATTCCTAATTCATCGTCTTTTCATAAATAAAACTATTTAACAATCCCGCCTATATGGTAGATTACTCGTATGCTCATAACTATAAAATTTCTCGGTGCATTACGCCACATTTCAGGCAAGACCCAGCTGACCCTTAGCTTTCAAGATGGAGTTTCCATACAGACTGTTGTAGAAACTCTTTGCCAAGAGTTGCCCCCGCTTAAACAGATTTTTTCTGATTCGGAACTAAATGACGCTCGTTCTAACTCTCTGATTCTAGTTAATGGGCGCGAAATTAGCGTTCTAGACGGTTATGAAACTCAACTTTGTGACGGCGACGAAATTGTGTTTGTTCCAGTGGTTCATGGCGGCTAATCATGATAACTCTAACCACCGACTTTGGATTAAATGATCCCTATGTCGCTCAGATGAAGGGCGTTATCTACACCCTAAACCCCAACTCTAAAATTATCGACATAACTCATGGCGTAGATAAATTCAACATATGCATGGGTGCTTTTATGCTGGCCTCAGTTGCACCCTACTTTCCTGTTGGGACTGTGCATGTGGCGATTGTGGATCCCGGGGTGGGCACAGAACGACGGGCGATTGTAGTACAGACTAACCAGGCATTTTTTGTGGGTCCTGATAATGGCATCTTGATGCTAGCCGCACAACAACAGGATATCAAGCATGTCTATGAACTCTCCAACCCCAAATTTAGATTACCCAAGGTTTCACACACTTTTCATGGCCGTGATATTTTCGCACCCGTAGCAGCACACATCGACAGCGGTATATCTGTAGCAGAGTTTGGATCTGAAATAACCCAACAGCCACTCCTCACACCCAAATTTGCCAGCATCCAAAACATCAACGGCACCCTAACTGGTCAAATTCTATATGTTGACAGCTTTGGCAACGCAGTAACCAACATCCCAAGCGAATTAATTCAATCTCAAACAGTAAACGTTAGTCTGCCTCAGGTAGTGCTCAAGTTAGCGCTAAGAGAAACCTATGCACAAACTAACTCAAAAGAAGCCGTTGCCTTGGTGGGCAGTCATGGGTTTTTGGAGCTTGCCCTAAATCAAGACAGTTTTGCTAAAAAATATCCTGTCCGCACAGGTGATCCTGTCACAGTTACTTTTGCATAGTTATGTTTTTGGCTATATCTGCTATGACATCCACTGGATTCTCAAGTGCGGCAAGTTTATCAGCAACATCAAAACGTTTGCCCAAATACTGTTTGGCAACCTCTATCACCTGGTCCTCTGTTGTTGCAAACAGCGGAAAACCCTTCTGAGCGAGGTAGGTGTTAACGTAGGTTTTTGCCATATCTGAGATACCAATGCTAGGTACGCCCTGTAGTGCAGCTTCGCGTGTGATGGTGCCGCCATAGCTAACTACTAAATCGGCGTGTGCTACCAACTCAGCAGTATCCTCAAAACCCAGCTTCCCCTTGTAGGCCTCTTCATTTTCATTATTGTATCTTTGAACGACATGGACATTTCCCAGCTCAGCAAGTCGTTGCGCCAATGTTTGAACGTTATCTTGTTTTTTTTCTGCATAGACTGCTCTGGTTTCTATCTGTCTAACCACAATCAGTGGTCTTTTTGTATCGGCTGTTTTTTTTGTTTTGAAGCCCTTAATCCATGCAACTTCATCAACACCCCTAAAAACTGCGACGTTGTGAGCGCCATTGTCTGCTGTGAAACTCTTGGGCAGTGCCTCAGAGACCACCACCGTGTGTGCAAAGGGCAACGTTAAGCGATTTACTGCATAGGCATAGGGTGTGTCAGCGGTGGTTATGATGGGTATGCCCAAGCCAAATGCCACTCGACAAAGCTCTACGGATTGATGGGCAATTGCTACATCTGGTTTTTTATCTCTAAACATCCTTGCAAACTGGATAATGCGCTCCGCGCTCTCCTCAAGCCTTGATGTAAGCGTTGTCGGTGCATATTTCCCAACAACCAGTGGATCTTCGCCTAATCCTTTGGCCAGTGGAATAGTGTCGGGATGTTCACGAGTGGTAAAGATAACTTCATGTCCCAAGGCTCTGAACTTTTTAGCTATGGCAATGGCATAACGAACTTGTTTGCCTGTGCAGGCGTCATACCAAACTCTCATGGTGACACCCTGCACTTTTGCGCCAAGAATTCTTCGCGTTTAGCTTCAAATTCCTCAAGAGACATAACTTTCTTAGCTGGACAACCCGCAACCACGGTTCTAGGTGCCACATCTTTGGTAACAACACTCCCACCACCAACCACCGCTTTTTCACCAATTGTTACGCTGGGAAGAATAGTCACCCCACCACCAATGGTAGCATCATCTTTTATCATAGGCGGCGTCAAATAGTTACATCGGGGATATTTGTCATTTAACAAGCTAGTGTTTGGGGCAATAAAGACATTATCGCCTAGCACACAACCGTTTGATATGGTAACATTAGCTTGTATGTTACAGTTTTTACCCAAGGTAACATTTTTGCCCAAATCAACAAAACTACCCACAATGGTACCTGCACCGATTTTGGTTCCTTCCCCTATGACGACATAGTTCCAAATCGCACAATCGGCACCAATTTCTACGTTAGCACCAGTCACAATACCGATGCCTCGCTTTGAATTCTGCATACCTGTCTTTTTGTGCTCCAGATTTAAATAGTTTTAACACCCATGGATTTCCATCGAGGCCTCAGCATGACTCACCAAATAGTCCTCATCGTTGGGTTAGGTGAAATCGGCCATACCCTTTTCTCCCTCTACACTGAAAAGAAAGCCGAGTTTACAGTTTACGGTTTAGATTTAGATCAAACCAAAATGCAAGAACTCAACCAAGACAAAACCAAAATCCCAAACAAAATTGACGTTCTACAAGTAGCCCTTCCATGTGCAAACCCTGAAAAATTCGCTCAAGTCATAGCTGACTATGCCAAACAGTATCAACCTAACCTAATTATAGTTAACAGTACAGTTCCGCCGGGAACCACTCTTCAAGTTGCAAAAAAATGCAACGACTGCCAAGTGGTACACTCCCCCGCACGAGGTGTGCACATAAACGTAGAACACATGATCTGGGAGATGAAACGCTGGCCCAAATACATCGGCGGCGCCACACCCAAAGCAGCAAAAGACGCAAAAACCCATTTCGAGACACTGGGACTCCAAGTTAAAGTACTCAAAAGCTGTACCGAAACCGAATTAGCTAAACTCTTTGAAACCACCTACCGCGCCTGGATGATTACCTGCTTCCAAGAAATGCACCGCATCGCACACACATTCAACGCCGACTTTAACAACACAATTGATTTCCTCGAAGATACCCACCGTCAACGCTACGACCGCCCCATAATGTTTCCAGGATACATCGGCGGACACTGCCTCATTCCAAACACAGAATTACTTCTCAAATCATACGACTCAGATCTTTTGCGTCTTATCTTAAAATCCAACGAAAAACGCAAAGAAGAAATGAAAGACCCCCAAATACAAACTGAAGCCCAAATGGTC
The DNA here is from genome assembly GCA_009783705.1 of Candidatus Bathycorpusculum hydrogenotrophicum. Lineage (GTDB taxonomy): Archaea > Thermoproteota > Bathyarchaeia > Bathyarchaeales > Bathycorpusculaceae > Bathycorpusculum > Bathycorpusculum hydrogenotrophicum. The sequence continues at coordinate 54,456 of WRCX01000005.1, read as the reverse complement.
GCCCAAAGAGCCCAAACACTACAAAAAGAACTCACAGGAGAAAAAAACGTAACCCTCCCACAAAAACAAACCGAAAACAACCCCTAACAATCCTATATACCCCATAGTAGCAGAAAAATACGAATAAATCACTGTAAAATTAACTCTTGTATCTCTGTTGGTTTTTGGCTTAAAAAACCCCTTTTCTTGGGTAATGCATAAAAGCAGATTATGCACAGTGATACTCAACACCAAAAGGTTTGATAATTCACATGTCCGCTAAAACCTTGCCTAGAAAATTCGTCTCAGTGGACCCAAGCAAATGCATTGGATGTGGAATTTGCGAATATGCCTGCACCACCGAAAAAGGTGAAGGTAGCTGGAACCCGGTTCGCAGTAGAATCCGCGTCGTACGAATGGTACCGGTCTTCAATTTTGCCCTAACCTGTCGAGGATGCATAGACGCACGATGCGTAAAAGCTTGCCCTGAACGTGCAATCACACAATCCGAGGTCAACAGCCTCCTAATTGTAGACGATGCAAAATGCAAAGGGTGCGACTGGTGTGTCCAAGCCTGTCCACACGGTGGAATCACCATCCATGCAGAAACCGGCAAAGCCATTGCCTGTAACCTCTGCGAAGGCGACCCACAGTGCATAAAAACCTGCCCCGAGGAAGCCCTCGAAATCGTAGAATCCGACGAAGCTGCCGATAAACGCTTCAACGACGCCCTAGAAAAACTACCCGCACAAGCCGACCAGTTAACTGTTATCGTCAAAAAGAAAGACTGGAAACCCCTTATTGCCACTGCAGAACAACGCTCTGAACGAGTCGCAGAAAAACTCGACGCACTAAACCAACGGGCATTAGCAAAAAAACACGACAAAAAACCCCCACCCTAACCTTCGGAGAACAATTCTCCAATTCCCACCAACTTCTATTTACCTGCTCTACCTCAATGAGCAAGACGCTTTGTGTTTCTCTTTTCTACCCGGCTGTATGCTGTGTGGTGTGGTAGATGTGGCTGGTGTTGTTTTCTAATGCTTTTTATGGATCCATTAGACACATAAATGTGTCAGCGTATTTAAAATACAACCGCTAAGATTAATTGCACAAATAGTGTGGAAGCGCAAATGATGATTGCCCCAACTCCTTTCGAGTTGTTTCGCCAAGAATGTCAAACGGTATTAACTGCTGTTATAGAAAAAACGCTTCCCGAAGTTGCGTTACCCCCTATTAATCTTAGAAAAACTCCCAATATCGAATATGGCCAACTGGCAACATCACTATGTTTTGAGTTAGCCAAAAAACTAGGCCAAAAACCGTTGGATTTAGCAGAAAAATTGGTTGCAGCCATCGATCCATCTGCATTTAGTCTCATTGACAAGGTTGCACCTGCAGGCGGCGGATACATAAACTTCCATCTAAACTTTGCCAAATTCAGCGAACTCACACTACAATCTATTAAAGAGTTAGACAGCCAATACGGCTTTGTCAAAACCGATACTCCACAAAAAATAATAGTTGAGCATACAAGTGTCAATCCTCTGCATCCTATCCACATTGGACAGGCCCGCAACCCCATGATAGGCGACACTTTAGCCCGCATTCTCCAATACAGAGGCCATGAAGTTTCTCGCCACTACTATATTGATGATGTCGGACGCCAATCCTCAGTTGTGGCCTATGGTTATTTGAAGCTAGGCAAACCCCAACCCACTGAGAAACCGGACTTGTTTGTGGGCAAAATCTACACCGTAACTTGCTGTATTGTTGAAATCAACCGACTCAAACAAACCCGTGATAGAGCAACAGAGTTGCAAAATGCCGCTGACTTAGTCAAAGCAAACAAAGAACTTGACGAATGGCTGTCTATTGCTGTGGAGCTCAAAGAGAAATACCCCGTTCTCTTTGAGATGTTGCTGGCAAAAATAGAAGAAGACCCCAACCCCGAAGAAGAAATCAACAAACTCAACCGAGCATACGAAGACGGCCAACACGAGGCAAAAGACCTTATACGCGAAGTCAGCAATCTCTGCCTAAATGGGTTCCAAGAAACCATGAACCGCGTAAACATCACCTATGACTCATGGGACTGGGAAAGCGACCTCGTATGGACCCCCCAAGTCAACCAAGTCATGACCCAACTCAAAACAACACCCTACCTCTCAAACGAAAAAGGTGTTCTCCAATTCAACGCCGACCAAGTCACCCAAACACTCAACCTCAAAACCAAACTCGGACTAAGCCCAAACAACGAAATCCCACCCCTAACCCTAGTCCGCGCCGACGGCACCACCCTCTACACCACCCGCGACATAGCCTACACCATCTGGAAATTCAAACACGCCAACAAAGTCATAAACGTCATCGGCATGGAACAATCCCTAGCCCAACTTCAACTCAAACTCGCTCTCTACGCCCTAAACTACACCAAACAAGCCGAAAACCTATTTCACTTCGCCTACAACCTCGTTACCCTACCCGGATACAAAATGAGTAGCCGCCGAGGACACTACATAACATTTGACGAAGTACTAAACGAAGCTATCAACCGCGCACACCAAGAAGTCACCAAACGCTCCCCCATGCTAAGCCCAGAAGAAAAACAAACCATCGCCACCTTTGTCGGATTAGGCGCAGTACGCTACGCACTAATCGATGTAGACCCCAGCAAAAACGTCATATTCAACTGGGAACGAGTCCTCAACTTCGAAACCAACAGCGCACCCTACGTCCAATACACCCACGCCCGAGCCACAAGCATCCTACGCAAAATAACAAACCCACCCCAAAACCCCAACTATGAACTCCTCACCGAACAACTAGAAAAAGAACTAATCCTAACCATAGCCAGCTTCCCAGATATGTTCATCGAAGCCACCGAATACCTCAAACCCAACATGATCGCCGACTACACAAACAACCTAGCCGACAAATTCAACACCTTCTACAACGCTTACCCCGTGCTCAAAGCCGACACACAACAACTCACAGACGCACGCCTGACTCTAGTGAAAGCCATTCAAACAGTCCTAAAAAACGCCCTAAACCTTATTGGTATAGTTGCCCCCGAAAAGATGTAGCAAACTGTCAAAAAATGAATTCATGAGGCTTTTTTTAGGTCTTTTTTCTGATTGTATGAGGCCCTGCCTTGGGACTTGTTTATTGTTTCCCGTAAAGCCTTTAAATGGGCTGGATGTTTCTATATTTCCGCAAGCCTCAAAAAGTAGAATCTAAGCGGAGGTCGCCAAGCATGGTCAAAGGTGTAAGACTGAGGCTCTTATCCCGCAGGGGTTCGTGGGTTCAAATCCCACCCTCCGCACTTTTGCTTTCTATTCATGATTAATGGTGTGTTTGCCAGTATTTTTGTAATTAGGGTATAAAATTGCCTTTATTGGTGAGAGGTTTGAGTGTATCTGAGCTGTTTGTGCCGCTCCCAACTTGGGAGGATTTTGCTGAGAAAGCTCTGACGTTAAGTTGTATGACCCAAATCACCGAAGTAATAAACCTGTCATATTTGGAGAAGCAAACTTAAATACAAAAAATCTTAAGCACTAAAACAAAAAAATCACCCTATCAACTGCAGATAAGGTTCACAGTTAAACAGTTCATTTTTTCAATACACCCTTCAAGTCCATAAGTTTGTTGATATTTTCTAAAACAATAGCATCTGTTCTAAATTTAGAACACTTTAAGTAAAAGTGTTCTAAGCGTCAAATTATATGTTGCCCTGAAAAATACAAGCCAGGGAAAAACAGATGCAAAACGAAAAAAAGATGGTACTATATTTAGTGTCAACCCAAAAACTCGAGGTCATCACGTATGGAAAAACAGGTTAAATACAGAAAAAGAATGTTGCTCTACAGCATACTCGCTTTAACAATCGGCATAGCCGCAATTATACCGTTATCATACATTACACTAACCATAGACGGCACAAATCAAACACAGCCATTCTTCACGCCATACTTACAGCGTGTACAAGCTGCCCCAGATGTCGCAACTCTATATAACGCTCCTGGACTTGTTTACATCGATGAACCCCCTAACGAAGGTTGGATTTCCATATCCATCTGCTACGACATAACGCCTAATGGAGTTGACCTTACAGATGTGGATGCAAAAATAGAAGTCTATAATTTCCATTTCTACTCTGAACAAGGCTCAATTCTTAACATGACACAGTGTGTGGCAATTGCTGGGAACGTATCCAACCCAAGCTCACCTAACGGTGTTTCTACTGCAATCATAGATTATCACGGCTACGAGGATTATGATAATCCCATAGATTGGGCAAACCACAGGAATACCTTTACCTTTGCAGACGGAACAGTATATGACTTTACAGAACTACTCGGTTACACCGAATCATGCACAGTAGCTTATAGCTCAGCTGAATATTACACAGAATACACAGGAGAAACAGGAACTGTAGACGCTCATCGTAGCCTTGGTTGCATTGCGGTTCTAACTGAATCTAAAGGTGAAAAAACAGCACAAGCATTAACTGACCTAAGAAGCGCCCAAACAATCTATGTTGACATCACCAGAATAATGCAGATAACCTATAAACATCCAAGTAGCTCCAACACATCAGCAGGAATTAAAGCCACACCTACTAGCAACGAAGTTTTGTATCATATGCAGCTACCAGAGTCAACTCGTTTAGGAATAGCCGAGTATGAAACTGACCACAACGGATACCCGAATCCCCGTTTCGGCAAAGTGATGCCGTAAACCAACAACCCGACTAAAAGGCTGTAAAAATGACTAACGCTGAATTGGAAGGAACTGCATTAAGCGTTTATACTTTCATTGCCCGTGCAGATGGGCCAGTAGGAACAAGAGAAATAACTAGAGGCGCAAAACTCAGCAGTCCAAGCGTCACGCACTATCATCTTCAAAAACTTGAAAATCTTGACTTAATAGAGAAAAACAGCAACGGCGACTACATCCCTAAGAAGAGAGCAACTATTGATGGACATGTATGGGTCTGCAAAAACCTCATGCCACAATTAATGCTTTACTCCTTCTTTTTTATAGGTGCATTTGCCGCAGAAGTAAGTACGATACTGCTTAGCTTAATTGTTAAAAGTTTAGTGGTTGAAACAAGTTTCTGGTTTTTAACAGGCATAACTTTGGTATCAATGCTTCTATTCATCAAAGAAGGAACAAGACTGCAACGCAAACTAAAACCCAAATACACAGACAAGAAGTAAAAAACTGTATGTATTTTGCTATAATGGAACTGTGTTATCAGTTTGCTTTTTTTTCATTATACCTTTGGATTTTCGGTGACTTTGTTGAGCAAGCATAGTCATACATTCATGGATTATGATCTCTGATATGAAGTCTGCCAAATTATGTTGTTATTTTTGGTGTTACACGATTAAGCCACGACTTCTATCGGTTGGATTTTATACTGAGGTGGTAATTATTCTACACGGTGTTTCTTTGGGCGATCGTGCAACTTTATTACAGCAACATATGGATCAGTTATGCGAAAAAATTGGCGTAAGGCCGACCGGTTCTACTAAAAATAAAGAAGCGGTTGATTACGCTTTTGAGGTATTGCAAAAATGTGGTTTTCAGGTATATGCGCAGGAGTTTGACTGTATTGATTGGCTCAACTTTGGCGCACTGTTGTTGGTTGATGATCAGAAGGTGCAGGTGGAACCCGCAGAATATTCGCTTCCTTGCGATATTCAAGCTGAATTTATCTGTATCGATACCGTAGAGGTGCTTCAAAAGGTAGAGTTAAGCGACAAAATAGCTGTTATTTATGGTGAGTTATGCAAAGAGCCTTTGATGCCAAAAAACTTTGAATTCTATAACCCTGAGGAACACAAGCAAATCATAGCGTTGCTGGAAGAAAAACATCCCCAAGCCATAATTGTGGCTAGCCCGCATAAAGAACACATCATACAAGATGGGGACTTTAACATCCCCTGTGCCGTTATATGTGCGGATAGGTTGGATATTTTTTTACAAAGTAACCGCCGGAAAGCAAAACTAACCATTAACACAGAGCGGATTCCAGTAAAAGCCCATAATGTAATTGCCACCTATGGGTCAGGTTGCCGTGATAAAATCTGTTTTTCAGCGCACATTGACACAAAACCCACAACACCCGGTGCTCTTGATAATGCTTCGGGTGTGTCTGTTCTGTTGGCTTTAGCGGAGACTCTTACCCATAGCGACTATCCGTTCCAGATTGAAATTGCCATACTAAATGGCGAAAAGACTACTACTCTACTCCCGGAGAAACCACATATATGGCAGGGCTCTCCCCGGAATATTTGTTGGCTGTTAATGTAGATGGTGTAGGGTTGCGAGGCAGTGCTACTTCTATCTCTTTTTATGCGTGCCCGCAGAAACTTGAGAACCAACTCATGGAATATGTAAAACGAACACCCGGGTTTGAGCGCATTGAACCCTGGCCTATGGGCGACCATATGATATTTGTTGCCGCAGAAATACCAACCATTGCCCTAACGGCCTGCAACATATTTAGTCTGATAGATACTCTGATTCATACTTCCGAGGATAACCTGAAAAACATTGATTTGGATATTTTAGTCAATGTTGTAGATTTTTTGATGAAGTGCATTGATGCTGGCGTGTGATGTGTGGTTTTTTATTTACCCCACATTAACCGTTTGTATGCGTAGTGATTGCTGAAAGTGATCTCTGCCTCTGGTTGTAGTAGTTGTTGAACTAACAAAATCCCTGGTGATCTGTTGGTCGTGCTAAAGAAAGACTTTAACCCTGGCCAGCAACCACAAACACCATCAACAAACCTGACCGAATTTTTATCTCTCAAAAACTGATACAGTTGAGGTTTGTCTAAACATTTTTCTATATCTCTGCATTGTCATGTGGGAGAAGGCAAAGAAGTTATGACTGATGAAATCGTTGGCATGGGCACATGGTACGATATGATGGCTAAAAAAGTCATCGAACGTGAACAAACTCTCAATCGTGACATGGGTAGAATTCGCACCGAGATGGGTTTGGGTGCCTCAGGTTTTCCTCATATCGGTAGTTTGGGTGATGCCTCCCGAAGCTATGCTGTTACCTTGGCGCTCAAAAACTTGGGCTACAACTCTGAGTTGATTGCCTTCTGCGACGACAAAGACGGTCTGCGCAAAGTTCCAGCTGGTCTGCCGGCTGATATAGCTAACAGTTTGGAAAAATATCTCGGATACTCTGTATCCACTATCCCTGATCCGTTTGGTTGTCATGAGAGCTATGGTAAACACATGAGCTCGCTTCTACTTGAAGCCCTTGACAAATGCGGTATCCAATACAAGTACTACAGTGCCCAAGACGTCTACAAAAAGGGTCTGTTGCTAAGTGAAATTCGTACCCTACTTACAAATGCCAAGCAGATTGGCGAAATAATCAAACAAGAAGTCGGACAAGAAACCTACAACGCGGTTTTGCCCTTTTTTGCGGTTTGCGACAAATGCGGGCACCTCTACACTACTCGCGCCTACACTTTCGATCCTAAAACTGATAAAGTCACCTACAAATGTGAAGGACAAGAAATCAAAGGTAAACTCATCGCCGGTTGCGGTCATGAAGGCGAAGTGGATATCAAAAGCGGTGAGGGTAAACTGACTTGGAAATCCGAGTTCGCCGCAAGATGGCGCGCCCTTGACATACGATTTGAAGCCTATGGCAAAGACATCGCCGACTCAGTGCGCATAAACGACCGCATCTGCCGTGAAGTTCTTGGATATGAGCCGCCTAGCCATGCCCAATATGAAATGTTTCTCGATAAGGGCGGCAAAAAAATCAGCAAATCAGCCGGCAACGTATTCACCCCTCAGGTATGGTTCAACTATGGCTCTCCTCAATCCTTGTTACTGCTCATGCTCAAACGTTTCGTAGGCACCCGGGCTATTGATGTCTCAGATATTCCCAGTTATATGGCTGAACTTGACGAATTAGAAGACGTTTACTTTAACAAAAAACAAACTAACCCCAAAGAAGCCATCCGCCTCAAAGGGCTATTCCAATACTGCTATGTCATGAACCCGCCCGCTGAACTCAGCATCCATGTGCCCTACAACCTGCTGGCGTTTCTTGTCAAGATGGCTCCCAAGGAATGCATAAACGACTATGTCGCTGAAAAACTACAAAGCTACGGCTACCTCAAAAAGGATCAAAGCATAGACGCAAATCTCCAAACACGCATCCAATATGCTCTAAATTGGACCCGCGACTTTGATGAAATCAAAGAAACAACCATCGAACTCTCCGAAGCTGAACACAAAGCCCTGAGCGAACTCTGTATAAAACTACAAGCCAACCTTGATGCCGATGCAATTCAAAACGCCATCTTTAACGCCGCCAAAGACAACGAACTAAAAGTTGGTGCTTTCTTCAAAGTACTCTACACTGTACTTATGGGTGCATCCCAAGGACCTAAACTCGGTCCATATGTACTAGCGATGGGCAAACAGAACGTAATCGCCGCAATAGAACGCGTACTTAACAAAACCAACACCGAACCCCAATAAACCCTGATTGTTCACAAAACAATCGTTTCAGCAAGTTTGTGGAACTTTTTAACCCACAACTTTAACCCCCTCTGATTTACATTCACATTTGTCAGTTTTTCTCACAGAGTCAAAGTAACCTCGAAGCCGAAACCACTATTTTTAAGTTCAAGCTCCGTATTTACTACCTTTGCCTTCAAAATTTTGAGGGCTAACAAGACAGTTGGGCCTGTCGTCTAGTACGGATTATGACACCGGCCTGCGGAGCCGGAGGTCCTGGGTTCAAATCCCAGCGGGCCCGCCATCTCTTCTTAACTACTTAAGCTAATAGTTGAATGCATTTTTAGGAAACTTTTCTGCATAGTTGTTAGTTTTCACACTCAAAGTTGGCTTTTGATGGCTTGTTCGAGGTATGTGTGCCTAGAAAAACTTATATGGTTAAGGCAGTCATGTTGTTGTTCGCATTAATTGGAGGTTTACTTGATTTGTCAGCAATACCCACGTCAGCGGGCGGAGTTCCCATTATGGTTCTCAGAGAAGGTACTAAGCGGAACCGGGGAAAAGACGCTCAGCATGGAAACATTATGGCTGCTAAAGTTGTAGCTGAATCCGTCCGAAGTGCATTGGGACCCAAGAGCATGGATAAGATGTTAGTCGACGGTTTTGGTGATGTTACCATAACAAGTGATGGTCGAACTATACTTGACGAAATGGATATCCAGCATCCTGCGGCAAAGATGCTAGTTGAGGTTGCTAAAACCCAGGATAAAGAAGCCGGTGACGGAACAACATCTGCAGTTGTCCTTGCAGGTCAACTCTTAAGCCGTGCTGAAGAACTTCTTGATAAAAATATTCATCCAACAATCATCATTGAGGGCTACAAGCAAGCTGCCCAAAAAGCGCTAGAAACCCTCGATAAAATCGCTATTCCCATAGATCCAAAGAAATCTGATTACCTCAAAAAAGCTGCTGTAACATCGATGGGAAGCAAAATCGTCTCTGAGCACAAAGACTACCTCGCTGATATCGCTGTTAAAGCTCTGCAAGCAATTGCAGAAAAAACTCCTGAGGGAACAATGAAAGCAGATATAGACGATATCAAAGTTGAGAAGAAAACCGGTGGATCCGTCGCAGAGACCACCTTTATCAGCGGCATTGTGCTTGATAAGGAAATTGTACACAGCGGTATGCCTAAACGAGTAGAAAAAGCAAAGATTGCTCTTCTGGATGTCTCCTTGGAAAACGAAAAGCCCGAACTCGACGCTAAACTAACCATCGAAAGCCCCGCACAGATTGAGGCTTTTCTCAAACAAGAAGAAGCTATGCTCAAAGCAATGATCGATACCATCCTTGCAACCGGCGCCAACGTAGTGATTTGCCAAAAAGGTATTGATGATCTTGCCCAGCACTTCATGACTCGGAAAGGCATAGTTGCCATTCGCAGAGCCAAAAAATCCGATATGGAAAAACTCGCACGGGCAACCGGTGGAAAAATCATCAGCAATATCGATGCATTAGCCAGCACCGATCTTGGCGAAGCCCAACTAGTCGAGGAACGCAAGACCGGCGATGACAAAATGACCTACATCGAAGGATGTAAAAACCCCAAATCTGTCACGTTGCTCATAAGAGCCAGCAACCCACGCTTAACCGCAGAAGCTGAACGCAGTATTCATGATGCTCTCTTTGTCATAAAAGACCTCATAGAGGATCCCCGTATAGTTGCAGGCGGCGCGGCACCTGAACTAGAAATGGCAAGTGCCCTGCGCAAATATGCCCAGACACTCCCCGGTAGAGAACAGATAGCCGTAGCAATCTTTGCTGAGGCCCTAGAAGAACTCGCAGTGATTTTGGCAGAAAACGCAGGTCTAGATTCAGTGGATCTTCTCACCCAACTTCGCGCAAGTCATGAAAAAGGCCAAACTTGGGCCGGCATAAACGCATCTGCTGGAAAAGTCGACGACATGACAAAACAGAACGTTTACGAACCGCTTGCTGTTAAAAAACAAATCATCAAATCAGCCAATGAAGCCGCATCAATGATCCTAAAAATTGATGATGTTATCTCAACCGCAAAGATGAAGTCTCCTCCAATGCCCCCAGGAGGAGGAATGCCCGGCGGTCCAATGGGCGGAATGGGCATGGGCGGTATGGGTGGCATGCCTGGTGGAATGATGTAGAATGCAACAAGAAAAATCAATCAATGTAGGACCCCCCAAAATCACTCGCTTCGAGAAAGCAAGAATCGTGGGCGCACGCGCTCTGCAAATCTCGATGGGAGCCCCAATCTTGGTAGATGCCGCAGAAAACACCAACCCCATAGACATCGCACTAAGCGAACTCAATGCAAACATATTACCCATAACCATACGACGCACACTACCCGACGGCACATTCCAAGATATACCCCTAAAATGGCTATTTTAAAACGCCATCTTTTCTTCTCTCTACTAATTTTAGTCTCTTAATGTGTTTGTACAAAGAGTAGCCACATACTCTTAAGACCTCTCACCCGCTAAACAGAATGGTGATAAGTCTGATTTTTAACGTATTCCACAGTATACCCCCTCTGCCTGCCCCACCCGAACACCCCGAACGCCCTCCGCCAAACATACCCATCCCCGGTGAACCCACAGCCGGAGATAAAAGCCACCACCACAACTACCGATGCAAAAAATGCGGCAAGGCATTCAATAGCAAAACCGAACTCAAAGCACACCTAACCATAGAACACCCCTAAACTACTATACAACACAAATGTAATTTGCTGTTATAGTTGCTTAAGTCAATGATTGCTCAAACGGGTGCTGTAGTTAATGTTTTGTTGGCTTCTGTGAGTGTGTTTGTGATTTGTTTCCAGTGTGCACCCTGCCAGTAGATCTGTCCACAGTTGGGGCACCGCCAAAACTGCTCATAGTAATGAGCAGTATTGGGTTTTAACTGGGCTTCTATTTGTTCTTTTTGAATCGATTTGAGGGGTGTATTGCAAATGGGACAGCGCGACTTATCCATATCAATCTCTAACAATAGCCCATAGCGCTCTGCAATTTTTGCAAGCCGCTCGACTTCGGTTTTGCCCTCCACATAAAACGTATCCAGCCCCCTTGTGGCCGCTCTTTTGTAGAGCTCCTTGTCTCTTGTTAAAAGTATTCGTTGCTCGAGTTTTGCTATCTCTAAAAGTTCCCTGTCTTCTAAGTGCACATTATAGGTTACATCATGCCCCAGCATGCGTAACCAGCGTGCCAATTTCCCCAGCATACCATCTACAAGAAACCTCACATGGGACCTCCCCGCACGATTTTGCCCGTGCCGCCCTTTGCAACAATTTGGTTGTCCTCATAAACAATCTGTCCTCCCACTATGGTTTTAACTGGTTTGCCATTAACTTCCCAGCCATTATAGGGACTGAATTTGGCTTTGGACTTAAATTTGGATGCATCTATTTTAAATTGACTCTGATAGTCAACGATGGTAAGATCCGCTGCTTGACCAGCTTTGAGATATCCCCTATCTGTTAACCCATAGATTTGTGCTGGGTTTTCTGCAAGATGGGACACAACTTGTTCTAAGCCAAGCTTGCCCTTTCTTACCATTGTGAGCATAAGCGGCAGGGTCACTTCCAATCCGGGGATGCCTGCTTTGACTTCCCAGATGTCATTTGCTTGTTTCTCTTCTATGGTGTGGGGTGCATGGTCTGAGCCAAACGTATCAATCAAGCCCTCATTTACGCTTTGCCACAAGGCTTCCACCTCAAGTCGGTCACGTAGCGGCGGCGCTATAATAGCCAGCGAACCATGCCGTTCTACCTCATCACTGCTCAGCATCAAATGATTGGGTGTGACTTCACAGGTGATGTTTTTTTGGGTTTTTTTAGCTTCTACAATTGTTGCTACACTATCTTTGGTGGAGATGTGACAAAAATGTAGCTGTGCCCCTGTTTTGGCACTGAGTTTAACAATGCGCTCAACGGCCATGCGCTCAACCTCTTTGGTGTGTGCTCGTAGATAATCCGCTGGGGCTGTTTTTTTAGTCTGCTTAAGCTTGGCCTCATTTGCGGCCAATAAGGTGTGATCTTCTGCGTGGATGGCAACCGGTAGTTTTACTTCCGCAGTGGTTTTTAGCGCTTCTGTTATAGCGGTATTGTCATCTACGTTTACCCCCCCCATCTGCTCGCCCATAAACAGCTTGAACCCAACCGCCCCTTGATTAGCTATTTCTCTTATTTCGGGGAGCGTTTGGGGAAACTCTGAGTAGAATCCCGTGTTGACCACAATCCGCCTTTGGGCAGTTTCCATGCGATTTCTCAAGGTTTGAGCACTCATGGTAATAGGCACATTGTTTGGCATATCTAAAACTGTGGTAAAGCCGCCCGCGGCTGCCGCAGAGGTGCCAGAAGTAAAATCTTCCTTGTATGCTTTGTCTTCATCTCGCAAATGTACATGCGTATCAATTAACCCTGGCAATACAAGCAGGTGACCGTGCAGGTCATTTTTTTGGTCGGCATTTGGCATCTGTGTTTCTTTGCCAATTTTATCGATTATTCCCTCTTCTATGGCAATACAGCAATCAACGATTTGCCCATTTAGGTATGCTTTGGCATTGAGAACGACCGAATCAACAACAACCACTTCGTTTCACAGTAGAAAATAGGTATGCTGCACTAAAAAGTTATTTGACCCCATCTGCTTAGACTATGCATAACCTGCGGTTCTAGTTTTCCTTTACTTGATTGACCGCTAATTAATGTTGTTACTCTCAAACGTAACCGTTTCTGATGTAGAAACTATAAAACATGCTAATTAAGCCCTGTCTATAATGGTTGTTGTTTTTTGGTTCTTTCTAAAAAGGGTATAAATGGAAAAGATGCTGGGTTATTGTTTTTTACCCAGAGGATTTTTTTGAAGTTCTTCCAAGATTTTGGGGTCTTCACGTAGGATCTTGGGGATATAGTTGCATGCGGGGTCTGATGCGAAGAGGTCGCCTGTGTAGTGTTCTGCACGTGTTCGGCATCCGCCGCAAATTTCTCTGTATTCACAGATACCACATCTGCCTTTGAGGTTGTTTTTGTCGCGTAGCTGGAGGTGCAGAGGACTTTGTTGGAGTTCTTCCCAGGCGGTTCTTAGTTTTTTGGTTTTGACGTTGCCGATGCGGTAGCCTTCATGGAAGCCGCAGCTTCGATAGTCGCCGTTTTCTGTTATGCCTATATAGTTGCCGCCTATGCTGCATTTGCCCAAGTAACCCTCATTGTACCAGGCCCAAAAGTTGGCGGGGTTTTTTTGTCGTACTATACGTGCGTAGAAGGGTGCATAGACATGGATTTTGACTTTGCCGTAGAGTTTGCGTTGGATTTCATAGATCTCATCAAATGTTGTTTCGTACTGCTCTGGTGTGGGTGCCAAGTCTTCCATGTGATCTCTTGCTCTGCCCACTGGAACCAGGTTGTGGTAGACTAGCATGCGGGCTTTGTATTCTTCAGCGAGTTCTGCTGGGTGTGCCATGTGGTTTATGTTGATTTTAGTCATGGTGGTGACTAAACAGTCTAGGAGCCCAACTTCGCTAAGTTTCTTCATGGCATGTAGTGCCATGTCGTAGCCGCCTTTGCGGCGGGTTAGATCGTTTGATTCTCTGTTACCATCAATGCTAATGGCAGTGTGGACGTCATATTTGCGGAGCAGATCAAAGCGTTTTTCGTCCCATGCAAAGCCGCTTGTGATTAGGCTGACTTTCATATCATGCTTCTTTTCTGCGTATTCGATGACTTCCCATATGTCTGGGCGAACCAAAGGTTCTCCGCCGCTGATTCCAAGCCATTTTGAGCCGAACTCTGCCATTTCATCAACCATATGCTTGGCCTGTTCGGTGCTTAGTTCCTGGTCTTTAGCGTATTCTTTGGTGTAACTGCAATATGTACAACTTCCAACACAGTTACGAGTACAGCGCCAAACAACCATGAACAATGGGTCAGTGATTGGATTCATTTAATTACACGGTAAATGAATGATTTCCTACTCGATATAAGATTTACTATGGAAAACCAATTTTTCATGCTACTTCAAAGTTGCTATAATTGTATGCTGTGTCTAAACGTTTGCTGGCAGGTATGGTTGTTATTTGATAGTTGCTTGTTTGTCTTTGCTTAATACAGGTTTAGCCCTAAACTTGGGTGTGTTGTCTGAGGTTTGTTCTAACAATAGCTATATAGTAAAACAGCAAAAAGGAGCACTTTTTAAAAAGTTTAATAAGCCCGCTCCTAGAATTAGCTCTTCATTTGAGAAGGTTAAATTGATATGAGTAACGAATCCTCAAATGAACTGGTTGTAAATCCAGCACCACACATTCACGGATCTATGACAAAAGACCGTATGATGCAATACACTTTCATTGCTATTCTCGCAGTTACCATCGTTTCCGCTGTACTCTGGTCAGATGTCGTCACGCCCTCCGGATGGAACTTAGGCTTAACCGTTGCCATCGGTACTCTCATTGCAGTAGGCTTAGCCGTAGCAATCGACTTTCTTATCGGTAAAGTCACCTCTGATAGCGAAGTTAATACTTGGTCAGCCGCAGTTTTTGGTTTAATCGTCATTAACTGTTTTACTCTTGGTTTTCCTTCAATGGCAATGGGTATGGAAGTTGGAGTACCCGTTGAGGCACCTCTCGCATTCTTCTACATCGCGTTAATCTCCATCATTGGTATCGTTGTTTTCAAAAAAGTCGCAAGCATAGCAGGCAGAAAACTAGTTAACCCCGCAGCCGCCGCCAAATTCCTAGTCCTAATACCGACAACATTTACAACGCTTATCACAAGCTGGCACCTAAGCACCGGTATGCTAATGGTTCCCTCACTTGCAGGCCCCATTGGCAGTCCCGCTGATGGCTTAGGAACTGCAGGCAACGGCTATGCCTCGTTTGGTGCCTATCTGCAGGGATGCTTTGGCTCACCTAACGGAACAGAGGCTAGCGTAGAATCAATCATGTTGCTGACAAAGTACCATGGTTGGGTTGGCGGTGCATCAAGCATAGCTGTCATCATCGCAGGTGTTGCACTCTTTGTTGTTGGCCGTAAATACTTTAAATGGAAAATCACTGCAAGCTATCTCATCGCTATGGCTGCTACGTCTTTGATATTCTCCTTCATATTTGGAGATGTAGACCTAATCACTCGATTGCTCTTCTCGCTCTTCGCCGGTAGCTCAATATTCTTAGCGTTCTTTATGGCAACCGATCCAGCGACAACACCCTTTAGTGGAACCGGACAAATCATATTCGGTGTCGGCCTCGCAATTTTGACTATTTCGATACAAACCTTTATGGGTTTCTTCGGCGGCTCATTGTTGGCATTGTTGATCATGAACCTGCTTGTACCAGTTATTGACAAAGTTCGCATCAACAAACCCTTTGGGAGATGATTAAAATGGCAAACTTAGTTCACATACCAGAAGTAAAAGACCTAGCACGCAAAACCCCGATCGAGATCTTCCCAGATCCAAAAATCGCAGTTGTACTAACTAACCAGCAAGGCGGAGCAACAAACACACCCATCATAAAAGTCGGTGACACTGTAACTATCGGAGAAAAAATCGCAGACGCCAAAGAAAGAGTCAGCGCACCTATACACAGCCCCATAAGCGGTACAGTCATCAAAATCGAAAACGCCTACAACAGTTGCTTTGAAGCACCCACCGAAGCTATCTATATCGAAAACGACGGCAAAAAAACTAAAGCCAAACCCCTAACCTCCATCACTGAAGCAGAATTAGCCAACACCAAAAACGAAGACCTCCTAAAAATTATCCGCGAAGCCGGCATAATCGGCCTTGGCGGCGCAGGATTCCCCACATCTGTCAAACTAGCAGTACCTGCAGACAAAAAAATCCAACACCTCCTAGTTAACGGCGCAGAAGGCGAACCCTACGACACAGCCGACGAACGCATCATGATTGAACGCACTGCAAACCTAGTTCGCGGTGTCCGCGTAGTCCGCAAACTCTTAGGCAACCCCAAAGTCATCATCGTTACCAAAGAAAGCAAAGTCGAAGCCGTACCAAAACTCGAAGAAGCATTCAGCAAAGAACCCAACACCGAAGTCCGCGCAGCACATCTAACCTACCAGCAAGGCGACGCAGCTATGATGCAAAAAGCAATCCTAGGCTACGAAACCCCCGCAGGCAAACGCAGCTACGAAATGGGAACCATCGTACAAAACGTTGCAACCATAAACGCTATTGCAAACGCAGTCTTTGAAGGTGAACCCCTCATAAGCAGAGTCACTACCCTAAACGGCGATGTTCCAAAACCCAAAAACCTCCAAGTAAAAATCGGCACCCCAGTCAAAGAAATCCTCAGCGCCAACAACGTCAACTTATCCACCCTGAGCTCAGTCGTAGTCGGCGGAGTTCTCATGGGTACAGCACTCCAAACTCTCGACGCCCCAATAACTAAACGCACCTCAAGCATCATCTGCTTTGCAAAGGACAAAGCCAAACAAGCACAGAAAACCACCGCCTGTATCCACTGCGGCAGATGCGTCAGCGCCTGTCCAGTACGCCTACAACCCGTAGCAATACACAACGCTGTTGTCAAAGGTAACTTCGAACTAGCTGGGAAACTTTGGGCAAACGACTGCATCGCATGCGGAACCTGCTCCTATGTCTGTCCAGTCAGACTACCACTATCACACAACGTTAAAATGGCAAAACAATAAGCCATCTTTTCTTTTTTCATTTTTTCTTTCTATAATCTTGAATCTATAGTTCTGTCGCGCAATATACCAATTAATCAACGATTAGCCCATAAGCTGTATTTGCTTTTTAATTCCTGTGAACTGTTGCTTGGGGATACCCGCAAATATTCCAGTTATACAGATCGGTATGAGCTGATTATAGCTGATAGAGGCTATTAGGGAATGTGGTTTAGTAAAAGATCGGTTTAGTAATGAAAAATAAAAGGAATGTGTTCAGCTAGTAATATAGTGCAAAAAGAGTGGTTACTCTTTTTTCTTGTTTAGTCTATCGATTAGTGCGCTTGTCATTATTGGTAGTACCATTGTTGCGTCGCCTTCAATCATTATGCGTTTGGCTTTTTCGCTGATTTTACCCCACGATACTGCTTCTCTGGGGCGTGCGCCGCTGAGGCTGCCGTCCCATTCGTTTGCGGTGCTGATGTAGATGACATAGTCTAGGCCGTCTTTGAATTGGTTCCACCAAATTGTGTGGTGTTTGCTTATGCCGCCTCCGATTATGAGTGCTCCTGACTTTTTAGCGTCAAAGACGGTGTTGTTGAGGTCTTCTTCATCTTTTAGGATGTTAACTCGGAAGTCTTTGTGATCTTGACTAAAGAACCACAGCTGATACCCAACTGAGCCATCTGTTATGCCTGGTACATAGATAGGGATGCCGTTTTTGGCGGCCCAATAGAGAATTGAGGATTCGTTGCAACAGCGTAAGCCTATTTCACGTGACAACTCTGAGGTGGAGAATTCTTTTTTCCCTCCTTTATAGAGCTCAGTGAGCATGACTTGGATTTTATCTTCTATGATTGTGCCATAGCTGTCGTTTGGAACAAGCACGTTGCCTAATCTGTTGACGCCTTCTTCATGGAGTTTGCTGTCATTCATGACAAAACTGCCGCGGTAGTAGTCCTTCCAGCACCTAGCTATATCATGGTCCAAAGTACCGCATGTTGTGATGATGGCATCAACGAGTTTGCGTTTTACTAATTCTCGGATAACACCTCGGGTGCCCGTTGCAATGATATCAGCGGTAAATGAGAGAAATTTGATGCATTTCTTGTCTGCTGTCATGGCCTCAAGAATGTCTACACCTGTGGCAAGTTTGCCTGCTGTGAAACCCCAGGCATCCTCCATTTGTCCCACTAGATTATTTACTGTCATGTTTTCTGTAAATTGGTAATCTTTAACTGCAACTTTATGGGTTTTCTGTGATTTTGCCATTTCTTAGTCTCTCCCCCGAGAAAGAATATATAACGAAATAAATAGCTGTCGAAAACAATACGCTAAAATTGGTACGTGTTTATTCAGTTGTATGTGATTTAGTTATTCCTAACGGTTGTTGGTGTTTTGGTGTTAGTGGTGTTGTTTGAAGAAGATTGTTGAGTTTATAGAAAACCTGCATCCCGTAGTTTCAAGGCAATTGTTATATCGCCTTTGAACTGGATTTTGCCACTAAAGAACGCTTTTTCGGCGCTCAATTTTTTGTTAACTAAATCTAAAAAATCTCTGCAACTCATTTTGAGCGTTAGGCTCGCTGAGGGTGTAATGCCTTCACTTACTTGGATCTGTTGGTTTTTTATGGTGATAAACCAGTTGCCGCCCTCGGGACCAGATACTTCAAGCTGGGTTACTATATCGATGCCTGTGGCTTTTTCAGGTTTAAATTTTGTAGGTAAGGTTTTCTCGAAGAATTCTTTGGGGGTTTTTTCATCCATGCTTTTCATCTCGCGGCTTTTGCTAAATGTAACTCGAGCTTTTTGAACTTTTGTAAGTTATCTGAAGAGATCTTTCTCTTTGGGTCGCGTAAGTGGGGTTGTATTTGTGTTTTCAGTGGGTTGGTATGCTTTGTAGCCTCGCACGATAGCAACTGGTATACCTTCGCTGGCTTGTCCCATCACCAGTTCTGCTGCAGAGGCCAGTTCATCAGCTATTGCGGTTTGCTTAATTTTGAGTACATATCCAAAAAGGTCTTTTTCGCCTCGTCGGTCTCGGATTGGATTAAATCCGGCTGTGCCGATGGCTACGTTGATTTCTCCCATCCGAAAGGGTCTGCCGTGTGTGTCTGCAACAATAACTGCTACTTCTGCGCCGCTGTATTGTTTGATTTCTGTTCGGATGGCTGTTGCGGAGGCGTTGGGGTTTTTGGGCAACGGCACTACTTTTTGGTCGCCGCTGACATTTGAGTGGTCAATGCCAGCGTTTGCGCAGATGATGCCGCTGTGGGTTTCGGTTATGATGCTGTTCTGTCCTAGGCGTACGATGTCTTTGGTTTCTTGCAGTACAATCTCAACAAGTGCGGGGTCTTTGTTGGTTTGTTTGGCGATTTCTATGGCGCGTTGGGATGGTTTAACGGTGTTGAGGTCTACAATGTTGCCCTCGGCTTTGGAGACCACTACATGTGTGACCACCACAACATCGCCGGGTTGGATTGGTGTGCCCTGGGTTTCTGCGTTTTTAACAATCATTTTGCCTAGGTTGTCGCCTGTTTGTATTAGTGGTAATCCTTCAAGGGGAATCACTTGGATTGTGTTTGGGATCTCTGTCGCGCTCCTATCAAAATTCCTGTTGCCCTAAACTTAAGGTTTGCTTCGAGGTTGAATAAATTATGTTTTTGGTATGTGTCTATATAAAATAAAAATAAATAAAGTTGAGGGGGAGACCTTGGGGGTCTCGTGGTTGTTTTTTTAGCCGCGGAATTTTTGTAGTTTTTGTAGCATCAGTTTGTCGCCTTCAGCATCGCCTGCACAGGTTGCGATGAGGCCGTCGACAAGTCCGACGCATTTGGCTGCTTTTTCTTCCACGGTTTCCATGGTTGCAGAAACTGGCCAGCCGATGAGTTTTAGGGTTTCTGTGTTCTTTGCTGTGCTGACTAGGAAGTATGCAAATAGGGGTTTGTTGAGTTTTTTGCATTCTGCAGAGACTGCTTTGAGTTGGTCAAATGAGTCATCACATAGTCTCATAAAGTAAACGAAGTCCCATGGTTGACGGACACGTTCTAGGGTGTCTTCAATTGATTGTCTTGCGCTTAGGAGGCATCCAAGTTTTAGTTTCTTGGTTTTTACGTCATTGCGTATGAAGTCCCGGGCAACCTCAGATGAAGATAGTTGCTTTATGGCTTCACCGTAGTGAGGTTTGTCTCCCATGGTGACTGCTAAGCCGTCAAGACCAACGACGTCGGATGCAAGGGCTAAGCCGCCGACTTCGACGGGGCCTTTGTAGTGTAGTATGAAGATTGGGCAGACATATTTGTCTGGGTACTTGTTTTTGAGTAAGCAACTAACAACGACACCGCTCGGTGCTGGAAATCCGGCTGCGCTGTCAGTTACGTTCCATCCGTCAACAAGGTCTTTTAGTTCTTCTGCAAGATTGAAGAATTTACGTGTAGGCACAAATTCGTTTAAGATTTTCATAGAGATTCCATCTCGCTTTTAAAGGGGAAGGCCTTCTGGGTTAAAAAATCTTTTGTATATCACACTTTATGGCGTTCTCTGGCTTCTGTCTTCATAGATCTGCCAAGTTTTTGGTGTTCTTTATTCTGTCCAACCGATAGGCTATCTCTTTGGTTCATTTTGGAAAAAATTGTTGCTTGCTGTTTTTCATTGGTTCTGGCGTTGTTTGGTGTTATTATTTTCTGCTTGTTCTTTTTTGAGTTTGGCTAGTTTTGTGATTTCTAGTTTGTCAGCTGTGTCTATTTGTACATCTAACTCTGACACTAGTTTTATGCCCTTTTCTGAGCGTACAATCACTGTTGAATACCCGTTTTTGCTGCCTGCTGAACCAACGGAAATATCTGCTAGTCGAGAAACAAACTCTCCACAGCTACCACAGGTCCCCTCAAAGGCTTTGAATAGATCTTCTATTCTACAGCTAACCTCTTCACCCTCAACAGACACGATGAATTTGCCCTGTTTAACCTGTGTTTTTGTGGCCCTATCCAAATCAACACCCAATTGTGTTTGTATTTCCTCTTTGAGTCTTTGAGGATTAAAGGCACCAAAACAAAATAATCCAATAATAGTGAGATCAACATCTTTGCACTGGGTTTGTTGTAGCTTTCTAATTATTGCCCCCTCGCAGGGTGTGCAGACAACAGCTATGCGTTTTTTGCCCTGTGCTACGAGCTCCAATAACTTTTTGGTTGTGTTGACTCTATGGTAGACACTGCCTTTTGATGTCAAAATTTCCTCTGTGGTCTCTGCTGCTGTGACCTCTGCGTTATATCCATTTTTACGATGGACAACTATGGCCACATCAAACAAGCCCTTCTGTAATCCCTTTAGCAACAGTGCGGTAACTACGCCGCCGTCTTGACCCTCAATTTGACTTTTTGCCGAAAACAAACTACAATAAACGCCCAGCGCCCCATCTTTGGCTCCCTCAAGAATTCGCGCCTCCATTTCGTCCTCTATGTTATTACTTGGGTTTTTCTCTGTTTGTTTAGTTGACATCAAACACACTGCTCTACTTTAGAGCTGATTTAGCCGCAAATAAAGTTTAAGTCCAAACAGCGGTTCGTTGCCAATGATGATTTATGGCTGTTTAGTCAAAAGATTATCTGAGCTGATCTTGGCGTTTTTGGATTGGATGAGAAATCTTAATTATTTTGGAATCGAATCTTTCTTTGTTTGTGATTGTTATGAAGATAGCTGTTGCTGGTAAGGGCGGCGTTGGTAAAACTCTCATCGCAGGTGGTATCGCCCGGGGCTTTGTTGAGCGCGGGTTAAAAACAATTGGTATAGATGCTGATTCTTCTCCAAATCTGGGTTTAACTCTGGGGTTATCTGCGGAGGAAACCCGAAAAATAGTTCCCATCTCAGATAATGAACCGCTTGTTGAAGCAAAGACCAGTACAGGTTATAGCGGTGTCTACAACCTCAACTTTAGTGTTGATGATATCGTTAAACAATACTCTGTGCCCACTCCTTTGGGTGTAAATCTTATTGTTATGGGTACTGTTCACACCATGGGTGCGGGGTGTATGTGTGCTCCCACTGCTGTTATTCGGGCTCTTTTACGTCATCTTGTGGTTGAGGTAAACGAGGCGGTGGTTATGGATCTTGAAGCCGGTGTGGAACATATTGGTCGAGGTACAGCACGTCAAGTTGATGATCTGCTCATAGTTGCAGACTCTAATATGAAATCCCTTGAAATCGCCAAACATATCCATGATTTAGCCTCCGTTGCAGGCATGAAAAGCCTCCGACTTATCGGCAATCGTGTCATGAACGACACTCAGCGGGATGCGATTCAGACCTTTGCTGATCAAAACGGTATCAAAGTGGCTGCGTATGTGCCTTGGGATCAAAAAGTCATAGAATCTGACATGCTGGGTGTGTCTCCACTTAAAAACAAAGATATCGAGGCGGTAAAGGCTATAGATGGTATCTGTGAGCTTTTACTGGCTAAGAAAAACTAAATTTTTATCCCTTATGGCAAATTTTTGTCATGTAGACCATAGACAATATATGCGGCTTTTTGATTAAGAAAGCCTGTGGTTATTTGTAGATGAAAACTCTTGTTACTGTTGGACGGGGTGGAACTGGGAAATCCAGTTTCAGTGCGTTGATGGCAAAAGCCTTCATTGAAGCCAAACAGGCACCTATCTTGTTAGTTGATGCTGATCCAGATCAGAATTTAGGTGAAATGTTGGGTGTGGATCTCAAAGAAGCCGGCAAATCTACCATAGCTGATTTGATTGTGAGCACATTTATCGAGGGTGGTACAACCATTGGTGTTGCCCCAACTCAGCGTATTGAGAGCCGCATCTGGGAGAAGGGCTTGTATGAGAGTGAAGCCTTTGATTTCATGGCTGTGGGCAATAAATGGGTTGAAGGCTGTTACTGCATGCCAAATAGTGCCCTCAAGGGTGCTTTGGAGTCACTGTCGAAAAATTACAAGTATGTAATTATTGACTCTCCTGCGGGGTTGGAGAATCTAAATAGGCGTATAACCTCCGATGTTAATGATATTTTTGATATTTTGGATCACTCCAAAAAATCCCAAGATCATGTTCGCCGTGCTTATCGAATCGCCAAAGAAGTTGATATGCGGTTTGAAAACTTTTACCTAATAGGCGGCTATCGTTTTCCAGCTGAGCTGGGCAAGCGCGCCGAGGAGGAGTTGAACTTTAAGTATTTGGGTAAAATCGAGGCGGATGATTTGTTAGATCAGTTCGTTCTTGAGGGAGAATCACTTTTAGATTTGCCAAATACTAACAAGGCTTTCTTGTCAGTTAAGAAAATCCTTCAAAACTTGGGTTATTTATAAACTTCATTTTTTCACCCATTTTTTGGAACTTAACATTTCTCCAAGTCCGACCTGATTTTCGATTAAAGATTCTGGAAAGGTTTAAAAATACTGTAAATGGATGTAGATGGTAAACCTTTACTGAGGTTTACACTTTGACTAAAAACGTCCATGTAAAAATAGACGAGATGAAGACCAATGTTGGTCTCATAAAAAACCTCGAGTTATCCATTGGCAAAGTTGTTAATGACAACTATACTGAGCCTATGGGTCCAACTCCAATGCCCTCTGTAACTGCCCTGCGAGATTGGGACATGAAGCTTCTTACTAAGTACAAAGCCTTCTACATGCCTGACTGCGATTCATGCTGTCTTTGTACCTTTGGTAAATGCGACTTGACCGCTGGCAAACGCGGTGCCTGTGGTCTAACTATTGCAGCCCAATCAGCTCGCATTGTCATGATTGCTTGCGCAATCGGTGCAGCGTGCCACTCAGCACACTCAAGGCACTTGGTTCATCACCTAATTGAAAAATATGGCCGCAGATACCCCATAGACATCGGCGGCTTAAACATCAAAGTTGAAGCACCCATCACACGTCTAGTAACCGGTATTAAACCCGAAACTCTAGGCGACTTGGATGAAGTTTTAGGATATGTCGAGGAGCAAATCACACAAGTTCTTGCAGTAGGTCATACCGGCCAAGAAGCATGTGATATGGACTTTGACTCTAAAGCATTCCACGTTGGTATGTGTGACCACGTTGGTATGGAAGTCGGTGACATTGCCCAGATTTCTGCTTTAGGTTATCCAAAAGCTGATCCCGAAGCACCCTTGGTAAAACTAGGTATCGGCAGTGTTGAGCGCGAAAAACCAGTTATCATGTGCATTGGTCACAACGTTATTCCATCTGTTGGCATCATCGACTATGCCAAAGAAACCAAAGTTGACGATAAAATCGAAGTAGTCGGCTTATGTTGCACAAGCCACGACATGACACGATACTATAACCGTGCCAGAATCGTCGGTCCAATCAGCTGGGAACTTAGATTTATCCGCGCAGGCTTAGCAGACGTTGTTGTTCTTGATGAACAATGTATCCGAACAGACGTCGCTGAGGAAGCCGCCAAAGTTAACGCACCAGTAATTGCAGCCTCTGAGAAGAACTGTGTTGGCTTTAAGAACCGCACAAACGATGACACAAATGCAATCGTTGACGATCTTGTCAGCGGCAAAGTTCAAGGCGTACTTATCCTAGACCCCGAAAAAGTCGGCGAAGTAGCAGTTCGCGTCGTACAAAAAGTAGCACCAGTACGCAAGCGCAAAAACGTTTTGCCAACACCAGAAGAGATTGTTACAATTGCAAAGACCTGTACACAATGCAAACTCTGTCAACGCAACTGTCCACAGGACTACGCAGTTCCTCCAGCTCTAAAAGCAGCTGCCGCAGGTGACATCTCATTACTAACAGACCTCTATGAAGTCTGTATGGGCTGTGGTAAATGTGAAAGTGCTTGCCCACAGAAAATCAAAATACACTCCCTAATCGTCAAAGCCGGCGAAAAAGCAATGTATGCTGAAAATAACCTATGCCGTGTTGGCAGAGGTGCCATCCAAGACACTGAAATCCGCAACGTCGGTAGCCCAATTGTGCTAGGCGAAATTCCAGGTATCGTAGCACTCGTCGGTTGCAGCAACTATCCAAAAGGCGGCAAAGACGTCTACGACATAGCCAGAGAATTCGCAAGCAGACGCTACATCGTCGTATTGTCTGGATGCTCAGCCATGTCCGCAGGCAGCTACCGCAACGAAGAAGGCAAAACCATCTGGGAAGAATTCCCCGGAGGATTTGAAGCAGGAGGAGTTTGCAACGTCGGATCATGCGTATCAAACAGCCACATCGCAGGTGCCGCAATCAAAGTAGCAAACATCTTTGCAAAACGTAGCCTAAGAGGCAACTATGAAGAAATTGCAGACTATATCCACAACAGACTTGGCGCTGTTGGTTCAGCTTGGGGTGCATACAGCCAAAAAGCAGCCGCCATCGCAGCAGGCTTTTGGCGCTTAGGTGTACCTGTGGTCGTCGGCCCACACGGCAGCAAATACCGTCGTGTCCTTCTGGGCAGAAAAGAAGACCCCAAAAACTGGGAAGTCCTCGACGCACGCACCGGTGACACAGTTAACGTCGGACCCACACCCGAACACCTCTTCAACATTACCGAAACCAAAGAGGAATGTATCGTCGAAATCGCTAAACTCTGCATGAGACCAAACGACACCTGGAAAGGCCGAAGTATAAAACTAAGCCATTACGTCGACCTAAGCAAACGCTACTTGGGTGTTATGCCAGATGATCTACACCTCTTTGTCAGAACAATGGCTGATGTCCCATCAACTCTAAAAGATGAATTCACAAAAATCTTGGCCGAGAAGAACTGGAAAGAAACAATCATTCCAGATCCAACTATGCTGCCAAGAATGGTCCGAAAAATGAAGGAGTAAACGGAGGAACAAACAATGTCATGTGAACCATGGTTATGTGCAGAAATTGCAGCAACTAAAAAAGCAAACCCCATTCAAAACCCCGAGATAGCAGTTGCAATGATAAAGAAGGCTCAACGCCCTCTCCTCATTGTAGGCAGCCAAATCGTTGAGCGAAGCATGGAAGGCAAACAAGCAATCGAATTCATCATCGATTTCGCAAAAGCATCAAAAATCCCAGTTGTCGCAACAGCTCATATGGTCGGAGAATTCCTCAAACGCGGCTATACTCCCGCATCTCACCTAAACGCAATGGAAATCAGCCAACGCGTTTGCGACCCCACTTGGATGGGCCTAGACGGCAAAGGCCGCCCAGACCTTGTCATGTACGTCGGAATGCCCTACTACATGGAATCCTTGATTCTATGCGGTCTTAAGCACTTCGCGTCTGACCTTAGAACTATGACCCTTGACAACATGTACCACGTACATGCAAGCTGGTCTTTCCCAAATGCAGGCGCAGACGTTTGGGCAAACAACCTCAAAGTAATGACCTCAAAATTTAATGACGGAGGAAATTAAAATGTCAATGTTTAAAGATATACCAGTAGAAGTTGGCGTAATCTACGAAGGCGAACGTATCCGCAGAAACGACATGCAAGTCGAACTCGGCGGACCTACAGTCAAACAAAAATTTGAACTAGCAAAAGTAAAACCCCTTGACCAAATCGAAGATGGCAAAGTCTTCATAATCGGTCCAGATCTAAAAGATCTACCCGAAGGCGGCGCCTATCCCTTTGGTATACTCATTGAAGCAGCCGGCGAAAAACTAGACGCAGGTCTTGAAGGTGTCCTAGAAAGACGCATCCACGGCTACCTCAACTACATCGAGGGCTTTATGCACCTAAACCAACGCTACGACATCTGGATTCGTATCGGCAAAAAATCCTTCCAAAAAGGCCTAAACAACTTTGAGGCAATCGGCCAAGTCCTCTACAAACTCTTCAAGAGCGAACTACCCATCATCGAAAAACTCCAAATTACCTTCATAACCGACGCCGCAAAACTTGAACAAATGACTCCTGCAGCAATCCAAGACTACGAATCACGCGACTCAAAAGCCCGTGGCCTAAAAGACGCTGAAGTAGATACCTTCTATGGCTGTGCACTCTGCCAATCATTTGCACCAAGCCACGTCTGTGTTATCACACCCCAAAGATACAGCAACTGTGGTGCCATCAGCTGGTTTGACGGTAAAGCCTCCGCAAGTATCGATCCCAAAGGCCCAGTCTTTGCGATCCCAAGAGGCGATATCATCAACGAAGAAAAAGGTGAATTTAGCGGCATCAACGAAGCTGCAAAGAAACGCAGCATGGGCGAAGTTAACAAAGTCTGGCTATACACAGCCTTTGATTATCCACACACTAGCTGTGGTTGCTTTGAAGCAGTAACATTCTATATCCCCGAAGTTGACGGAATGGGCGTTGTCCACCGTAGCTTTAAAGGCGCAACAGTAAACGGTTTGCCCTTTAGCACCCTAGCTGACTCCACAGCAGGCGGACGCCAAATTGACGGCTTCCATGGAATGTCTATTGAGTACATGCGAAGCACCAAATTCTTCGCAGCAGACGGCGGATGGAACCGCATCGTTTGGGTACCCAAAGAAGTCAAAGAAAAAGTCAAAGAATTCATCCCCAAAGACATCGTCGACAAAATTGCAACCGAAGACGATGCTAAAAGCGTTGATGAACTCAAAGCATTCCTAACCGCAAAGCAACACCCAATCGTCGCAAGATGGAGCGCTGAAGAAGCCCCCGCAGAAGCAGAAGCAATCACAATTAATGAAGACGCCGCAGGTACCATGATGCCCGTCGCAACCGCAGGTTCACTACCCTTTATGGCCGGTGGATTCAAAATCATACTCAAAGACGCCAAAATATACGCCAACAGAGTCATAATCCAAACAGTAAAAGACAAAGACAAACGGTGATCACTACGACTCACCACGACACAGACAAAAAGAAGGACAATGAAGGCCTGCAGCTAAGCGGCGACATCTTAGAAGCCCTCGCCAAATTCCAGCAGGTTGAACTCACAGACTTCCAGCTGGACGCTAAAGAACTCGAAATCCTCTTTGCACCCAGCATGGCTGCACAAATCCTGCCAAAACTCAAACTCCCAGGCGCACCCGGTAGCAAACCCACAAGTCTGCTATCCACAACCTTCCCAACTCCAATTGAGAAATACCCCAACAAAATCAGTACAGTCAAACTAGGCGCAACCAAAAGCGAAGGCGGTACACGCGGCAAATCATTCACAATCGGCGGAGAACTCTCTCCAGCCTTCTATACCTTTGAAAATCCAATTCCACACAAACCAATCATCACCCTAGACGTCTTTGACATGGAAGTACCTCTGTCCAAAGCTGTCAAAATGCACGTTAAAGACGTCGTTGGTGACCCCGCCGCATGGGCCAAACTTGCAGTCGAAAAATTCGGCGCAGACATGGTCACAATGCACCTCATCAGTGTAGACCCCCTGCTAAAAGACGCTACCCCCAAAGACGCATGCCTGACAATTGAAAAAGTCCTCCAAGCCGTAGATGTACCACTCATCATCGGCGGATGCGGCGACCCAGTCAAAGACACCGCCCTCTTCGAAGAAGTCTGCACACGATTCCCAGGTGAACGCTTCCTAATGAGCTCCGTCACACTTGACATGGACGTAGCTAAATGCGCACAATTCATCAAAAAAGCAGGCAACGCAGTTCTTGCATTCACACCCATGGACCTCAACTTTGCACGCGAACTCAACAGACGCCTCTACGACCACCTCGACCGCGAAGACATCGTCATGGACCTAACAACCGCAGCACTAGGCTACGGTTTAGACTACGCATTCACAAACATGGAACGCGCACGCATCAGCGGATTAATGGGCGACCAAGAACTCGCACACCCCATGAGCAGCGGCACAACCAATGCATGGGCAGCACGCGAAGCATGGCTAAAGATGTCTGCTGAATGGGAACCACGCGAACTCAGAGGTCCACTCTGGGAAGTCACAACAGCTCTAACCCTGTTGCTCGCAGGCGTTGACCTATTCATGATGATGCACCCAGCAGCCGTAAAAACCCTCAAAGACGTAACTAACCATCTAACAAGCGGCAAAAAAGCCGACCCAGCCAACTTTGCTGATTGGGTCAAAGTGAAAGCTTAAGGAGACATGAAGTGTATGGCAGAAAAGAAAAAAGGCGGATTAAAAGAACTCAGCCCCATCACCATTTACAAAAACTTACCTAAAACCAACTGTAAAGAATGCGGTCAAGAAAACTGTATGGCATTTGCCACAAAGATTGTCAACCGCGAAGTTGACCTCGACGCATGCAAACCACTGCTAAAACCCGAAAACGCAAAACAATACGCTCTGCTAAGCGAACTCCTCAAACCCGCAGTTAAAGAAGTCACAATCGGAATCGGCGACAAAGCCAAAAAAATCGGCGGCAAACTCGTCATGTACCGCCACGAATTCACCTACAAAAACCCCACAGCCATCGCCATTGATGTCACTGACGAAATGCCTGAGAGCGAAGTCGTCAGCCGTGTACAAAAAACCGATAACTTTAGCTACGAATACATCGGCAACACACTAAAACTCGACTTAATCGCTGTTCGAAGCACCAGTGAAAACGCAGACAAATTCAAAGCATGCGTCAAAAAAGTTTCTGAAACCACCCAGCTCCCCCTCATCCTTGTCGCCCTCAACCCAGCCATAGCCGAAGCAGGCTTAATGGCCGCACCCAAAGCCCGACCACTCCTCTACGCTGCAACCACAACCAACTGGAAAGAAATGGCTGAACTCGCCATCATGTACGATGCACCCCTTGTTGCATCCGCACCAAACGATCTAAACGCTCTAATCTCCTTGGCAAAAACTCTCCAAGAATACGGCGTCAAAGACATCGTACTAGACCCCGGAACCTTTGCAAACGACGGCTTAGCAGACACACTCAACAACTTTACCGTGCTACGACGCGCAGCCACTAAAGGCGGCGAAGAACTCGCAGGTTTACCCCTCATAGGCATCCCCATGGTTGCTTGGGCAAACAAAGGTGACCTCGCAGACGACCTCGTCAAATGGCGTGAATCCTACCTTGCATCAATGCTCATAACCCGCTTCGCAGACGCAATCATACTCCACAGCAACGACGGCTGGAGCTTGTTGCCAACAGTTGTCCTAAGACAAAACATCTACACCGACCCAAGAAAACCAGTCGCAGTTGAACCCGGTCTCAAAGTCTTTGGTACCCCTGATGAAAACAGCCCAGTCATGTTCACAAGCAACTTTGCCCTAACCTTCTACACCGTTGCCTCAGACATCGAGAGTAGCAAAACCAACGCCTACCTCATCGTAGTTGACGCAGAAGGTGCAGCCATAGACGCAGGAGTCGCAGGACGCAAACTTACCGCCGAAAAAATCGCAGACGCAATCAAAGCAAGCGGCATCGAAAACAAAGTCAAACACCGCAAAATCATAAGCCCCGGCAAAGCCTCACGCATCAGCGGCGAAATCGAAGAACTATCTGGCTGGAAAGTCTTGGTTGGACCACGCGATAGCAGCGAGATCGCCAAGTACGTCATCGACAAGTGGCAACCCTAAACTCCCCACTTATTTTCTTTTTTAATTTTAACAACCTTTTTTGATAACAAAATTTTACATACGCGTGACGCTATCTCCGTTGTTACTTATAGTTGTCTCTCGATTTTAGGGTAAAGATTTATTCACCAGAACAGAGAAGATGTTGGGAAAGAGGGTTATACTCATGGATATATCACTGCCCAGCGATGAGTTCATTAAAACAAGCTTCCAAGACGCCTGCAAAACCTTGGGAATAGAAAACTTTGAGCAAAGTCTCAAGCAAACCGTCATCTACGATATGACCGATGGCATGCGTACTTCCACTCAGCTAAAAGGCTCCAACGCCTACTACGATGGCGGCATATTTGTCGTGCGGTTAATGAACATCATGCGTGTGCTGGGTATGCCTGCATGCTACGTTAATGTCATCGAAGAAAAACACCGCCAAAGAGACAACTATTCCGATATCTATGAAGGCCTCAAGTTGCTTTATGCTACCTATGAGGAATACGCCCAAAAGTATGGTGTTAGACTTAATTTCGTCGGCGATTTAGAAACCGCACTTGAACCCAGTGGTTCATCAGGTGGATTTGGCGAAAACCTCAAAAGACTCTGTCAAAAAACTGCAGGCAACACACAGTTTACGGCCAACTTTTTAATCAATTACTCACTGGATTGGGCCATGAAACACGAGTCCTACTTCACAGGGTTTCCAAAAATAGATGTAACTATCCGCCACACTAAACTCCAGTTCCCAACCGGTATGATGCTTCCTCCCACGATTTCTGATTTTAGCAGTCTTATGTATGTCCAACAGGGCTCTGCAAGTAGCACTTGGAACGATAACCAGCTTATCTATCTGGTTGCTGTGGCGCTGAGAAGTAAAATCCTAAACGAATCCACTCAATACTTCAAACAATACGCCGATGGCGAACGCGATTTCGTGCGTTCTCAACGGGAAACCGAACTATATCTAGTTCACAGACGTCCTTTTGTGGAAAAACTCATCGGCGACATTATGTATGCAAAAATCAAAACGTCTTCTATTCCCCTAGCGGAAAATGTGCCGCAGACTAAGCGTATGATGATAACAGGAAACCTTGGGCCGGAAATATATGAATTCTAGCGCAACAGGCGAAGCAAAAGCGTCTTTCCGCGGAATTTTACATATAGGCCGTCCCTTCACCTCTTTGCTTGTGGGCTTAGGCGTTTTTGCTGCCTGCGTTGCCGGTGCTGGTTTAAATGTTGTTGATTTATGGCTAGTTGTAACTTTGGCAACTCTTGTGGGCTTTTTGTTTGGATTAGCCAGCAATGCCCTAAACGATTATCTTGACATTGACATAGACAAAGTTGCCCATCCCGAACGCCCGTTGCCCTCTGGTTTACTTAAACCCAAAACCTACTTGGTTTTCTCAATTGTTATGTTTGGCGGATGTTTTCTCTTAACCTACTTCTTGAGTACAATATCTGGTTTAGCTGCCTTTGTAATGGTGTTGCTTGCATCTGTCCTCCAAATTGGATATGAGCTGGGTATAAAAAAGAAAAAAGCTGCCGGTAATGTCCTTATGGGTTTTCAGGCGGCATTGGGTTTTATCTTTGGCGGCATAATCGTGGGTGGATTGGAGGCTACCTTGGTTATGGCTGGTTCTTCTTTTTTGGCTATTTTTGGTCGTGAAATCATCAAAGATATCGAAGATATCAAAGGCGACGTAGGCCGTAGTACACTACCCAAGATCATTGGACCCAAAAATGCGGGTATTTTTGCCTCGTTTCTGGTGATTATTGCAGTTGTTATCAGTATCTTAGCCTACTATCCTTTTGCGATCTTTGGTTTAGGTTATCTGGTAATTGTCCTAGTTTCGGATTGTATTTTCGTCGGTTCTATTCCCTTGATCTTTAAAAATCCCAACCGGGCAAGGAAACTCCTTAAAATTGCAATGTTAATCGCTATTATTGCATTCATCTCGGGTCGTATTCTTCCATAATTTCTCTTTTTGTTGCTGTTGTTTTCTGTATCTGTTGACGTTTAGTTCAATCTGATAGGTGTCAAAAAACCCATGGGGTTCTGTTAGGTTTGTACTAAAAATTGATAAACCCCCAATTACATGCATACCCAATAAGAGCAGTGATTACTATGGGCTGCGGTATCTTTGGTGTAATAAACTATGATAATCAACCAGTCTTCCCCTATGTTTACTGGGGACTGCGGGCACAAAACCACAGAGGACACCAGTCACATGGTTTTCTCACCTACAGCAATGGCGAATTTTATGCATACAAAAACCTTGACTTGGTGCCAAAAGTCAAAGGCGATGCTATAAATGAGTGGTTTAGCCGTTTGCCTGGCTCAATTGGCATCGGCAATGTTCGCTATACCACCTCGGGCAAATGTGACGATGTCTCTATTGTCCAAGGCACTCAGCCATTCGTAGCTTCTATAGATGGTATAAAAGTTGCTTTATCCTTCAATGGTAACATTGTAAATACTCAGCCGCTCAAAAAAGAGATGACTGAGCATTTCCCCAACTTTGTCTATAACTGTGATTCCGATTTGGTCTGCCACAAGATGCTTCTTGGTCTCAAACAAACCAATGATTTGGTTCTGGCCGCCAAGAGCGTTATGGAGAGCTTAGATGGTGCATTTAGCGTTACGGGTATAACCTGTGATGGTACTTTTTTTGCTTTCAAAGATCCTCATGGTATAAAACCTCTCTGCGCTGGACATGACCCCAAAAGCAAAACCTATGCGTTTTCATCTGAAACTGTTAGTTTAGATATGAACAGTTTTGTTCGGGACTTTGAATTAAACCCCGGTGAACTTGTTACTGTCTCCAAAGAGGGTTTCAAACGTATCCAAGTAATTCCAAATCCAAGACCTGCCTTTTGCGCTTTCGAGTTTGCATATTTTGCACGGCCCGATTCAATTTTCAATGGCAAGTACGTCTATGAAATACGCGAGGAATTTGGACGCAATATCGTTAAAGAATTCCCTCAAATCGCCAAAGATGGTGATATCATTTTATCGGTACCTGAAACCGGTGATGATTCTGCTATGGGTGTTCATGAAGAGTCGGGTCTTCGCTGGGAACGTGCCTCACGTCGTCATCGTTATGTCACTGAGCGTGCTTTTATTTTGCTAAATGCGGAGCGCTACACCACCATAGACAAAAAAATCAACATCCTAGATGCTAAAGTTAAA
This sequence comes from Candidatus Bathycorpusculum hydrogenotrophicum, assembly GCA_009783705.1. Lineage (GTDB taxonomy): Archaea > Thermoproteota > Bathyarchaeia > Bathyarchaeales > Bathycorpusculaceae > Bathycorpusculum > Bathycorpusculum hydrogenotrophicum. Next base: position 20,673 of record WRCX01000005.1, on the reverse strand, counting down.
GACAAACGTGTCATCATAACCGAGGACAGTATTGTTCGGGGAGACACAACAAGTGTCATTATTGAAAAGTTACGCAAAGCAGGCGCAAAAAAAGTCTACGTCTTTGTAACTTTCCCACGTATTATCGGACCATGCTTCTATGGTATTGACATGTCCAGCTATGGTCAACTCGTAGGCAGTCGACATAACGCTGATGAGATCGCTAAAATTATCGGCGCCGATGGCGTTTGCTATCAATCCCTTGAGGGCTTGCTTGCCGCTATAGGTAAAAAAGAAGACGATCTCTGCTTAGCATGTGTCACCGGCAAATATCCCACTCCCTGTGCACAAAAAATTGCTGACGCCATGAAGAAACGCTTCCAAGAAGGCTATGAAGAAAAGGGCCGAATCTATGAGAACGAGGAAGTTCAGCCGTAACTGCTATTAAGCGTTCCATCACAAAATAGGTTATAACGGTGGTATCTGATTGGAAAAAACGGGTGTCTTGCTAGTTTCCTATGGTGCACGAGAAGTCGCCATGGCAGACGCGCTTCTAAGAAGTCCAAACCACAAAGTTGAACTCTACATTGCCGATAAACAATGTAATCCCTTCAACGTTAAACACGCCGCCAAACACGTGGTTATTCCAAGTCTAGATATCGACGATATCTGTCATTTTGCAATGGCAAACAAGGACCACCTAGACTTTGTTTTAGTAGGTTCAGAAACTCCCATCATCAAAGGTATCCGCGACTTAATCGAGGAAAAAACCCACATCCCAGTTATCTGCCCCAAAAAAGCATATGCAATTGAGGAAAGCAAAGTGGCGCAGCGTATCCTCTTTGAAGAGATCGCGCCCCAAGCCAATCCCCGGTTCAAAGTTTTCAACCCCCAAGACTACCCCGCCCCCACAGATGCAAAAGCCGATGTCTACAAATGGCTTGACGACCTTGACAATAACGCCGTTGTTAAACCCGACAAACCTGCTCTGGGCAAAGGCGTCGGAGTCTGGGGCGATCATTTCACAACCCGAGAACAACTCTTTGAGCATTTCCTCTCCAGTTTCAAATCTAACTCTGTTATCATCGAAGAAAAAGTGCCCGGCGAAGAATCCAGCTGCATGGGCTTTTGCGACGGCGAACACTTCATCTCCCTCCCCGACACCCGCGACTACAAACGCGCCTTTGACAACGACCAAGGCCCCAACACAGGCGGCATGGGCTCATACAAAGACCAAAAAGACTACCTTCCCTTCCTCACAGCCGCCGACCGCGAAGCAGAACTCTCCTTAGCCCAAAGCGTCTTTGAGGGCTGGAAAAAGAAAATCCCCGATAACACCGCCCTACGCGGCGTACCCCTCTATCTCGCATTTATGCACACCGCCAAGGGTATAAAAATCCTAGAAATCAACAGCCGCCCCGGCGACCCCGAAATCATGAATTTACTCCCCATCCTAAAAGATGACTTTGTCGACACCTGCTACCGCATGATAGAGGGCACCCTGCGAGACGTTGCAACTCAAAAAGCCGCAACGGTTCTAACCTACAAAGTGCCCCCTGATTACGGCGGCTATTCCACCCTACATTCAGACAAGATAAACAAAGCCGACATCGGCACACCAGTTGACCTAACAAAAGCCCAAGTTCTCACCCAAAAGTACGGTGACAAAATCCGCATCTACCCCGGCTCTATGGAAATCCAAAACGGCCAAACCTACGCTCTTAAATCTCGCGCAATTGGCATTCTTGGCATCGGCGACTCCATAGAAGAAGCCCGCCAAATCAGCCAAGAAGGCGCAAAAACCATCACTGGCGGCGCATTATGGAACCGCACCGATATAGCCGCTAAAGAACACATCACAAAAAGCATCCAAAACCTGGAGCAACTACGCCGATGAAACCACCCCACCCTCCCAAATACCTCGTGATTTCTGACTGTGAGGGGCCCATCTCAAAAAATGATAACGCCTACGAATTAGCCGCACATTTTATCCCAAACGGCTCAGCCCTCTTTTCTAACCTAAGCTGCTATGACGATGTGCTAGCAGACAATCTCCACAGACCCAACTACTCCGCAGGCAACACACTTCGCTTAATTCTGCCCTTCTTTAAAGCATACAACCTCACAGACAAACAACTCGAAGAATTCTGCACCAAAAACGTTACCCTTCTACCCCACATCACCGATACATTGAGCTTCATAAATGACATCGCCGAGGTCTTTATCGTCAGCACCAGCTACGAACACTACATAAAAGCCCTCTGCAAAACCATAAACTTCCCCTACAAAAACACTTATTGCACAAAAGTCAATCTCGACAAATACCCCATCAGCCCCCAAGAACAAACCCTCCTAAAAGAACTCGCTCAAGAAATAGCCCAGATGCCCAAAATCACAATTCCACCCTACGCTGTATCCCTAAAAGATTTCTCAGCAACGGACCAAACAACAATCCGACGCTTAGATGAAATTTTTGAGGTTGAACTTCCAAAAACCAACGCCGGTAAACTACTCACAGAAGTGGTTACAGTTGGAGGACCCCAAAAAGCCCAAGCCATTTGCGATGCCGCCAAACGATCCGGTGCCCAACTCTCAAATGTAATGTATGTCGGTGACAGCATAACCGATGTAGACGCCTTCCGATTAGTTCGGCAATCAGGCGGTTTAGCAGTCTCTTTTAACGGAAACATTTATGCAATAGCAAACGCCCAAGTCGCAGTGCTCTCAGAAAGTACACTTGCAACTGCCGCACTTGCTCAATTATTCTACCAAACCACCAGCAAAAAAAACCTGCTAAACAAATATATTGGATTTTGGTGCAAAACCTTACTTGATAAAAACAGTCCCCTGGTTGGTATGCTAAACCATCCAATCACAGTTTACCCTGATACATTGCCTGAAGTCCAAATAATAACACCTAAAAACATAGAAAAAATCGCACAGCAAAGCTGTGCATTTAGAGAAAAAATCCGTGGAGAAAAAATTGGGAGACTAGGATAGATGATGAATAAAAAAATCGATGATACTTTCATAGAAGCATTTTCCGGCATCTATTGCCGCATAATTATAACCGCAGATGATGTGGAAACTCTCTGCAAAGCCGCCTCTGATGCTACCGCAACCCCCTCAGTGGTAATTGGCAGAACCGAGGGCGGCGTAGAACGCTACCTCAACCCAGAACAAACCCCTGACGGTCGAGTTGGTGCTATATTGCAGCTCTGGGGCGAAATCAATGCCAAAAAAGACTTCGCTCAATCCGTAGAAAAATTTGAAAAAGAACTCAGCTACCGCATCCGCCAAGACATACTTGTCAAACCCTTCACTGCAGTCTATGACGCCCTGCCAGATGCCGAGGGCAAAATGGATATGATGGAACGCATAGGACACTGTGGCGACGGATATGAATGGGTCGAAAAACGCCACAACAGAGACGTCATTGTGGTTCCCTTGATGGTCCCCGACTTTGTTATTGAGCGCTATATCGGCTACGCACGAGGTGTAATGGGCGGCAACATTTGGTTTATGTCCACAACCAAAGAAGCCCTCAAACAAGCCGGCGCCCAAGCCATAGATGCCATCCACCACATTGATGGTGTTGTTACAACTTTTGATATCTGCTCAGCGGGCAGTAAACCCGAAACAAACTTTCCCCAAATCGGCCCCACAACCAACCACTACTTCTGTCCCTCTCTTAAAACAAAGTTAGGTGACAAATCCAAAGTGCCCGACGGTGTAGGCTACATCGCCGAGGTCGTCTATGACGGGGTCTCAGTGGAGGCACTCAAAGCTGCAACCAAAGCAGGTATTGAGGCTATATTAGACATCGAAGGTGTCGTGCGTATTTCAGCTGGCAACTATGAGGGTAAACTAGGTCAGTACAAAATCCCCCTTCGGGAGGTTTTCCAATGACCCGCTTTGATGTTATTGGGTTTGGAGCACTAAATGTCGATACCCTGCTAAAAGTGGATAAAATTGCAGGGGCTGACAATGAGAGCTTTATCCATGACTCCACCGAAGCTTGCGGTGGCTCAGCAGCCAACACCACTGTTGGCTTGGCACGCCTAGGTTGCAAAGTGGGATTTATCGGCAAAGTCGCCGATGATCACCAAGGTAATCTCCAAATAAACTGTTTCACAACCGAGGGGATTAACACAGACGGTATAATACGCTCTCCCAAAGGCAAAAGCGGCATCTGTCTGGGTTTTGTGGACAAAAAAGGTGCCCGGGCTCTCTACATAAACCCCGGTGTTAATGATAACATTGAATTCCGCGAGTTGCAAGCAAACTATATCACCAATACCCAATTCCTTCATTTGACTTCCTTTGTTGGCGATAAATCTTTTCGAACCCAAAAAAAACTCATGAGCTTTCTACCGGATAGTGTCAAAGTCAGTTTTGATCCTGGTGTTCTCTATGTTCAAAAGGGTTTAGCGGCACTAGAACCCCTAATTCAAAACAGCTATGTTATGATGCCTAACTTGGCAGAGCTTGAGCTTCTCACAGGCGAGACCGATGTTCCCAAAGGTGCCGAGTTGCTTTTGCAGATGGGTGTTAAAATCGTAGTAGTTAAACTCGGAGCCAAAGGTTGCTATGTAACAAATGGAACCGATAAACGCACCATCGAGCCTTTCAAAGTTCCCGTTACTGACACAACCGGTGCAGGCGATGCTTTTAACGCAGGTTTTCTCTACGGTTTGATCCACAACAAATCTATCTTTGAATGCGGTCGATTGGGCAATTTTGTCGCCTCCAGAAGCGTGACAAAAATGGGTGCCCGAGATGGGCTGGTATATGAAAAAGATCTAATGATGAACTCCAAACCCTAACAGATACCAAAGGGAGCCTCATCTCTCTTTTTGGCTGTGCTCCCTTGTTTATTGTTGTTAGAATCTATAAATGGTGGCTTAAATTCAAAAATGGGAAGGGTTAGGTTTTGGCTTTTTGGGCGATTTGTACGCCATAGTCGAAGCATTTTTTGATTTCTTCTTCTGTTGGGACCCATTTTAATTCGATACTGGGTTCTATAACTTCAAAGCCTGCTTCTTTTGTCATCTTTGTCATATTTCGTATGGCGCCTCCGCCCCAGCCATATGAGCCAAAGAAGCCCCATAGTTTGCCTTTGGGTTTTAGTCCGGTGATGTAGGTGAGAAACATGCCTACTGAGGGGAACATGCCGTTGTTGAGTGTGGGTGATCCTACTAAGACTATTTTTGAGTCGGTGATTTCGGTGACTATCTCTGTGTTTTCGGTGCATCGGAGTTTAAACAGTTTGGCTTCAACGCCTTGGCTTGCTATACCATCGCCGATGGCTCGGGCCATTTTGTTGGTGCTGTCCCACATGGTATCAAAGACTATGGCTACTTTTGGTTTCACGGTTTTGCCGGTTGCCCATTCTATGTAGGCATTGATGATTTTCACGGGATCTTTGCGCCAGATGATACCATGGCTGGGTGCGATGATGTCAATGGGAAGTTTCATGTCAATGACCTCTTGGATTTTCTTAACGATAAGTGGTGCAAATGGGGTGAGAATGTTGCTGTAGTAGGTTATGGCTTCTTTCATTAGAACTACTTGGTCAACTTCATCATCAAAGTGGCCTGAGCTGGCAAGGTGTTGTCCAAAGGCGTCGTTGGGCATTAGAACTTTGTCTTCAATTACGTAGGTGAACATGCTATCGGGCCAGTGTAGCATTGGGGCCTCAAGAAAAGTGAGTGTTTTTTTGCCTAGGCTGATTTTGTCACCTGTTTTTACAATTTCGACGCGTTCGAATTCTGTTCCGTAGTGTTTGATGAGTTCTTCTTTGCCTCGTGCGGTGGCGTAGATCTTGGCGTTTTTAGCGAGTTTAGCGATGATGGGTAGGCCGCTTGAATGATCCATCTCTACATGGTTGACTATGATGTAGTCGATTTTTTCAAGGGGGGTTAATTCTGAGATGTGTGTGATTAATTCATTGCAAAATGTTGCTTTTACGGTGTCTATTAGTGCAGTTTTTTCATCTTGTACTAGATAGGCGTTATAGCTGCTACCGCAGGATGTTACATAATCGTGGAAGTCTCGTATGTTCCAGTCAACTACGCCGACCCAGCTGATTCCCTCTTTAAGACTGATTTTAGTCATTTAGCTCAACTCAAAATTAGTTGAATACACCTCAAGTTAACTCTAAACTCTTATATGACTTTCGCAAGTGCATGTTTGCAGTTTGGACCTGCAGAGTTTAATGAATATAGCTTCTGGTTCTTTTTGGGTTGTTAGTAAATTTGTGATATGTGTTTGTTTGTGTGTGTTGGTTTGTTATTGATGATTTTAAAAAGAGCTACTTTAGCCTGTGGATAAGAGGTGTGGTTGTTTGTTATTCTATGCGTTTTATTATGTGGTAGCCGTATGCGGTTTTGATTGGGTTTGAGATTTGACCTTTTTGGAGTTCAAATGCGGCTTTTTCAAATTCTTTAACCATTTTGCCTCTTGTGAAGGTGCCTAGGTCTCCGCCTTTTTTGCCTGATGGGCATAATGAAACCTGTTTGGCGATGTCGCCGAATTTTTCGCCTTTATCGAGGCGGGTTTTTACTGCGGTGGCTTCTGTTAGGGTTTTGACCAGTATGTGGCAACAGTGGACTTTGACTGACATGATTGTATTTTAGGTGGATTGGCAATATAACTTTTGCTTGTTTTCAGGGGGTCTTCCATGAAAAACATGTTTTGTTGTTTACTTGCATGTGGTCTATATGACTGTTTATTCGTTAAATTTGCATAAAAATGTTAAATGTGTTCTATGTGTTGAGCCGTTACTTCGAACTTCGAAGTAACAAAGCAGATAGTGTTAAAGCAAAAGTAGCCAATACTTCTACTATGCAAACCGATAACCCTCTTCTAAACATCGACGAAGAACAAGCCATCGACTTAATCACAGCAAAACAGCTAGGCCGAATCATAGAATTCCTTCTAAACATAGAAGAAGACTAACCCTTCTGTTTTTATAACAAAAACTTGGCGTGTTGTACCTGAGTATTTAGACCTAGTATCTCACTAAACAAAGTTAACTAGACATTGTTGATGCTTAATTTTTTTGTCCCCTGAGTTCTTCGTCTTTTTTTGAACATAAAGAGCATAACTGCCACAACAACACCCAACGTCACAAACACAACACGCATACACCAAATAATCACAACCGTTCTTACACCAAAATAATATGTCTCACTTTTTTCGCTATATACATTCCCGCCGTTTGATGCTGTGTTGCTCGAAATCACACCACCCACCAATTTGAAAGTACCCAGATAATTATACACCCCACCACCATAACTAGAAGCACCCTTAAAATTGCCTGAGCGTAAAACAGTATTTTCTGAGATCTTGCCGCCAGACATAGTAACCGCGCCTTGGATGTTAGATATGCCTCCACCCTGGCCGATAGCGGTATTGTCCGAAATTGTACCCCCCGATAATTCAAAAGTATATACTCGAAGATTATCGCCTCTAAAACTCACACCACCCCCCCCCGACCCTGCGGTATTGCCCGAGATTTCGCCGCCAGACATAGTAACGTTGCTCTCCCAATTATACACACCCCCGCCCTCAGAGTTTGCCCAGTTATTAGAAATCACTCCATTAAACAAACTAAATACACTTCGAAAGTTGTACACACCCCCGCCATGACCCGAGGTAGCTCTATTGCCAGAAATTACACCCCCCAACATCACAAAATCCCCCGCCTCATTATGTACACCTCCGCCTCCCCCCGATCCAGCGGTGTTACCCGAAATCCTACCCCCCATCATCTCAAAAAGACCACAATTGTATACACCCCAACCCGTGTTATCTGAAATTTCACCATCAGACAAGGCAAGAGTGCCATTAGGATGAACCATTACGCCACAACCAATGACGCCCTTTGCATGAGTTACAATAATACAATCAAGCCTCAACACTCCCCCACTCTGAACTGAAATAGTCGGATAAAAACCACTTTCAATTTCAGCACGTTTTGTGCCAATTAACTTGTAAAATCCACCTTGATCTGTAACAGTACTTGTTAACGTAATATTTCTGCCCTCAGAAATAACAAGCGTCTCTGAGAGGGAAATATCGCCATCAAAAACAATAACAACCGATACACCCGATGGCGCATTATTAACCGCCGCCGTAAGTTCAGCTTCATTACTAACCATAGTATTAGAAGCGCCTAACACAAAGGGCGAAACAGCACTAAACATAGAAACCAAACAGGAAAAAACAAACATTATAAACAACAAAAAAACAAAAGACAAAACCTTACTACTACACAAACGCTGACCGTGTAAATTAAACTTGGCCTGCCCATTTACACGCATGCAAATAACCCCTCACAACTACATCTATAAACTCAAAAATAATAATTAACCGCGCCAATATATACATTAACACATCACCTTACAAGTGAGTCCCACTTTCGGATACACTATCTGTTTTTTCGTCTCTTTGTGTAGAAAAATAAGGATGTTATAACAATAACAATACTTGCAGTTAGGCCTATTATGGCTACAACATATCCAGTTGGAAAAGTCTGATAACCACGTGGCTCATACCCAATTGGTACATATTGCATGTTTACTTCACCATTTTCAGTAGACCCAAATACGTATAAAACATCGTCAATCTCGGTTACGCCATAAACTGAAAGTCGATTAGGTGCCGCTTTAGCCGTTGACCAAGCATCTTTTACAAGATTATACACCCAAGTGATGAATTGTGACCCCCTGTTAGAACCAAAGAGATAAACATTTTTAGGCGCATAAACACCCGTTGTTACTCCAGCACCCATAATGCTGCCGTCAAGACCTATTTCCTGTGTTTTTCCTTCACTCCACCCATCCATTTTTGGATCATAAATCGCAACATTCACATTAAATGGCTGGTCATAAGTATTATCTACTGCATCTGGATAAAAAACTATTATTTTATCATCCACCACAACCGAAGTCACATAGTGACGTAGTTCACTTCCGTGTATTGGGGTTTTTTCAATCCATGAATCCTGAACGGAATTATACATAAACAACTCGTTAAAAGTTCTAACAAAAAGTTTGTCATTCACAACATGTGCTTGCGTATGATGTGGATACGGCAATGAAACTGGCAGGTCAGCTTTAGTACTCCAACTGTCAGTAGCTGGATCATAAGCCTCAACCACACAACTATGCATATGTAAACTGCCTATACAGTAAATTTTGCCTTGATACTCTGTTATGGCAAAATGAGCTCTAGGTGTGGGCATAGTTGCTAAAGTAATCCATGTATCAGTCACAGGATCATATTGTTCATTTGTGCCAAGATAACTTTCACCGTATTGAGGGTAAAAGGGATTTTGTACTTCAACATAATGGAAACCTCCAATAGCATAAATTTTACCCTCAACTGCAACAACTCTAAAACCTACCCGTTCTGGGTCGGAAGATGGCGTTTTGGTATTCCAAGAATCCTCAACTAATTCTAAAGCTGAAACAGAATTAAATGTCGTTGTTGCAAATGTTCCACTTATGAAAAAGAAAATTAACATAAAGGGAATAATTTTATTCACGTTTAACACTACGGGTATTTGTAACTTTTCCTATAAAACAGTTTTTGTTAATATTGACTTATGAGGTAAAAAATGCTTTGAACAGTTTTCTTGGTTTACCCCTCTTGGGCATGTTTAATTGAATAGTTTATTTGAGATTATGAAATGGTATAGGTGTATTAGAGATGAGTAACATACTTTCTTTTCGTTTCAAACATGAAGTTTCAAAGTTTATGTCGTGATTTTGAAGATAAGACCCTGTTCCAGTTGGGTGTATCCCACTTTCGGAACTTAAGATGATATAGACCTGGTTGTGCTGAGGTTTGCTCTTTCTGTGATTTGTTTCTGTTTGCCAATAGTTGTCAAACTAGTTGTTATTGTCTAAAATTGAATTAATTTTTGTTGTTGGCTGTTAATTTTCTAAAAAATAAGTTTAATAAAAGGGAATTTCTGTTAGGTAGCGAGATTTTGTTTACTCGATTACCTGAATGGCACCTTCAGGACATTGTGCTTCACAGGCTCTGCAAACTAAGCATTCGCTTTCTTTGCTAGCCACACATTTGCCGTCTTTGAGTTCATAAACGCCGACGGGGCATGTGTTTACACAAGTTTCGCATCCAGTACATTTAGGATCGACAACGATTTTCACCATTTTGTCTTACCTCCACTGATATTTCTTCAAAAGTCTATCTGTAAAATAAAAGGTTTTAGGTTGATCACCGAATTTTTTCACGTAGCCTTTGCAGAATTCCTTTGATGGCTGTTTCTGCTTTATCATAGACTTTCTGGTGATTTATCATGGATTGCTTATAGTTCTCACGCGAAATCTCACCTTTACTATAGAGCACCACAAGAGTTTCCATGCTCTTCTCTGCTTCCGCCATGTCTGTTTCTGCTAATTCTATTTGTATAATCAAATCTGGATAGATGCCGCTGACGCTTTTCCATAGCGCTTTCTTACGATCTATATTACGTGTTATGCCCTCGATTTGAGCTTCTACAGTTTTCTTTTGCAATTTGTATTGTTGTCTTTGTATCTTGCCTTTTTGTGCCTTTGCATATAGCGATCGTAATTCTGCTTTTAGCTGTTTTTTAGACTCATAGGTCTCTAGGAAATCTTTGATGTTCTCTGTAGTTATCTGCTGGTCTGGGTTTGTTTCCCCGTCTGGTTGTGAACTCGAAGCAATCCTCTCTGCCCGGTTCTCATAGGTTTCCTCTCTAGATTTGTGAATCTGATAAGCAAATATGACCACACAACCAATTGCGGCGGCGAGTACTGCCCAAAATGTGGCTCTAAGCGAAACCCATACTGGATTATAGTTATACGATAACTCAACGATGTTTTGTTGATGTGCCAGATAATCAACATAGCTTACATCCTCCGCTTCTATAGTGAGTATGTCTTGGTAGGTGTTGCGTGTCAAAGTGGCTGATGTATCCAGCGTGGTTATCTGAGGCAACACAAGTGTTGCCCCCTCAGGAAAACTAAAAACAGCCGTTGCTTTCTCAACAAGATATTGCAAGTCTGGGAAAACTTTGAAATCCCTGAGCACATAATCGACGTTTTGTAATTCCGCGCCAGGCAAATTATACTGTGCCGTTACACTCATTTTTTGACCCTGATTTATAAAGGCTCCAAACGATACACTGACCAAGAGTATGTCTGAGTTTTCTGTTAGTTTAATCGGCAAAGTTTCTTCGGCTTGATCTTTGACAACCACATTTGTTGCTTCAAGCGGTAAACTTAAAACAAAAGCGCTCAGAGGCGCGACTGATTTACTTGTTATCTGATAAGTATCTTCTGTCGCTACTTTGCCTGTGGCGTCAATGGTTATCTTATGATTTAGACTGTTTATAGTCGCTATCTGTAGCGTTCCCACCGGCAATGTGGCATTGGCTTGTGCTATTACATAGGTGTAGGCTGGTAAATCCGCTCTAACATAGCTGTTGCTTGTCTTTATTCCATCTGCTTTGTTTATGATAATAGTTGTAGGGCTGTTGGAAAACGTGATGTCGACGTTACAAGTTTTAACATTCTGGGTTAAGCTTGGGTAAGCTGGAAAATCCACGATATAGCCGCCGTTGTCAGTCTCGCTAACTAATTGATTGGACAACACAAATGCCACGGTAAAGACGGATGGGCTATTTCCCTCAAAGTTGACCTCTACTCCGTAGAACCCGTTGTGGTCATCTAGTGGTACCCCACGTTTGATATTGTATTCCTGCTTTTCATCATATGCTATGACTTTTAGGACCTCAGCACTATATTTGTAGGGCAACCCAATTTTGAAGCCGTTTGTTATCTGCCCCGAAACATGTATGGTGTCAAAAATGGCTACATTGCCCGAATACATAACCTGCACTTGATGATCAATTTGTGTGATGCTGTAGCTATCGGTCTGTGCCAAGACTCCGTTAAGAGATGATACTGTTGAAAGAACGATTAAACCGATGAAAACTGCAGTTAACAAAGATCCTGCGGATTGCTTCAAGAGATTCACCAAACTGGTTGTTCTATGTTATCTCACTTGGTTTATTTACATTTATCGAAATGAGTCTGCCAATTGTGACGGAGCATAAAAACAAAAATAACAAGTTGTTCGCGCTATCTTGATCTTACACAAAACTGGTTCTGGATTGATTTTTAGTAGCGGGGAGTAGATTTGAACTACTGATCTCTGGGTTATGAGCCCAGCGGGTTGATCCTGGCTACCCCACCCCGCTATGTTTCTGTCCCCAAAAATGGGTTCGGTGTAACTATTAGAAGATGTCAGATATTAATAGTTTCTTTTTTTCTTTTTCTTTTCCAGTTCCAGCAAAAGGTTTTTAGAGGCGGTGTCTTTCCCTAAGGCTAGATGGCTACAATGGACACGCCGTATTTACGTAAACTCTCAGATCCTGCACTTGACAATCCTATCTTCATACAGGGGTTGCCAGGTTTTGGAAACGTAGGCCGAATCGCTGCTCACTTTCTCATCAAATTTTGTGATGCTAAACCCTTTGCAGAATTGTACTCGCCATCTTTCCCTGATTACATCTCCATAACCTCCAAGGGCATCGCACATCTACCTCGCTATGAATTCTACTATGCTCCCATGGAGAAAAACACCCTAATTATCATGACCGGGGAAATTCAACCCAGTTTTGACGATGTCGTTGCACACTATGAGGTCTGTGATTATGTGGTTGATTTTGTAGAAAAACTTGGTTGTCACTTCATGGTTACCATGGGCGGTGTTCCCATCACAGAGGACAAAACACAGGTCTATATTGCCGCAACCTCACCTAGACTGGCAACAGAGTTCATGGAAAAAGGCGGTGTTATCTACAGCAAGGGCCGAATCGTCGGCGGCACAGGCCTAACATTGGCTTTAGCCAAGGAACGTAAAATCGATGGTGTCAGTCTGCTTGGAACAACCTTAGGTTTTAAGGCAGATAAGAACGCTGGATTTTCAGTTTTCAAGTTTTTAATGAAAGCTTTAGGAAAAGAGATAAAAGAAGGTTTAGCTGAGAACAATCAAATTGAAGAGTCATAAGTTGGGTGCAGTGCATGTCTGAACGTAGAGAAGAAATTAAAGTTAGCGGTATGGAATCAAAATTCAACAAAGTAGCCTTAATTATCCTTTCAATGTTGTTAATCTTCGTCGGACCAACCTACATACCCTACCTAATGTCTGATGTGCTAAACATAGACTATTTTGCATCCATAGGTATTGGTGCCGCTCTATTCGTCGTGGGCTTAGTCATGCTGATCTATCTTATCCGCAAAAAAATCATAACCTAACCCCAATTTTTGCCTCAGATACCCTAGAGTGCATCATCAATCAGCTTTTTAGATTCTTCATCGGCACCAAAGAAGATAAAACCTATTTAATTAATGATTCTTCTACACCTGTCCTTCATCAAGCTGAATTTTCACTTCAAACTCACAAAAATCCGTTAAGATAAGCTATGGACCCTTTTTTTGCTATACCCTATGCTGGCGCTGTAGTTGCTTTTTGCTTTCTCAAAGGGGTTTAGAGTATGAAGGGTAATACTATGGTTGCAATGATTCGGGTTGCGCAGATAGCTGTGAGGCTCAAAGTTATCCCCTGGATTGCTTTCCCGCTTAATTTGTTGCCGGCAAAGCGTTTGAGCAGTATATCTACAATTCTTCCGCCATCCATGGGATAGATGGGTAGCGCATTAAATATCGCTAGGTTGAGGTTTACAAACCACAGCCAAAACAACGTATTTGCAAGAATTACCCATACCGGTCCCAGACTATGGGTGTAGAAGGGTGCCAGAAAATCAGAGTACGGCACCAACCCCGAAGCAAGCGTAGGGGGCACCATATACATTGAGAGTCTCTCTATGGAAAATGTCTGGTAATTTTCCAGTCGTAACTCGGTTTGTAAATCATAGGTAGTTATCCCCATGATCGTACGGTTATCTTCTGAGATTGTGAGGGTAATGTTGGTTGCGTACTGTTGTTGCCAGTTATCCCCCCGAATCACCTCTACCCATACCGTATCACCTGCTGTTTTGCTGTTTATTATGGTCTGCAGATCGGTGGCGTTATTAATTGGTATGTTGTCGATTGCGGTAAAGACGTCTTTTGGCATAAGTCCTGCTTCCTGTGCCGGCATCCCATCCACAACACTGTTGACATATACTCCATTGACTGCTGGACTTACGCCGCTCACTAAAACCAAGAGCAGCAACAGACAGGTTGCACCAAAAATAAAGTTTCCGCCCACTCCAGCCGCCATTACTTTGAGTGAAGGTCTAGCTCTGGCTTTCTTTACCTGTTCCTCATCAACATCAACAAATGCGCCAATGGGAACAAACAAGAAGAACAAAAGCCCGCTTGATTTAACATCGAAGCCTACGTTACGGGCAATGATGCCATGGCCGCCTTCATGAATCACAACAGCAACAACTATAGCAATCCAGCCATAAACAATAGGTAGCATAGGGTTAATCCCTGGCAGCATCAAAATTGCTTGAGGTCCCATCTCGCGTGAAATTTCGCCGAGTGCAGGGTTGTTTATCAGAGCAATAAGGCTGTTAACTATAAGATAGAGCGCTACACCGGCTACAAATGGTACCAGCACCAGCAAAATCCACGAAATGTAGTGTGAAGCCCGCATTGCCCCTAATCGGTCGAAAATTTTTGAGAAACGTTTTGTTCGGATGATAATTAGAGGGAACTGTATGGCAACGCGTTTCTCTTTTGCTTGTTCTGGTGCTTGAGCCTCTTGGGTTTCTATTTCGGGATCGGTCAATATAGAACGCTCATCAAACAAATGTATCTAGCTCACATAAACTTTTGTTTATATCTTCAGAAAAGAGGCTGCTCTTTTGCTGAGCTAAAAACACGGCGATATTAAAAAGGAAAGGTAGTTAAGAGTGTTATTGTTTGCCGAGATTAAATTCTTCGTGGATTGTTTGTACGACTGCGATTCCGTCTTTTTCTTTAACGACAAAGCTGATGTTTAGCTCTGAGCTGCCCTGGGCTATCATGCGAATGTTTATGCCTTTTTTTGCGACGGCACTGAAAATTTTTGAAGCCACTCCAAGTGTCCCTTTCATGTTAGCGCCTATGGTTGCGATGACTGCCACGTCGTCTTCTGCGGTGACTTCGCTGATTATGCCTCCGTGTTCTTGTAGTGCTATTTCGAGGTTGCTTATGGCTCTGCCCAGCAGGTCTCGTTTTATTATCATTGATATGTTGGCTTCTGAAGCGGCTGCTGATATCATCATAACATTGATACCGTTTTTACCTAATACATCAAAGACCTTGGCATAGCTGCCCGGTGCTCCCACCATGGCGGCTCCATATACGTTTAGCATGGCCACATCTTTTAACATGGCGACTGCTTTGGCGGCTTCTTTTGCGTCTGCTTGTGGTTCTTTGGTGATAAGAGTACCTGAGTTTTCGGGATTGTTAGTGTTACGGATTCTCACCGGTACGTTTGCTTTGCTTACCGGCCCCAACGCTCGGGGGTGCATGGCTTTGGCACCAAAAATTGCCATCTCGGTTGCTTCTTTGTAGCTAAGCTGGGATAGCATCTGGGCCGTTGGGACAA
This sequence comes from Candidatus Bathycorpusculum hydrogenotrophicum, assembly GCA_009783705.1. Taxonomy (GTDB): domain Archaea; phylum Thermoproteota; class Bathyarchaeia; order Bathyarchaeales; family Bathycorpusculaceae; genus Bathycorpusculum; species Bathycorpusculum hydrogenotrophicum. The sequence continues at coordinate 5,091 of WRCX01000005.1, read as the reverse complement.
TTTTGGGATCTGTGGTCATTATACCATCGACATCGGTCCATATCCAAACTTCGTCTGCTTGTAGGGCGACGCCTAGTATGGTTGAGGTGTAGTCTGAGCCTCCGCGTCCTACAGTGGTGACTATGCCGTCTTGATTGGCGGCAATAAACCCGGTGACGATTGGGATTATGTTTTTCTCAAGCAGAGGTTCGAGTCGTTCTCGGACAAGATGAGTTGTATAGTTCATAAGTGGATCTGCGTCGCCAAAGTTGCTGTCAGTGACTATACCTGCATCTTTACCTGTGAACCACTGTGTTTGGGTATTGTGATCTTTTATGGCTCCCCAAACAATTGGTGCTGATAATCGTTCTCCAAATGACATAACGTAGTCTTTAGATTTTTGTGTCAATTCTCCGATGTAGCAGATACCGATTAGGATTTTTTCGAGTTCTGCTATGTTTTTCTCGGTGATTTCTAAGACTTCTTTTTGGATTATCTCACTTGTAATGGCTTCTTTTATGGCGTCTGTGTGTTTTGATAGCAGGGTTTTGGTGAATGCTTGGATGTATTTTTCATCACTTTTTTGTGCGCGGAAGCTTGTTTCAATAAGGCTGTTAGTGACGCCTGCTAACGCTGAGACAACCACAGCTATTTTGTTATTTTCTTTGGCGTACTTTGTGACTAATCCGGCTACATGGCGAATGTTTACACCTGAGCCGACGCTTGTACCGCCGAACTTCATGACTAGCTTCATTTGTAGGACTCCAAATTGCTATTTAGCATCCGATTAGCTAACTTATGTTTTATGTCTAGGAGGTCTCTTAAAACTGCTCCTGCAGTCTCGATACTGCCTGCTCCTCTGCCCACCAGGGTTTGTTCGCCGGCGTATTCGGTTGAGAAGGTTACTGCGTTGAGTACTCCGCTGACACAGAGCGGGTGAGTTTTAGCGATTTCAGTGGGTTTAACGGTAGGTTTGTTGTCATCTATGGAGCCAATAAGTTTGATGGTGTTACCCCGTTCCGCGGCTTCGGTTAGTGTTTGGAGTGTTATGTCACGGATGCCTGTTCGGTCCACATCTTTTAGTGTGATTTTTTTGCCCATGATCCAGTTTGAGAGAATAACCACCTTGCAGGCGGTGTCAAACCCATCAATATCCATTGAGGGCTCGCGTTCGGCATAACCCAGCTTCTGGGCACTTGATAGGGCATCTTGGAAGCCTACTTGGTTTTGGCTCATTTCAGTTAGTATATAGTTTGTTGTACCATTAAAGATGCCTCGTATGGCTTTGATTTTATCACCAGCCAAACAGCGTTTGGCAAATTCCAACATGGGAGTTCCGCCGCCTACGGTACCGCTGAAGCGCAAGTACACATTATTGTATTCGGCAAGTTCGGTGAGTGCTGGCATCGCTAAGGCCAGGGGTCCTTTGTTGGTGGTGACAACATGTTTGCCTGTTTTGAATGCTTTTGTGATATGTGAGATTGCGGGTTCGGCGGTTTGAATGTTTACGGGGGTGACTTCTACGACAACTTCAGCTTCAACGGATTCGATAACTTCGAGTGCGTTTATGCCGGGGTTGCCAAATTCGGGGTCTGCTGATATGGGATAGCCCCTTTGTTTAATGGCTTCGAGTTTTTCAGGGCTTAGGCCTCGGGGATTTATGACTGCTCCATCAATGTCTGAGATGGCTACGATTTTTGGGTTAAATCCGTAGTCTTTTACTTTTTCCGCGTATTTTTGTGCCAGAATTGTCGTTACGCCTTTACCGACGACGCCATAGCCAACTAGGATAATTCTCATTTTTTATATCACCTTGCTAGAATTGCTTTTTTTAAGCCCAATGCTGCCTCTATAGCGGCTATATCTGCTTCAACTTCGATGGGTTTTTCGCTTTGTTTGATAGCGGTATCGGGATCTTTTAGGCCATGTCCGGTGGTTATGCAGACTACTTTTTCGTCTTTTGTTACGATGCCTTTTTTGATTAGTTTTTTAAGTCCGGCGATGGAGGAGGCTGATGCGGGTTCCACAAAGATGCCCTCGATGCGTGCTAGTGTTTTTTGGGCATCAAGAATTTCGTCGTCGGTGACGGTTTCAGCGGTGCCGTGGGATTCGCGGATGGCATTGACTGCTTTTTTCCAGCTTACTGGTGCGCCGATACGGATGGCGGTTGCTATGGTTTCGGGGTTTTCAACAGGGATGATTTGGTTGCTGCCTGTTTGGATGGCTTGTGCGATTGGTGCAGATCCTTGAGCTTGGATGCCTGTCATTTTGGGTAGTTTTTTAATTAGGCCGAGTTGGTAGAATTCTGTGAGTCCTTTCCAGACGGCGCTTATGTTGCCTGCATTACCCACTGGGATGACGATGCGATCGGGGGCTTCATAGTTTAGTTGATCACAGATTTCATATCCCAGGGATTTTTGTCCCTCCACGCGGAAGGGGTTGATGGAGTTGAGCAGGTAGATGTCTTTGTGTTTTTCTGCGAGTTTAAAGACAAATTCTAGGGCTTCATCAAAGTTTCCTTTGACTTGAAGCACTTTTGCGCCATGAATCATGGCTTGGCTGAGTTTGCCATATGCGATTTTACCTGAGGGTATAAGTACGGTGCATTTGATGCCTGCGCGGGCTGCGTATGCGGCTAGGCTTGCTGAGGTGTTGCCTGTGGAGGCGCAAATTACATGGCGTGCGCCCAGCTCAACGGCTTTGGTTACGCCCACGGTCATGCCGCGGTCTTTGAAGCTGCCGGTGGGGTTTTCGCCTTCGTTTTTAATGTAGAGGTTTTGGATGCCTAATTCGGCACCTAACCGTTCTGATCGGTGCAGACCTGTGCCGCCCTCGCCTAGTGTGATTAGTCGGGTGGATTCGTGAATGGGCATAAAGGGACGGTAACGCCACACTGAGAGGGGTCTAGTTTTCCACTCGGTGGTTTTTGCGTTTTCTTCTAATTCGTTTGGGTCAAATTTGATTTCGAGGATATCTCCGCATTTTTTGCAGAAATAGACCACTTCTTCTGTACCGTAGATGGTTTTGCAGTTTATGCATTCCTGATGGGCCATATCTTTCTATCTTCTTAGCTTTCTTGAAGTAAAAATTAGGCGGCTAGCATATTAATAATTTTGGTGCTTTGATGGTTTCTTAACCTATCAAGTTTGATAAAACCTCATAGGTCTTGAGGCTGTCTTTTTTCTCAACCACCAAAATAGTCTCGGTCCAGCAGGAAATGAATTCTACGATGTTGACGTTTTGTTCTGCAAGCAAAGTTGCTAAAAACGCGACAACTCCTGGTGTTGCTTCTAGTTCTTCAGGTGAGTGTACCACAATCATTGTACAGTTTTCATGTTTAACCAAGGCGTTTATGCGTTCCGGTAGGTCACTTCGATCCAGCAGATAAACAAATTTATCCAGTAAGTCTACTTTCATGCCCGGTTCAGAGCTGAGTTCTTTGGAGGTTATGATGACTGATTTGCAGTCAAAAACTGCTATGCCGCTGCGTTTGAGGAGCTGGAGGACTTTTTCTTCTCTTTTCTGCCTATGTTTTTGCAGGTCCTCACTATAGCGGCGCAGGGCTGCTTTTATGGCGCTGGTGTCACTGGTTTTAAGATCTTTCTGTAGCTGGCGTGAGAGTTCACTTAGGTTTACAATGCCCTTTTCGAGGGCTTCAAGTAAGTAGGGTTTATTGCGCAGATGATTTCGGACTTCTTGGGCAGTTGTCATTGCTCACTGCTGTACCAAATGGAACATTTAAAGCTTATTTGGTAACTGACTTGAACTCTTATGTTGATGGCCACCTTAACAACTGGTACACTTGGTACATTTTTCTGATGCAGGGCTGTAGTTCACTCAGATTAGCAGGGCTATCTCTATTTTGAAAGTGCTCTTAGCTTTTGCCAGAGATGATTGATTACTTTCCAGCCTTTTTTCCGCGGTATGTTACCAACGGCTAATATCTCGTCTGAAAAGCTTTTCTCACTTACATCATATAAACTAATCCAGCCCTCAGTATGAACCATTACACCATTCTGATCGGACTTTAATGACACCTCAAAGTATTTTGGCGCAGTCAAACCCAATCCACTAGGAATCCCAAGACGCCCCCTTATGAATCCCTCTCTTTCAACTTCTATGATTATGCCTTCTTCTCTTACCCAGTTCTGAATCTCTTCTTTTACTTCCTCTGCTCGTCTTCCTGAAACAAAAACATCTTTGATTGTTCGATCTTGTTCTTTTTGGCTTTGTATTTTTTGTTTTTTGCTATTTGGTCGAATCATTCGATAGAAAAAATAAGTGAATATCATTGCGGAAATAAATCCAACTGTCGTTTGTATAACTCGGTATGTGTCTAAATAATCTGAAAAATACAAATACAGAACTATCAATAGCAATAAAGTTGGAAGCAGAACGGCTACAATCCAGAATCGGCGCCACCAAACCTTCTTAGTTTCCAAGGCATCGTTACGTTCTGGAAACTCGGTTAAGAACTGAGAGGCGAGTTTTCCTTTTTCAGAGAGGATATACTGCCCCGAATCAGTTTTTTCTAAAAGGTCGCCTAAAACCTTTAGATGATAATTAAACGTTCCAGTACTGCCGATCTGAAGAGTTTCCATAAGCTCGGTATAACTCAACCTTTCTCTATCAGTCAAGGCCAGGATGATTTTTCTTCTTGTTTCGTCCTTGAGAATCTTGTTCAAGGATCCGATTCCATCACTCATAAGACGTTATATCAAATGCTGTCTCATTTTAGTTTTGTTGACGAGAAATGTCGTCAACAAAAATTAGGCACTGAACTCAAGTTTTCTCTGTATACCTGTGATGTGTCTCCCATTTCAGGTGCATTTATGCTTCTTAGTTGCAGATCAACTTTGAATGTTTATGAGGTGTCGTCTGAGCGTGAAGCCTAACATTGCTGGTTACTTGTGCGTATGGTTTGGCGGCGTCTGTTGAGGGTATTGTCTCTTAGAACTATGTTGTTGTGCCGTCTGGCCAAGTTTTTTTTAACCTGAACTTTACAGTTTACGCCATAGTTTGAATGGTTAGAGGTTGCTTTCGTTTCTTTTTTGGTTTTTAGCCCTAAATTTCAAAGAATAATTACGCCATAGTTACACCATATGCAACGAT
>WRCX01000004.1 GCA_009783705.1 Candidatus Bathycorpusculum hydrogenotrophicum | reverse complement strand
GTTGTGTCTAAGAGTTCTGTTATGGTGGATTTAACTATTCGTTTGTGGTGTGCTTTGACTATGCCTGAAATTTTTCAACAATGGCAAAATCAAATGATGTATATCTTTAGGTGAACACTCTCAAAATTTTTTAGGCAGTGTTTGTAGATAGTTGGGTGTTGGTTAGTATGGCAAAGTTGTTATATCAAGGGCATGGAAGCATTCGCATAACCGCACAAGATGGACGTGTGTTATATCTTGACCCATATGCTGGTGAGGGGTATGATGAGCCGGCAGATATTGTGCTTGTTACACATGGACACTATGATCATAACAAGTTGGATTTGATTACTCAAAAGGCAGGGTGTCGAGTTATTACAAATAAAGAAGCGTTAGAGGGTGGGAAACATAACAGTTTTTTGCTTGATGGGATTGAGGTTGAGGCTGTTGAGGCGCAAAATCTTATGCACAGTTCTAAGGCGTGTGTTGGATTTATCATAACATTGGACGGTGTTCGGATTTATTGTTCGGGTGATACCTCAAAGACTAAGCAGATGCAAACGTTTGCCGCTTTAGAGATCGATTATGCATTGTTTTGTGGTGATGGGATTTTTAATATGGGGCCTAAGGAGGCAGCGCAGTGTGCAAAAATCATAGGAGCAAAACATAACATATTGATTCATGTTAAACCCAAAGCGTTGTTTGATTTGGCTAAAGCACAAAAATGGGATGCGCCAAATAAACTCATCATTCAACCTGGAGAAGAGATAGAACTAGCACATAATTCAAAATAAGATAAGAATTACAGATTTAAAGCTATCAAATTAAAAAGTTGAGTAAAATGTCAATTTCATTAAGAAGACGGGAAAGGTGATTGTATAAGTTGTCTCTGTGGATTTTATGAAAACTAGAAAGCGTCAAACTGGAAAAACACAGATTGGATAATTGTACAGTTTTGTTAAGTGTAGGTAACTTTTATCTAATAGACTTATAAAAGAAGTGTAGCTACGCGCAGAAAATAGAGAGAGGATAAACTTGGATGGCCAGTACTGGAACCGAAAAATCGAGACCATGCCTAGACAGGACATAAAGAAGTATCAGTTGCAGAAGCTCAAAGAACAAGTTAATTATTGCTATGAGAAGAGTAGTTTTTATCGTAGAAAATTTGATGCTGTGGGTTTAAAGCCAAGTAATATCCAAACGTTAAGTGATCTGCAAAAGGTTCCCTTCACCGTTAAGAGTGATCTAAAAGATAATTATCCCTATGGTATGGTCGTTACTCAGCCAGATGAGATTGTGGAGGTCCATGCTTCAAGCGGAACCACAGGTAACCCAATTATTGGCGCCTATACTCAAAAAGATATAGAGATGTGGCAGGAGCTTATGGCACGCAGCATCTACACTACCGGCGGCAGGCCACAAGATGTTATCCATATTGCTTACGGGTATGGGTTATTCACAGGCGGGTTTGGTTTCCATTATGGGGCACAAAAAGTGGGTGCTAAAATTGTGCCTGCAAGCGGCGGCATGACACAGCGCCAGATCCAGCTTATGAAAGACTTAGAGGTAACTATGCTGGCATGTACACCTAGTTTTGCAGTTTATCTTGCAGAGGCTATGGCACATGAGGGTGTTGACCCCAAAAAGGACCTCAAACTCAAACGAGGCATGTTTGGTGCAGAACCGTGGTCAAGTAAAATTCAGGGCCGTATTGAGCAGGAATTAGGCATAGAGGCTTTTGATATCTATGGGTTAACCGAGCTTTGTGGGCCGGGGGTCTCTATTGAGTGTGAGAAGCATGCGGGATTGCATGTTTGGGAGGATCATTTCATTGTAGAAACCATCAACCCTAACACAGGAGAGGTTTTAGCGGAAGGCGAAGAGGGCGAGTTGGTCTTTACTACGTTAACTAAAACGGGTATGCCCATGTTGCGCTATCGAACAAGAGATATCTCAAAAATAGACGCCACGCCCTGTGCATGCGGACGCACACATGCCAGAATGACCCGGGTTATGGGCCGCTCAGATGATATGCTTATCATCCGCGGGGTCAATGTGTTTCCCTCACAAATTGAACATGTAGTTATGGGTTTCTCCGAGTTAGCGGCTCAGTACCTAATAGTTGTAGATCGACCCGGAGCCCTTGATACGTTCACAATCAAGGTCGAGTTGACAGAGAAAACCGCTCAAAACAGTCAACTCGATAAAAACGCTCTAAAGTGTGATATTCAAAAGAAAATTCACATCATAACAGGCATATATGCAGATGTAGAAATCGTCCAAGTTGGCGAGTTACCTCGAACAGAGGGCAAAGCCAAACGAGTGCTGGATTTACGTATAGGTAAAATGTAGGCGTAATGATGACTTCCAAAATTAGTGTAAATAAACCAGACAGTTATGCGCTACTCAACGGCGATGAAGCAGTTGCACGTGGAGCAGTAGAGGCTAACATCAAAGTTGCCGCGGCCTATCCAGGCACGCCCTCCACAGAAATTTTAGAAACCTTGGCGGAAGCTACAAAAGATCTTGGAATTTATGCGGAGTGGAGCATTAATGAAATTGTTGCCGCAGAGGTGGCTATTGGCGCTTCGATGACAGGCGTACGGGCACTCACATCCATGAAGCATGTGGGCTTAAATGTGGCATCGGATGCGATTATGACCCTGGCATACACAGGCATCGAGGGCGGATTGGTCATTGTAGTCTGCGACGACCCAGCTCTGCACAGCAGCCAAAACGAACAAGACACCCGCTACTTTGCAGTCCACGCAAAACTACCGCTTCTTGATGCAGGCAACCCCCAAGAGGCGCTTGATATGGCACGCAGGGCCTATGAAATCAGCGAAAAACTCCGCCTGCCAATCATTTTACGCTTAACTACCCGCGTTGCACACGGTAAAGCACGCGTAAAACTAGGAGAATTCCAAAAACTGGCACGCAAAGCCGAGTTTGATAAAAACATCCCCAGATGGGTCATGGTACCAGCCAACGCCAGCCGCCAACATCGAGTTCTAGAGAGCCGCCTATTAGAAGCAAAATATGAAGCTGAAACCTCACAATTCAACATCATCGAGGACAACAACACAAAGATAGGAATCATTGGAAGCGGAGTAGGCTACTACTATGCACGCTCACTTGTAGACACCACAAAAGTTTCATGGCTAAAACTAGGGTTTGTCCATCCCTTCCCATCTGAGATGGTCAAAACCTTTGCCAAAAAAGTCAAAAAACTCATAGTTCTAGAAGAACTCCGACCCTACATAGAAGAAAATTTGGCCCGTCTCAAAATTGATTTTATCGGCAAAACTGAGCTAGGCCTTGAAGAAATCGGAGAATTCACCCCCGATAAAATCCGCACCGCCCTATCCAAACTACACCTAACCACAACACCTGAAAGTCCACAACAACTCAATTTAACCCCGCGACCACCCGGTTTGTGCCCCGGATGTACGCATCGCGCCCTCTACTATGCTCTAAACATGCTACACAAATCAGTACATTGCGAAACCACTAAATGCGTAGGCTGCGGCACCTGTGAATACGCCTGCTCACACAACAAAGAAAAAGTTCACAACCCAGCCAAATCCCGCATACGCGTAGTACGCCAAAACCAAATCCAAAACATAGCCATAAGCTGCCAAATCTGCCAAAACCCAGCCTGCATCATCGCCTGCCCCAAAGAAGCCCTCTCCCAATCACCCCTAACAGGCATCATCATCGTTGACAAAAAACAATGCAACGGATGCGGATGGTGTATCGAAGCATGCCCATATGGCGCAATCAACATGCACCCCACAACCCGCAAACCCATGGTCTGCGATGTCTGCGGCGGCAACCCCAGATGTGTCAAACTCTGCCCCGAGGGCGCACTAAGCCTTAGAGGAAAATCAAACGATAAAATTGTAGCAGGCGACATAGGCTGCTACTCCCTAGGAGCCCTACCACCCATCAAAGCCCTTCAAACATGTCTCTGTATGGGAGGCGGCATCTCACAAGCCGCAGGAATGATTCACGCAGGCACAAAAGACAAAGTCTTTGCAGTTATTGGCGACTCTACCTTTTTCCATGGCGGCATGCCAGGACTGCTAAACATCGCCTACAACAAAGCAAACGTCTGCGTCATCGTCATGGATAACAGCATAGTAGCCATGACAGGCCACCAACCAACCCCCGGCTCAGGCAAAACTGCCATGGGCCAAGACGCCAAAATCATAAACATAGAAGCCATCGTCAGAGCCCTAGGCATCGAAAAAGTCTTCACCGTTGACCCCTACGATCTAAAAACAACAATGCAAACGCTAAAAAAAGCCACCAACCACGAAGGCCCCTCAGTAGTTATCGCCAAACGACCCTGCCCACTACTAACCCCACACGGAACACCCCGAAAAATCAAAGACAACTGCAAAGGCTGCAGAGTCTGCACCGAAGCCTTTGGCTGCCCTGCCATAAGTCAAAACGGCAACAAAGTCAAAATCGATACCGCACTCTGCAACGGCTGTGGAGTATGCGACAAAGTCTGCCCCTTTAACGCAATAGGAGAAATAGACCGTGAAACCCAAACTTGATATAGTTTTTAGCGGCGTCGGCGGACAAGGCGTTGTAGTACTAAGCGACATTTTCTGTGAAGCCGCCATGATAGAGGACTTTAATGTAGCAAAAGCAGAAATCCACGGCATGGCACAACGAGGCGGCTCCATTGTAGCCTACGCACGCATCGGAACCAAAGTGGAAGCCCCCCTCATCGAAACAGGAAAAGCCGACGCAATCGTAGGCTTTGAGGTCCTAGAGACCACCCGAGCCCTCCCGATGCTAAAAGAAAACGGCACCGTTATTGTAAACATGAAACTCATTCCACCAAACGGTCTAACAGCAAACGTGAAACTCAAAAACACCGAAGAACTCTTAGAACTCCTAAGAACCAAAGCACTGGTTCACCAAGTAGACGGCCCAGGTATTGCACAAAAACTAGGCAACACACTGGTTGTTAACACAATTCTGCTAGGAGCACTCTCTGCACTCCCCGAAATCCCGCTCAAAGCAGAATCATTTCAACAAGCCATAGCAAACAGACTCAAAGAAAAATACATCAACCTAAACCTCAAAGCCTTCCAGCTGGGCAGAGAAAGCGTACAAAACAACCAGAGATAAGCAAATGAAAGGTACCGACCACTACGCAGAACTACTAGGGATTAAAGTTCTTGAAATCAAAGATGGATACTGCAAAGTCCAGATGAAAATAGAAAAACAACACACCAACGCCATGGGTTGCACACACGGCGGAGCCATCTTTTCACTAGCAGACTATGCCTTTGCAGAAGCCTGCAACTTTGGCGACAACAAAGCAGTCGGAATACAAGTTGACATCAAATATCTATGCCCCACAACCGAAGGCGACATACTAACCGCAGAAGCAAATCGGATAAGTGACGGGAAAACCACTGGTGTCTATCACGTTTCAGTCTACAAAGAAGATAAACTAACAGCCATTTTCTCAGCCATAGCATTCAAAAAATAGCGCCACAAATACAGAACACTCAAAATCAAATAAGAATTCAAACAACAACCTGTAGCAAAATTCTGTTATGTTTAGGGGGTTGTTTTAGAATTGGTTTTGGGTTTCCAGTTTGTTGTGTCGTGCAGATTTTGTACTGGGGAGTCTTCATCAAAACCCTGTTCGGTCTGGGTTTTTTGTTTATGCGTTTGTTCGGCTAGTTTGGCTTTGCCTTCTTTGCTACTAAGTTCAACGCTGTTGCCCAGTTTGTAGATGGTTCGGCCAAGGCGGCGTTCACCCACGGTTTTTGTACATCTTCCCATAGAGGGGTTTCTGCATTAAAGGTTAAAAACCTTCAGTTGACACTATTCTATCAGGATATCTGTGAGTAGCGTTCGCCAAACTCTTGAGGCCCCCATTAAAAAGGTCACATCGCTTAGGTTGCGCTATAAATTTTTGCTCATAGCCGCGATTGCTTTACTGATATTTTTGCTCTCCAAGGGACCTTCACCGGGACAAAATCATTTTGTCTATCTGGCAGATTCGTTTCTCCATGGCAGGCTGGGGCTCACAGGCGGAGGGGAGAATCTTGCAGAGATGGTGCCCTTCAATGGCAACTATTATGTTGTTTATCCTCCGATGCCTGCGGTGTTGCTTTTGCCCTTTGTTGCAGTTTGGGGCACAACCTTTGATCAGGCATTACTCTCGGTTATTCTTGCGGGGTTTTGTGTTGCGGCAACTTGGTTGATGCTCAAAAAAGCCGGTTCAAATCAAACTAAAGCTCTGTGGCTAACAGCACTGTTTGGGTTTGGGACTTGTTTTTGGTTCATTGCCTCTGTGGGTTCTTCTTGGTATATTGAGCATGTTGTTGCGGTGCTGTTTCTTACCTCAGCCATAATTCTTGCATTGTATGGGAAGAGTAATTTTGCTGTGGGTTTGCTTTTGGGATGTTCAGTTATTGCGCGGTTACCAGTGGCATTATCGTTTCCTTTTTTTCTCTTGCTAATATATGATCAAAAAAATATGTGGATGCCCCGAGTTAGGCAGGCGCTGATTTTCTTTGGGGGTTTAGCCATACCGGTGGGGTTAAATGCCCTCTATGATTATGCACGCTATGGCGTCTTTACCAACATCGGCTACTACCTTATCCCGGGCATACAGGAAGATCCATTCTTTCAGCAGGGTATCTTTAACATAGCCTACATCCCCCGCCACCTCCATGCAATATTTCTCCAAGGACCCAATGTGTTGCCCGATTTTCCATGGTTCCAACCTAATTGGATTGGGATGGGACTGTTCTTAACCACACCAGCGTTTCTTTTTATCTTCATAGGTGCCTTTAGAGGTGGATGGAGGAGCCTAAATAAAAAAGCGGCCTTAGCTATCCTCTGTATTCTGCCGCCCATAATCACACATGGTACGGTAGGGTTTACTCAATTTGGTTACCGATTCAGCCTTGACTTTGTTCCGTTTCTTATGTTGCTCACAGCCGCAGGTATGCGTGAAAACTTGGGTTGGACAGAAAAAGTTTTGATAATTTTGAGTTTGCTGATTAATCTCTGGGGTGTAGTTTCGATAATTAAATTTGGGTTTGTAAGCTTTTAATCCATTATTTAGGAACCAAATGTTAGTCGATCAAGTTGTTGATAAATTGCCACCAACTAGCACCGCTCTATTCATTGTTCTCTAAGAAAAATGTGTTCCAGCAACCGAATATTACTTTCACAAGACGATCATTTAGCCGTCGTTATAACCATTGAGCTTATCTGCTGTAAGTATCACTCTCACGGGACAGCTCATTTAAGCGAGTTGTTGATAAGTGTTATCAACTAAAATGCAGACGTCATTTAACCGTATTTTTCAAGCACTTGTCGGCCAAAGTCAGAGATCTCAACGGCATCAAAGTCATAAGGCGGTGCCTCTTTGGAAATATCGGGATTATTTACAAACAACGACTTTTCTAAAACCTTGACTGCCCCATTTATGGTCTCGGTGGGTAAATCGGTTTTTTTGCGTATTTGCTCACCCCTCACAAACTCACCTCGACTAAATTCAGAAAGTGCTACAAGCACCTTTTTTGCATCCATATCTATTACGTTTACCTCATCTAAATCAAAATCACGCTGCAAAAACCATGCCTCACATAGCTAGAGTAGCCTTTTAAGATAAAAACATTAGTTGGAACAATTCTCAGCGTAAGTATGGATAGAAGAAATATTGAAGTGAGGTGGAACATGCCTGTTTGCGCTGAGTCTTTCTTAAAATTGGTGCTTATCGTTAGATGCTGATGAGCTGTCACTATCCCAAAACAGTTGATCTAGTGTGGTGTTGAGTGCTTTGCAGATTAGAATGCATAATTTTATGGTAGGGTTATAGTTGCCGGATTCAATCAAGCTGATGGTTTGTCGGGTTACGCCAATTTTTTCAGCTAGCTGCTCCTGAGATAAATCACAGGCAACACGCGCAAGCTTCATTTTTTTATTCTTCACACTTCAGCCTCCTCTTGATTCTCAGCCGATTTCTCCGCATGCTCAAGCTCTTTGTCAGCGTACTTTTCACTTTCTACCATGTTCTTCTTTATTGGAAAATACATAACACTTGTTCCAAGTACTATTGCAACTACGGATGTAAATACTGAGTTAAAAGGTTCGGGCGGAATGTAATCAAAGATAATAGCCAATAAACAAATCACAACAAAAAGAACCCCGCCACAAATCGCTTGTACTGTAAACCAAAGTTTTAATCGTTTTAGGGTGGTTATTTTTGATTTTTTGCTATTCCATGCAACAAATAGCCCTTTTTTGCTTGATTTTTTGTTCGCAATCGAGAGCGGAATACCGCCCATAAACGAATAGGCGATCATACTCAACACTATTAGAAAAACAGAAATTCCGAGTTCTTGGAAATACAAGGGGTAAACGAGGTATAAGACACAAAGAACTAGCCAACCAAGTATTAACACCCAAAAGTGTAGCGAGTAGCTGTTGGATTTTGCTGAGTTTTTTATGTTGGTAATGGCTTCGTCTTTTTCTTTCACACCTAAGATGTTCTTCTGAGCGGTTGATAGGATGTAGTAAGAAGGTGATAAGATAAGGGCTATGATTTCCAATATGTAGAGTGCTGGATGGAGTTTTAGTGCCATTTTTACGATTAGACTAATTGTGGTTAAAATTAAAAGGATGGAATACATGGGAGCAATATTTTCTGCCAAGATTTTTTGTATTCGTTCATCTTCTATTTTTTTGGGTTTTATGCTTCGGCTCAGTCCCATTAAATTCACCAACAATATACAATATAATTGTATATTTGTACATTATACAGTACATTTCATATAGATGTTGCGGCTAATTCAGCATTCAGCGGGACAGCCCCCATCTGCAAATCAGACATGCAACCTAACGAGAAAAGATGCTCACACTGTAAAAACACAGCAGACCAATCCATTAACCCTGAAAAAGATCAACAGTAGGAAAGTAAAATATTCACAGAGAAATCATCCACACACCCCTTTTTCCCCTAAACAACATAACATCACCAACGGTTATATTCGAAAACTCACCAAAAAACACCACAACCAACGGTCACGTAAACTCTCAAGTATCTTTCTTTTCTTCTAACAGAGAAACAATATAATTAGCGTCATCAGTGTCAGCAACACAACTGTACTGGCCTTAAAGTTAAGACAACAGGGTTTATGAGCGGTTTACAAAAGTTAAATATGGGAAACCTTTAGTAGTCGCTAGAAAAGGTATTACTATCAGGAATGCCGTCATGAAATTCAGTGTAGTAGTTGAAAAGGATAGTGATGGTTATTACGTTGCATCTGTTCCAGAGTTGCCTGGGTGTCATACGCAAGCTAAAACCCTTGATGCAGTGATGGAACGAATTAAAGAAGCTATTCAAGGATACTTAGAAGCAGATGCTGATGATCTAAACTCGCGTAGTCGCAATGAACTGGTAGGTGTTCAGTTCGTTGAGGTTCACACCTAAATGAGTTTAAAGCCACAATCGGCAAAAAAACTAATTAAGGCACTCTCTAAAATAGATTTTAAAATTGTTCGAACACAGGGGAGTCATGTAATTCTAAAGCACCCCGATGGCAGGCTTACAGTGGTTCCAGTACATGCAGGAGAAGAAATAGGTAGCGGACTTTTAAACAAGATAATCAAAGATACAGGGCTTTCAAAAGAAGAATTCATAAAATTACTTTAAGCCCGAGTTTTCACTTATAAAATGAAATATTATTGGTGCAATATTTCTGCAAAACAACGAAAAGACCTAAAACAGGTAAAAACACACGAAATATCCATCCATCCGAAAGAAGCATGACTGGAGATTAAAAGTCGGAACACGATGAAAAATGCAGAAGCAACAGTAAAGAGCTGGGGATGCGATTTTGTTGTTTGTGTCTGGTGCGTTTCCTCAAAATCTTGGCTTAGATTTCGAGAGTTCATATTTAAACACTAAAAAGATAATTTCACTTAATTACTAATAAATATTCTTCAAATTAAAACTCAACCAATCTAATGCCAACACTTTTTAATGCAATGAGTGAATAACACCCATTATGGATTGGCTTGTTAGCGTTGTCTCTAACCCAGAGGTACATCGTTTTATAACGGAGTTTACGGCAACATATCTGCTTCAGGGCGGTTTAACCGGAGCTAAAAGATGGCTAAATAAAGAAAAGCGCACTATTGAATGGCAACTTTGTCATTGTTTGCAAAAAGCTCTGGAAGCTACAGCGACTCACTTTCACTGGCCAAAGAATAAGCAAGATATTTCAAAAGACTTTCTTTCAAAAATTTCTTCCATTCAATTTAGTACTAAATTTGCCGATTCATTCAATAACACTGTGTTTTTTAAAATTTTTCAGGATGCAACTGGTCAAAAAGCTACGAAAGCCACTATTGCATATTTTGCGGATTCCTTTTCACGGCAACTCGCCAAGTCTGAGTATAGTGAGCTTAGAGAATATTTGAAAATAAAGGGCTTTCTTAAAAGCGATGGAAAAACTGCTCCTTCTGATTCAAGCATTGTTTCCACTGTTGTGAATGGTGGAAAGCTTGTTGATTATATTAATTTCGTGCGTACGGCGTATAATAAGATAAAATTTCTTAATCAAGAGTTCCCGCATGATAAACTGTACGTGAATTTACATCTTACATATAAAACTGTGGATCCCAAAGTTCTCCAACAAGTGGAGCACATTTGCGATTCAACCCAACTTTTAACAACGTCCGAACCCTGTGTTCTTATAGGGCCAGCAGGTTCGGGTAAGTCCACAATTGTGCGTAAGTTAATGCTTCAAGAAGTTCAAACAGAAAACTTTTCACGCATTCCTGTTTTTGTCGAAATCCCCAAACTTTCGAAAATGTTATCATCTGGAAAATTACTTCACGAATACATTTCCCATATAACTGGGTTCACTATTAATAACCTGCGTCAGATAGGTGAATTAAACAAAAAAATATTACTAATTCTTGACGGCATGGATGAAGTGGAATCTCTGGAAAAACTCGATGAAGTAGTTAACGCGACTGAGCGATTTATACACGAGTACAAAAATACAAAATTAATTTTTACCAGTCGCCCCTCTTGTACAAAAATAAAAGATGAAAACGTCTTTTCTGTTGGCGGGCAAAAAGTAGAAAAGTATTTTATCGAAGAAATGACCGAAGAAGAACGTAAAGAACAGATAAAGCGTATTGTTTCTGAAGTACTACCTAAACTTGATAAAGATAAATTTTGGCGCGATTTATTAGAACTCGAAAAAATTAACTGCAACATAACTGATATAACAAGAAATCCATTGTTGTTATCGCTCATGCTTAATGTGTATCAAGAAGAAGCCATTGATGGTGATTTACAGGGTAGCTTTCCGAAAAACAAGATTGAATTATATGAGCGGGCAGTAAAGCTACTTATCAAAGATCGTCCTGAAACACATATAGAGTACTTATCCTGCGATTTGATTCCACACGTAAGTACATTGCTTGGGCGAATCGCATTTACCCTTTATGAAGAATCACAAAAAATGCAATATAATGGGAAAATATCTGAACATCTTATCAAACAAGATGTCAAAAATTATGTCGCTTATTTGTTAAAGTGTTCTCAAGACTATGCAATACACTTAACTGATGAATTTTTTAATTTCATTGAGAGACGGTCCATTTTTACGGATAAAAAATTTATACATGAAACATTTAAAGAATATTTTACTTCAATATTTCTTTTTAACACCTTATTTTTTAGCCACAATACGCCTTTTGGGTCGAAGATTGAATTAATTGATGAAAAAATATTTGATGATAAAATAAATCCATTATATACCAACCCCAATAACTGTAGCGTTATTGAAATGTTACTTTGTTACATTGATAGAGAAACACCTAACGATGAAACAGCAATAAACAGTGCATTAGATAAAATCCTCATAAACTCTCTTTCAACTAAACCCAACTATAATATGCTATGTAAAACAGCAGGGCAATTTGTAAACCACCAAAACATAATGGCAACTAATCTAATTGTTTCAATGTTTGAACGAGGTTGCGAAAAAGTTGTAAACCCTTTTGCTGAACTATTTTGGTTTATGTCGGAATACAACTTGAAAGCAGGGATTACAAATGGTATGAAAAATCCAGAAGGGCATAAAGATGTTATAGGCTTGGAAAACGCTTTCAATGTTATTACAAACAGGTATACAAATGACCAACAAAAACTTGTCATCGCAAACATATGTTATCATCTATACCGTTATATCTATATTGACGTAGATACGGCATGGGACGAGTATAAAAATTATGAAAAACAATTAACTGATGATATTAAAAACGTAGTTGTCAGAGATTGGTGGACTGATAGTGATTCCGCGTTTATCTGGACAGAAAAAGATGTGCGTTACCATTCAGGAAAAGGTAATCTTCTATATTTAAAAGCCGTTTCTGATGATTCCTGTTTCAATGGTGACAATACACGTTTTATTAAGTTAAGTCCAAATAATACAAAATTTTTTACAGACGGGGTGACTGTTTATTCAAGCGATAAATCTGTTTTATATCACCATGTCAGAAAAGGGCATTATGAACCAGAGTTTATAATCCCAAATTCGGTGACACATATACGTGCCTCCGCTTTTGCTAACTGGACAGACTTAACAAAAATCACCATTCCAAATTCGGTTGTAGACATTGGTTCTAATGCATTTGCAGGTTGTACAAACTTATCAAGTATCACACTTCCAAATTCGGTTGTAGACATCGGTTCTAATGCATTTGCAGGTTGTACAAACTTATCAAGTATCACACTTCCAAATTCCATCAATACGATAAAAGCAGGTCTTTTTATGAAGTGTAATAATATACAAAATATTGTAATCCCTAAGTCTGTACACATAATCGAAGAGCGAGCATTTGAAGGGTGTAACAAATGCATTTTTTATGTAGAAGAAAATAATCCCTGTTTTTATTCTGATGGTAAAATAATCTTCAATAAGAATAAAACTTCAATAATATCTTTCCCAACGGCTTCAGGTAACGTGATTATCCCCGATTCTATAGATAAAGTTGATGATTATGCATTTTCACAATGCCACGAATTATCCCAAATAACATTCTTAGGCACAATTAGTCTTGGTAATAACGTGTTTAACGGTTGTACAAAATTAGCGCATGTTGTTTTTTCAGACACCACAACTCAAATAGAAAGGCACTCTTTTCCAAACAAGTTTCTTTTAAAAGATGCAAAAACTGATACTGATACTATGTGCTTGAAATATCCGTTTATAATGATTATGAATACGGAAACTGGTCACTGGAATGGATATATTCCTGATTTAGCCATATTTTGCGAGTGCCTAACAATAGACGGTATTGTTGACGAGCTATATATTATTCTGAAGAACTTCATGTATTTGGCAACAAAATATGGCACCGAGATACCTGCACCGTCTTCTATTGAGGATCTGTCCAAGAAGTGGCAAGAATATGAAACATCTTTACTTGAATTAACTGATGATAAAGGTATTTGTTTATGGTTTAATCCTTTTTATGGATGTAGAAATTTAAAAACTATAACAATTCCAAAGTCTATTAGCAATATAGCAAAAAATATGTTTTCCACTTATCCAGATTTTAGAATTATTTGTCATCCACGATCTTATGCTGAGCAATACGCACAAGAAAAAGAAATTCCTGTTGAATATATCGATGAACCGTAAATCTGCCATTTTCGTCATAGCATTTAATCAAAGAATAACGCAGACTGTCGTGTGACCACAGGAATATTTCTGCAATATTCTCCAACAGTTTTTAGTCAATAACATACTCAACTTTGTCAACCACAAAAACAATCAACCCATAAACCAACCAATAGTCACTACGATAAAAAGTAAGTCTACTTAAAAAAAGACTAACGGTCAAAAAATATATAAAATTAAGGTATATAGTGGGGGCAAGTAAGTGGACTTAACGTGCGCCCAGAAAATCTGGTTCTGTATGATGTCACAATTGTGCCATCCATGGATAATATGTATGTGTTTAGTGTACCGTGGATTTGCTAACAACGTTGTTGCATTGTTGTCATACTCTCCATATAACCTAACACATACGATAATAGGGGATAAGCCTATTTGCTGAAAATACATTTTAAAACGTTAGTTTGAAATTTCGCAAACAGTGAGCATGAAATATTTTATAGGTAGCACAATAATTATCGTAGTTGGAGTAGTTATTTTGGGCGATTGCAGAGTTTTCAAGGGTAAAATCATTGCGAAAGGAACAGAAATAACCGTATTAACCAAAGGCACTGGTGACAATGATGACGATTTTATCAGTTTAACAGATATTGCAAAGTACAAAAATGCTGATGATGCTTTTATTGTGATTAATAATTGGATGCGGGCTCGAAATACTATTGAGTATTTGGGTTTGTGGGAACAGCTGTATAATCCTAGTTTTAAACCTATCGAATTCGATAGGTTTTTACATGAAGCAGGAGCAAACGCCTTTACCCTTTCACCCCAAAAATGGGTCAACACTACAAACGCAGTTGGAATTTCGGTTAAAGTTGGGCGTGGGGGTGGAGTGTTTGCGCATAAGGATATTGCTTTCAAGTTTGCATCATGGATTTCAGCAGAGTTTGAATTGTATGTTGTTAAGGATTATCAGCGGTTAAAGTCTGATGAGAGTAGACGAGTTTCTTTAGAGTGGAATGTTGGACGTATTTTGTCAAAGATTAATTACAGAGTGCATACCGATGCGATTAAAGATAATTTGGTGCCAAAGATGCTTACGGCTAAGCAGAAGGCGTTTGTTTATGCTGATGAGGCAGACGTTTTAAATGTGGCTTTGTTTGGAGTTACTGCAGCGCAGTGGCGAGCAGATAATATGGATAAGACTGGGAATATGAGGGATTATGCGTCTATTGAGCAGTTGCTTGTTTTGGCGAATCTTGAAAACGTAAATGCACTCTACATAAGCAAGGGTGTGCCACAGTCGGAACGTGTTGAGGAGCTTAATTGCTTGGCAAGAGAACAGTTGACAGCTATGCTTCGCAACAAAAGTGTGGATACCCTAAAGAAACTGGAAAACAAAAAACTATAGGCAAAACGCCCTTTCAACATCAATTAACTTGTTAACATTTTCCCTATCTATTTTGCGTTTTTATTGTTTCTCGTTTGTCTTGTGTTTCCCGTGCTGTGTTGTGTGTTTCCCGCCTGTTTCCCGGGTTTCCCCTTTTTGTTTCCCGTCTCACTCTATTTTTCTTGCTTTTTTAGTGTTTGTTTTAGGCTGTTTTAATCAAATAAGACGTATGTTTCAGTTTATTTGTTGTTTGGTTGGTTTTTCCCGCTATCTTTTGATGAAATAAGTTGTTTTTGAGGGTTTCCCGTTTGGAGTTTTTAGTGAGTTTTGTGAGAAGTAGAGTTTACACTGAGTGTAAAATTGTTGTTTCCCGTGGTTTCCCGCTATGGAGAAACGTCTTAAAGCCGACAAGCTACCAAACAGGCAAGAATGTTCTTAACAGAACAAGAGTTTATGCACGCTTCAAATATTTAAAGGCTAACCACCACCCAAACCAACTCTGCCCATACTCGCCCCCACTGCCCTTTTTTCGCCCCCACACAACCAACCCCTCACCAAAACAACACCTAACTTTAAAGAAAACACACTACACAAAAAACTACACACAACAACAGCATAGATAGCAACCATACCTTGATCAAAACAACACACAGACTACCTTGTTTAACCTAAAACCATAACCATCCAATTTCAAAATACAAAGAACTGTTTGTGGTGGGTATGGTAGTTTTCATGTTTTATTGGTAAACTACAGGCTGTGTACAGGGCGCGACCTGTTTTGCCCAATACGTGCACCAAAAGAACACGTATTGCCCAAATCAGGTCACAACCTCCCAAAAACCACATTACTGTAAGAGCATTTGTGTTTTTACAGCCTTTAGAAACAAACACGTGGATGTGTTCCATAATATTTGACAAGCCTAGTTTGATCAAGACAGCCCCCAAAAGGAATCATTTTCCCCAAACTATGGCTCTACACATAAACAAACCCCCAACCCACTATTGCTAAAGCTAATCTTCTTAACACAACTTTAGCCTTCCTTTTTAGTGACATACTTTAGCCAAAACGTGCCCCTTTGGAGCACGTATTGCCCTAACTATGTCACTACAAAAAAACAACAAAAGATGTTTGTACTTACAGGTTTAGGTATTGATATATTGTGTGTTCTATAATATTGGGCTGATCCCTAGTTTTGGTCAAGACAGTCCCAAAAAGGAACCATCTTGCCCCAAACTAGGACACAACAAACACACTCTCAACCAAGCATGGCACTAAACGAACTTAACACCTTAATAGTGTGTGGTCTTTTTTAGGCGACATGGTTTTAATTAAAACGTGCCTTTTTGGAGCACGTATTGCCCTAAACCATGTCGTAGTTTTAAAAATTCAGCCCTTCACCATTTACGATAACCAATGAGCAAACAAATAACAATAAGCAAACAGGTTTTAGAAAAAATATTAGAAGAAATTGGAGAATTAAAGGCACTTGTTGAAAAACAAATCAAAGCTTGCCAGAGGTAGGAATAAGGGAGGAGACAAAACTCTCCAACTTTTCTATGCGTTGTTTTAACTCTATGTTTTGTTCCTGCAATATCCCCTCTTTTTGCCTTTGAGTTTCTTCAAATCTTAAGGCGGTTTCCTTGTCTAATATCATGCCACAGGTGGTGCATCTTGTAGTTCCAAAAGGATTTTTATTGCTACACCTTGGGCAATCAACGACTTGCATCAAGCCAGTGTTTTTTGAAACAGACTTTATACCGTGCAACTCCAAAACTGCATCTTCTAAATCTCTAGCAGAAAAATGCACATATCGTCTTGTCATCTTACTGCCATATTTCCAACCCGCAAACTGCTCCAAACGGCACTCGGTAAATACTTTAGCCATAGCGGTCAAAGAACTATGACGATACAAATACGGCCAAACCGTCCTCTTCAAACCAGCCCGCTTAGCCAAACGCTGAATTATATCGCGAAAACGCATGTAGCTCAACTGTTTACCCACACAATTATGAGCAAGTGAACACCACAAAGACGAAGACGGCTCATCACCAAAAGGATGATCCTCTAACCACTCAAGCAAGGGCTTGCAAGCAACAACCAAAGGAATCCGCTTAATACCCGTCTTACCATTTGCAGTGATAAGGCAATAATTATCCTTAAACGCTACACTACCTACAGTCATGGTTAAAAGCTCACCAGGTCGCAAAGCCGCTTCAAAAAGCACATACACCATAGCCCTATCACGCTTATTTTGGGTGGCTCGAATAATTGCCGCAAAATCCTCAGAGGTCAAAAGGGTTTCAGGGGTTACGCGGGGGTTTTTTTCTTTTATTGCTAAACTTATCCAGCTTACCTCAGAGGGCAAAGGTGTGCCTTTAGCGCAACTGCCCTCTTTGGCGTATTGAACAAGTTTTCGTAGCAAAAGTTTGTTGTCGCTTTTAGTGGAGGCTTTGTTTGGTCGGCTATTTATCGCCGCTACTATGTGTTCAGCATCCGTTTTCGTTAACGCTTTAAGATCTACATCAATAAGAGGCAGTAATACAGGTAGGTG
This sequence comes from Candidatus Bathycorpusculum hydrogenotrophicum, assembly GCA_009783705.1. Lineage (GTDB taxonomy): Archaea > Thermoproteota > Bathyarchaeia > Bathyarchaeales > Bathycorpusculaceae > Bathycorpusculum > Bathycorpusculum hydrogenotrophicum. The sequence continues at coordinate 62,418 of WRCX01000004.1, read as the reverse complement.
GGCGGCGTATTTTGCTACTCTGCCCACTGACAACCCAAGGGCACTTAAGTGGTCTAAAAACTGTAAACTTAGCTCGCTATTGCGTAAAGGCTTAATGTTTTGGCGGTTCCGCTCAAGAACCCGCTCATAGTCATGGATAACAGGGTTAGTTTTTGTTATTGTCATGTTCTTAATGGTTTTGGAACCTTTTAAAACCGAAACAGGAGGAAACGCATTACACGCAACACCAAAGAGCTGGGGATGAGAAATGCATCAACAGACCACAGAGAAATCATCCACTCAACCCCTTTTTCCCCTAAACAACATAACAAACACCAACTTTTAATTCAAAACTCAGCAAAAATGCACCCGAGGTTCATTGATCAAATGCACATACAACCTTTGGATAAGCGCTTGCCAAGAACTAAATACGCACGAAATTTCTAAAAATATAGGCATAATTATTCAGCTAAAACCAATATTGAACCGTATTTTTGCTGAAAAACAAGAGATAATTATCGAGTAAATCTCAGCTATTACAGAGCCTTTCGAGTTTTCTTCTGCTGTTAATCCAGCTTGCCGCAGTATGGACTTAAGGTTCCTTTCTTGATTTCGGGGTGGATCGGAACAATTACAATGTTTATGCCCGAAAATGTTTTCTTTTTTAATCGGACATGGCTTCCTTTTTGTCCCACTACTTGAAACCCAGCCTTACTAAGTGCCTTGATTATTTTACTGCCTGACAGAGGTTCCCGCTTGGGCATGTGTTTGAACACTCAAAGTGGTAAGAATGGCAGATCGGTCAGTTGGAATTTTTGCATCTTCATCTTCAAGATAGAGCTCAATTGCCTCCCGCAGATTTCCCAAAGCATCCTCAACATTTTTGCCTTGGCTAGCTATATATCCAGTTCTGGAGACCACGCAATCTGCAATCGGCCTTCCTTCCACAACACTGCCGAAAAAGTTATACTCTCAGTCAATGTTAAACCCAAAAGTAGTGCTACTTAAAACCTAAAATAGTTTGTGCCCTTACGAAGGTTTTAGAAACTCCCAATAAGACCGGACATGAAGAAGAGATGCAGGTACAACAATAAAGAGCCGGGATGAGAAATGCATCAACAGACCACAGAGAAATCATCCACTCAACCCCTTTTTCCCCTAAACAACATAAACGCACCCTTACCAATTACCGACATCTAGCCAATAATAATAGCACATACCACCGATTTGCCCCAGTTAGCACCATTGTATTCACGAGCTTTCTAACAACCAAAATCTTCAAACAACATAGAAAAATTGCGATTCTCTTCTGAAGCGTTTAGAGATAGGCTTTATCGTGATGTGTGTACTGCACTATTTGAACCGTTGGTGGATTTTCGGTTACACGATATATGAGAACAAAAGAACCAATGTGTGTTCTGCGAAAACCGTCTAAGGGGTGTTTTAATGGTTTAAATTGATACGGATCAGATAAAATCTGCTGTATCTTCTTGTTTATAGCCTCTAATTGAGATCTGTCTTTTTTTAAAAGTTTGTGAAAGGTTTTAGAAACTTGTTCTTCAATCTCAAGGCTATACAAGCAACAGTCACTTTAGCCCATATTCTTCTTCGAAATCTTTAACCTTAACAAACTTGCCTCGCTTAATTGTCTCTCCGATTTCTGCTACAAACTCAGGTCTTAGCTGAGGCTCAAGCTCCGATTCTTCATAACGTTTGATAATAACGCTTAAAGCTTGGCTCTTATCCTTAAACCCATACTTTGCCTTAACTATATTAATTACTCTGTTTTCCTCTTCACCTAATTCTATGATGTTTTTTACCATTGAAACATCCTTCCAACTACAGACATAATACTACATAACACAAAATTATTTAAAGTAATCCACACAATTACGCTCAACCATACGATAATGAAAAGTGACATAAAAACTATGATTTATGAGTTAAATATCACTTGTCGATTTAATTCCAAAACGGTTAATTTACACCCAAACTGGACATAAGGAAGAGATGCAGGTACAACAATAAAGAGCAGGGGATGGGAAATGCATCAACAGACCACAGAGAAATCATCCACTCAACCCCTTTTTCCCCTAAACAACATCCAGCACCAGTTTATTAATTCAAAACTCAACAAAACACCAAGGCCAGCGTTACGTAAAACCAGCACTCTTCAATACACAAAACAATAACTAACCACACATAACACAAAACAGTTTATTTAGCCATAAATTTCATCATCTTGCCTCTTTTCTTATAACAGAGAAACAGTGTAATTAGCGTCATCAGTGTCAGCAACACAACTATGTTCACATCAAGAGCCGTTTCTTTATCTTATCATTTATCTTACCAATACCCAGTTCATTTGATGAGATAAATGCCGTCTCAAACGTAAATGTCACAGCAGTAAAACTCACGCAAACTCAAAAACTGTTTTCATATATCGGTAAAGTATAGTTAAATAACGTCAATTACCGATATATCAGCAGTTGTTTATGAAAAAACAGCTATACCCAATAGATCCCAAGGCGAACACCACGAAGAATAGAAGATCAATTCACGAACGCATAAACAGAACCCGTCGGGTGGAACAAACGGCAAACTCAAATTTGCCGCATAACTTTTCCATAAAGCCATAATCAACACAAAAGTTGTCAACAGATCAAGCCATTAGCCCTGAAAAAGATTAATAATAGGAAAGTAAAATATTCTTACAATGATGATTGCTATGACTGAAGAACTAGAAGTCACCATAATGAGCGAGAAAGGACAAGTAGTCATTCCCAAATCCATCCGCGAAGAACTAGAAATAAAACCAAAAACCAAATTGCTAGTCTACGGAAAAGGCGACACCATTATAATGAAAAAACTACAACTCCCAGACCTAAAAAAAGAATGGGAAGACATATTCAAACTAATGGACAAAAAAGAACTAAAACTATCCAATGCAGAAATACAAAAAGAAATCAAAGAAACCAGAAAGTAGACGATAAACGATGTTTCGAGTGGTGTTTGACACCAACGTTTTAGTTAGCGCCATAATATCTGACGGCAAATCAAGAGAACTCTTAAAGAAAGGCCTCTGTAAAGAATTCACTTTAGTTATCTCCGAGACGATTCTAAAAGAGTTTGACCTTGTTTTGCAAAGACCAAAATTCAAAACTACTGAAGAGGAACGCCATCGAATTATCTTAGCTTTGATGCAAACAGCTGAAATAGTGGACGTAGTTTCAAAATTTAAGCTTGTTAAAGAAGATCCTAAAGATGACATGATTATTGAGACGGCCTATGATGGAAAAGTAGACATTATTGTTTCCGGAGACAAACATCTACTGGCATTAAATAGTTTTAGAGGTATCAAAATAGTTACAGTTAAACAAATACTCACTAACTTTGAAAAAACCAATTAAAACCACTCGCCTTCTTAATAGCACCTACAGAAAGACCGAGCACTCAGGACAAGAGGAAGATTCGTAAAAGGATTAATTTGGAGCTGGGGATGGGAATTGAACCCATATAGAGCAGCTCTGCAGGCTACCGCCTAAGCCATTCGGCCACCCCAGCAGATGAGTCTAGGTGATGCACACATAAATATATTATTGGTTGGTCATAGGTTTTGTTATGGCAAGTCATCGTTTGGCACTTTTATCAAAGGGAAAACCCTGAGAAACACAAGCTACCTGATTGCCAGATGGTCAGATATAAAACGAAGGTATTGTGTTTAGGTCAAAAATATATCATACATGCGCTTGTCACAACATTTTTATCACGTAATTACAAGTAATATGACAATTATCTTAGGCGCGCAGACAGAATTTTATTGTGTCCATTAAAGCGTTTGAGAGTATTTAGAAAGAAAGGGAGAGAGAGGGATGATTTCAAATATAACAGGTCTAGTGTTGCTCTACTATGGTGTAGGTTTAGGTGCCGCCATAGTTTTAACGCTTGTGAATTATGTTGCTTTTGCCAAAAGAGGCAACTTTGTAGAAGAAAACATATTGTGGAGCCGAATTGATAAAAAGTATGGCATAAAAACCCGAACTTTTGTGAGTTTTGGCTCTATGGCAGGGCTTTTGACAGCCGCGCTTTTACTCACAGCCGCTAATGCAGGGTTTGCTGTGGTGCTTGGGACAATTGTGGGGTTTTTGCTGTTCAATGTTATGCTTGACTCTAACACGCTACGAAGCAATACAGCATGTAAATGTGATGTATGTGAACATGAAGCAAAGATAAGTGTGCACTGCTCTAGATGTGAATATAACAAAAAGGCAGGCATGAACCCGCTCAAGGACATAGTTTTTGCGCTAAAGACAATAAAAAATGAGCTAAAGTAAGAATATTACTTTAGGTTCTTGACGGTTTCATTAGCCCGCTCAAGTTCTTGTTTTTTATTGTTTTGGTAGGTTTGGACATTAGCAAGCAGGGTGGGGTCGTTTAGTGCTAGAATTTTTGCGGTTGCAATGGCGGCGCCTTCGGGTTCGATGGTGACAACTAAGCCGATACCGCTTGGTACTCGAAGTGAAGAGTAGATGTCTGTGCCGCCGTATTTTTCGCTGTAGGGTGGAACAGCTATGACGGGGTGGGCAGTGTTGCCATCAATAAAGGCACTAAGGGCATTGGAGCGGCCTGCAACGGTGAGGTAGACAACTTGTTGGTTTTCAAATTCTTTGAGAATTTCTAGCACCGTTAGAGGGGTTTTATGTGCGGATGCAACGCGGAATTCGTAGCTTACTCCTAAGAGTTTGAGGTATTTGGCGATTTCGCGTGAAAATTCGAGGTCCCGCTCAGAACCCATGATTATAATTGCCAGGCCAGTCATACGTATCACAAGGCAGATAACGTCGGTAGCTAATTAACGTTTAAAGTCAGAGCCATATTCTGCTCATCTCAACTTTGTGCCAGAGTTTTTGTGTGTTAGGGTTGTTGATAATTCCGTTGCTGTAGCAATACAGCCACATTGGCTTATCAGTTCGCTTTTTAAAACTATTGTGAGGTCAAGGGTGTGTCTCAGAAAAATTTGGAACTAACCAAAGCAGAAGAATGGCTCAGACAACTCGTTGACGAGTGGGCTATGGGTATTGCCATGAAAACCAGTGAGGTTAAAGTGGTGGCTGGCTGTGGTGAAATGAGTGCAAAAGAAGAACATATGGGGATAAACTGTGAAATCAATGGTCACATTGAAGGCTATGAAGACTTTTACCAAAATGACTTCTGGACAGTTGACTCAGCAGATGATACAATACATTTGCTGAGATCAAGTTCGGATGGGCAGATTCATGATCACAGGGGGCAATGGATTGATGATGCCACTTTGGAGTTGTATTGGCGGGGTACTTTTGAGGATCAAGAACAAGAAGAACAAATTACCGCCAAATGGGTAAATAGGAACCAGTTTGAAATCAAAGAAAACAACTACTCCAAAGGCAAGCTACTATTGACAACTGATTATGTTTTTAAGCGTAAGCAACTAGGTGAGTAAACTCTGCAGAATCTCAGTCAGCTTATCAACTGTTGTCTGCACTTTGGGGCTCAATTCATATCCGAAGTCCATGTTTGTGGGTTCAATGAGTAATAGTGATATTTGTACATCTGGAAGTAGTTTTGTGATGTATTCACAGAAAAGCCTTAGGGATAACCCATGTGATGAAAAAGTAGAGACTTCATCAATTGTTGTGGCCTTTACTAATTTGGTTTCGCCGGGTTGGATACCTATGAGGGCAACATCGATGAGCAGTATATGTGTGGGGTGGAACTGTTCAATATCTACCAAATAGTTTTCAGGAACTGTTTCACATTCTAGCACACAGACGTTACTTGAGACTTTGTTCTGTAGGTTCTCCGCAATTTTTAGGCCTGCGTAGTCGTCTCCTCGGATGGGATTGCCAATACCTGCAACAACCACTTTGTCCCTATCAGAGAACCAGTCTTTGAGTTGTTGCTCAATACCCTCAACCAATGTGTCCACCAATATGGATAAAGAGGAATCATAGAAAAGGGTTGTTAAGAGGTCTTTTTTGTCAGTGTGGGTGGTTTTCGTCTTGAGTCCCAGGCGTGATGGAGAACAGATCCGGGATGATGTAGAAGCATACGTGGGCCGGAGTAGCGCATAATGACTTTTGCTTTTTGGTTCATATCTGGACGGTAGCAGTGAATGACGCATTTGCCGCAGGTAGTTTTCTTTTCTTGGAAGGGGCATTTGTCGAGCCGTAGAAGAGCGTATTCGTGGAATTCTTTGCATTCAGCACACAGTTCGCCTTTGGTGTTGTGGTGGTTTTTGCAGTAGAGATCAACCATTTGGGTTATGGTTTGCTTTTCACGTTTCATGCGTTTATGTGTGGGGTTAGGAGGCTGAGGTTGCATAAACATCAAGCACAGATAATGCAGGTTTATTCAGATAAGGTTTAACCCTAAACTGTAAGGGATTCTCAAGTAAGCATATAGTCAACAAGGGTATATCAGCAGGGTTCTTTTCTAAACCGTCGAATTCGGCGGGTTTAAGGTGGTATTGTGCAATTCGTTCCATAAAACCAAAAACACGGGGTTATAAAACTATTAGCTGATTTGTTTTTGTGTAGTTGATGGGGTGAATTGTTGGATTATTTTTTCTGGGTTTATGCGGAGTTCGCCAAAGGCTAATTCTTGGGGTGTTAGGCCCATGGCTAAGCCTAGGAGTTGGGGGGAGTGTAGTATGGGGATGCGGTAGGTTTCGTCAAAGGTTTTTTCTACTCTGGGTTGATTTGTGTCATACATTGTGTGACAGGAAGGGCATATCGTGATTAGCGCTTGGGCACCAACGTTTTTTATGTGGTTGAGCTTATCGCGTGCGAGTTGGAGGGCGATTTTTTCGCTTATACCGGCGCTGGGTAGGCCGCAACATTGGGTTTTATCAGTGTAGTCGAGGCATTCAGCTCCGGTGGCTTCGATGAGGGTTTTTAGGGTTTGGGGGTCTTCGGGGTCGTCGAAGGTTATGATTTTTTTGGGTCGCAGGATATGGCAGCCGTTGTGTTCGGCGACTTTGAGGTTTGTGAGTGGATGGGTTATGGTGGTTTTGATGTTTTCTATGCCTATGTCTTCTTTGAGGAACTGGAGCAGGTGTTTGGTTTCGATGGTTCCATTGTAGGTGAGGTCTGTTGCTTTGAGGTGTTGGTTGATTTTGTCTTTTTGTTGGGGGTCTGTTTTTAGGGTTTTGTTGACTTTTTTGAGGGTGCTGGCACATCCGGGGCATAGGGTGAGGATGTTTAAGCCCTGCTGTTCAGCTAGGGCGAGGTTTTTTGCTGCCAAGATCAGCATGGCTTGGTGGTTGATAGAGTCGAGGGGTAGGCCGCAACAGTTGAATTCGGGCATCTCTATTAGTTCTACGTTGAGTTTTGTGAGGATTTTTCTGGCGCTGATTTCATAAGAGATACCGCGGGAGGGTATGGCGCAACCCAAAAAGAAGAGACATTTACTGGGAGTCATTTTTGTTGTCTCCTTGAGGGTTTGGTATTGCTTGGAGGTGATCAAAAAACGGGATGCCGCTAAGTATTTTTTTTATTGTTTCGGGGTTAGTTTTTGGTAGCGGGGGTAGGCCATAGGTTTCGCGTTTTTTGATTCTTGATTCGGGAACTTTGGATATATATCCGGTTTCGAGTAGGGTTTGGGTTTGGTCGCGAAGTCCCTGTGGAATATAGCCCTTCTCAATAGCTAGGTTGCGAAATACTCGTATGATGCTGTCGACTTCGACATTTTGTGGACAGCGATCTGTGCAGGTAAAACAGGCGGAGCAAAGCCAGAGTGTGTCGCTGTTTAATACGCGGTCTCTTAGGCCCAGCTGTGCTAGGCGGATAAGGGTTCGGGGGCGGTAGCTGTCACTAAATCTGGCGATTGGACAATCAGAGGTACAAGTACCGCATTGGAAACAGAGAAGGAGTTTTTCTGCCCCGGGAATTTTTTCAAGTTCATACTTGAAAGTTGGGTCGATTTCAGAAGCTTTGATGGGCTGCTCTTTGCCCTGATTAAATGTTGATACCTCAGTCATAACGGTGATTTCGCCTAATTTGGATAGCACCGCGATGTGCTAATTTTTTTATGCCGCTACCGAATAGATAAAGTTTGAGCATTGACCAAACACATTTGTCCATCAGACTCAGTGTATGGAAACAAAACAATAGAATCATTAGGCAGTTTTGTTTGTCTGTTGTTGGTAATTTGAGGTTGTTTGTTAATCGCATAGGCATGCGTAGTCGCATTCGCGGCAGTTCCAGGCGTCTTTTTTGGGGTCAAATACGGCTGAGTTGATTTTTTTAGACATATCTTGGATTTCGGTTTGGATGTTCTCGATGGCTTGTTTTTCGGGGGTAAAAAAGACTTGTTTGTTAGGTCGCAAGAACCAATCGCCGACTTTTAGCTGGCTTTCACTGCCATATATTTCTTTGACTGCAAGTGCGTAGACTAATAGTTGCATGTCTTTTTTGAGTTCATTTAGTGATGATGCGGTTTTGCTTGTTTTGTAGTCTATAACTGTGTAGCCTGTTTCGTCTTTGTCGATGCGGTCGATTCTTCCTCTGATGCGTACGTTTCCCACGGCAGTTTCAAACCATCGTTCGATATCTAAGATTTCGGTTTTGTTTTTGCTTTGTTCTTCAAGAAAGATCTTCAAGATGGATTTTGCTTCGGCATAGTCTCTTTTTTCATCAAGTTCGCTTAGGTAGCTTTTTGAGCTCCAAAACTTGGCCAGCAACTCTTCAGCTATTGTTTCATTAACGGGTTGTTTTTCTTTTTGTAGTCGGGTTAGTTGTTCTGCGATGTTGTGTATGGTTGTTCCGAATTCAAAGTAGTAGCGGGGTTTTTCTGGGATTTTCATTACATGGCGGTAGTGGTATTGTCGGGGGCATTTTTGGTAGCTGACAAATTGGGAGACACTAAAAACGTGGTCTGAGAGAACCGTTAGAGGTTTTTGGGTTACTTGTTCAATTGAGGTGTAGTTTGGTTCTTTGATTTTTTTGATTATATCGGTTTGTATGTCTATGGTTTTGTTGGTTACTTTAGCGAAGAGAAGAACAGTTTCTATTGCTTCATTGAATTGTCCGGTTGTTAGGTTTGCTATGACTTGTTGGAGCAAGGTGGTTTTTGTTTGGTTTTCGGTGTTTGTTGATTCGAGGGGTATTTCTTGGGGGTTTATTTGTTGGAAGGTTAGGTCGGGGTTTTGTTGATAGTTGATTTCTTGGAGAAATCGGGAGGGTTTGGAGTCGGTTTTGTTTTCTCCGTGGCGATTAGCGTAGGTTATGATTAGTTTTTCTTTGGCGCGGGTTATGGCTACATAGAATAGGCGTCGTTCTTCTTGGATGTGGAGTTCTTTGTCGTCATGGTTGGAGGGGATGCCTTTTAGGAGTTTTTGGGGGATGGCGAATTTGTCTTTTTGATAGGTGGTGGGTATTTTTCGTTCGTTGACATCGGGGATGATAACAACGGGGTATTGCATGCCTTTTACGCCATGGATTGTGGATATGATGATGGTTTGTTCGCTGTTGTTTTTTTCTTCGATTTCAAAGTTTGAGGCATATGTGAGGTAGTCTGTGAAGTCGTCAATGTCGCTATCGGGGTATATGCTGTTGAATTCTTCGGCAAATGCATAGAATTGGTTTAACAGTTGGAGGTTGTGGTTATTTTTGAGGGCTAGCTCGTATTTGTAGAATTCGCGTTCAAAAAGAATGGTATGCACAAGATCTAGGGGGCGTAGTCTATTTTTTTTGTTTAGTATATCAGATAGGGCTTGTTTGACTATGGGGAATTTGAGTTTGTCTACGGCTATTTTGTTTAGGTGATCAAAGGTCTCATAGAGGGAGAGGCCGGTTTGTTTTGCGTAACTGGTAAATTTGCATATATCGACTTGTTTTATGCCATAGTTGGGTCGGTTTAGGATTCTAACGATTTCAACGTTGCTTTCTAGGGGATTGCTGAGGACTTTTAGAAATGCGGTGATGTCTTTTATTATGGGTTCTTGGAAGAAGCCGGTTTCGCCAATAAAGTTGAATGGTAGGGCGTGTTTTCTAAAGGTGTTAATTATGGGTTCGGCGCTTGCTCTTCGTCTACATAGAATAGCGATATCTTGGGGTGGATGGGTCTTTAGGAGTTCTTTTGTTACTTCAACAATATAGTTTGCTTGTGAGGCGTCATTGGGGGTTTCGATGATATCTATTTGGTCGCCGTTGGGATTGTTTGTAAAGAGCTGTTTTAGGGTTCTCTCGGGACTGTTTTCTATTAAGGCGTTGGCTGTGGTGACTATTTTTTTGGTGCTACGATAGTTGTGTTCTAGGGCTTTTTCGACAAAGTTTGGGAACGTTTTTTTGAATTCGGCTATATTTGTGAGATGCGCCCCTCGGAAGCGGTAAATACTTTGATCATCATCGCCAACAACGGTAATGTGGCCATGTTTTTTTGCAATCAAATTGACTATTTGAAGTTGGATATAGTTGGTGTCTTGGAATTCATCAACGATTACAAATTGAAATTTCTCTTGATAGCTCTGCAGAACTAGAGGTTTGCTCTTTAGCAGATTGTGCACTATACAAAGCATATCTCCAAAATCTAGGAGATTATTTTGGAGCTTGTAGGCCTCATAGGCCTGATAAATCTTGAGAATATCTTGAAGATTGTTTAGATCCTCCTGCACCTCCTCATCAAGTGTGAGTAGTTTTTGTTCTTGGAGGTATTGCTGCAGGTCTTGAGGGGTTACAAATTCGTCTTTGCATCGGGATATGAATTTTTTCATCTCCTCAGCTAAGGTGTAGGGTTTGTGGTTGAACTCCAGATGCTCAAGACCAAAACTGTTAATGTTTTTAGCTAAATAGACTAACTGTGCTGTTTCAGTAATGACTTTAAAATTAGCATTTAGTTTAGTGTTGAGAATATTATCCTGTATAACTTGATTACAAAAAGAATGAAACGTTGATATGTTGAGATCTGCAGGATTTTTCATCAACTCTGTTACGCGTACTTTGAGTTCTTCAGCTGCTTTTTGATTAAAAGTTAAAGCCAATATATTCTCTGGCGGCACACCTTTTGCAATCAAATACGCTATTTTACTTGCTACAGTCAAGGTTTTCCCTGAACCCGCACCCGCAATTATAAGAAGCGGACGATCAATCTCTTTTACAGCTTCACTTTGCTGAGAATTTAGACGGTTAAAAATCTCTAGAACAGAATTTTGCAACTCAGAACTTGACTGCGACATACAAAAAGGATAACCTAGTATACTTTTAACCATTCCCATCAATAAAACTTGCAAGACCCAACAAGACAACTAATTTAGATATCTCTCGAGTATGCGGAAGGCTTTTTGCTTGTAGTGTGGATTTGAGAGATAATGCCACACTCCGCTTTAGTCCCCATAAATCATCTTGTAGAGGAACCATACGCATCGGTTGTATGTTATCCCCGAGCAACGCCTGAGGAGATGCAGCCCCGTATGGAAGAATTAAAAATGTTGGGTGTGGAAGCGGTAGAATTTTCAGGTAAATCCTCCGCCTTTACCTTATCGGTTCTGGGTAAGGGTTATGTGGGTATTGTTATAGTGGCGCATGCGCAGGGTAAAAAATTGGCTCTAAAGATGCAACGCGTGGACTCTGAGCGCGAGAGCTTAGAACATGAAGCAGAATTACTTGTCAAGGCCAACACTGTTGGGGCAGGTCCACAGTTTGTAGCAACAACCAAGCATTTTCTTTTGATGGAACTCATTGATGGTTACTTGTTAGAGGAGTGGCTAACAACAACTCATAGAAGCAAGTCCGCGGTGCAGACCATTGTAAAAGAGATCTTAGAGCAATGCTGGCGTCTGGATGAAATTGGTTTGGATCATGGTGAGCTTAGCAAAGCACCTAAACATCTTTTGGTCAACAAAACCAATACCCCATTTATCGTTGATTTTGAAACGGCCAGCACTCAGCGTAATGCATCCAATGTTACCTCAGTTTGCCAGTTTCTGTTTCAAGGTCAAAGTGAAGTCTGCAAAACAATCGCAAGCATCATTGGGAAGAGAGACAAACCAGAATTACTGGAGGCATTGCGCAATTATAGAAAAAACAGAAACCGACAAAGCTTTGAAACCTTACTCAAACATTGCCTCACCAACCAACAACTGTAACATTAATAGGTGTCAAGGTAGGCTACAAAGCGGTGTAGAGGGTTTTTGTTAAATGATTTTTCGGCGTCTAAAATAAACCAGCAACCCTACCACAACTATAGGGAACAGCAAAATAGCCGCTACCAACAACCCAAAATATAAAGTGAAAAAATCAAAAAACGAAGCCGGCGGGGGAGAATCCCAATAGTAAATGTTGTTGTATCGGTTTTCTATGGGGTAGGCAGGATCATCAAAAACTATGTCGAGTTTTAAACCGTATTGGTTGAGGCGGGTTTGCATTTGGTTTCGGATTTGTTGGGTAGTGCTATTGGTGTCCCATATACCCCAAAGACAGTCAGAGGTCTTGCCCCAGTCATAGCTACCCCTGTTATGCATGCCCCAGCCATAGTTTTGAGGTAACACTAAAACTGCTTCTACTTTGATATCGCCATGGGTAACTTGGGAGTTTTGAACTACCTCAATCCAAAAGCGTTCCAGAGCTTGGAAATGTTCCTCTTGGAGGGTATTTGGATTTTCTGGGTTATAGGAGTAGGCGTTAAAAACTACCACATATTCCGCCCCAGCCTCATAGGAATCGCGCATTTGCTCAAACATTTCTTGACCATCAGCAAGATCGGACGAATCATAGGATTTTGAAGTAAGAAAGGTACCCCAACTTTTACCGTATAGATTTGCGGCACCTCTCACTAAGCTGATTTCTTGTGCTACTTTGTCGTTTTTGCCTAATTTGGCAAGTACAAAATCGTAACCGCTTTGATAATCCCACCAGTAAAGACTGGAATCAGCGGTAAAAATTAAAATTGACTTCTCTAGCTGCATTTTGTTTAAACGATAACGGTCTTCCATGGCAGCCTTGTTCTTGTTTACAAATACCTTAGCGGCATCATCGTTGTTTTTGACAGGATTTTGTTCTACGACCTGTTCATAGGTTGGTATTTGTGAGGAATATGTTGTGATATTTTCAGGTGTGTAAAAATTGTTATTTTCCCAGTCTGATAAGGTGATTGTTCCGTCAGGATAATAAGTAATTAAGCGACCCCTTTCTAAAACCGTGATCTCACCATCAGGAAAAAACTCATAGTTAATTCCATCAACATCAAGCTGAATTTTTCCAGAGGAATCCTTTATGAGATGATATTGAAATCTAAGTCCAAATTCACCGCGGGTAAGTATCCGTTCCAAAACGACCGTAGAATCAATCATTTTTCTGCCAGGTTCGTCATCGTAGTATATTCCAATAAACTGCTCGCCCCACCGTTCTTTTGCAACATTAAGCCACATAGCTAATTCAGCAGTATTACCTACATCAAGATAAACACCACAAAAAGCGGCACAATACAAACCAGAAGTCATAGCATAATTACATATTTCATTCACAGCGGAAATATTCCACTGTAAATACTCTGATTGTAAAACAAAAAAATTGGTATATTCTTTTACAGTATCAATAAGCTCTTTTGCTTCTTGAACTGATTCACCGCCATATGTAACACCGACATAGAAAGGCTGAAGGTTATCTGAGGTATTTTCAGCTGACGAGACATCGCCCATAACAGTAACAGATGAAAGAAGTATCATCATAATAAGGAGCACAATAGTTACAAGTATTACGGTATGTTTCATCCAACCACAAACTTATTGCTACTTGTTAGAAAATAGAACATAGCACTTCTTATCTTTATCCCCATAACCAAACAGAGACTTTAGGGCATACTAAAATTTGGAAAGACAAAAAGATTATTTGAGTATCTAAAGAAGAAGGGGTGTTATTAATTTCTTCTTCGTCTAACATAGATCAATAAAACACCAGACGATATAGAAAGAAACAAAATAGCAACTACCAGCCAGACATAGGGAAAAGTAGAGTGCACATAGGTGATGTTGTTATATCGGCCTGCCGCGGGATAGTCAGGATCATCATAGACTATGTCAAGTTTTAACCCATACTGATTCAGCTGAGTTTGCACTTGATTCCAGATCTGCCGACACGTATCGTTTGCTGGCCATAGTCCCCAGATTGTGTCTTGGGGGTTGCGCATGCCCCAGCCAAAGTTTTTGGGTAATACTAGGGCGGCTTCGGCTTTTATGCTGTCATGGGTGACGTCTGGGTTTTGGACCACCTCTGTCCAGAAGCGCTCCAGCGCCTGAAAGTGTTCCTCTTGAAGAGTATCAGGATTTTTTGGATCTTCTGAGTAGTTAAAAATTACTACATACTTTGCTCCGGCTTCATAGGAGGTTTTCATTTGTTCAAACATCTCTTGACCATCAGCAAGAAAGGGCGGATGAGTGTATTTCCAAGTAAGGATTGTACCCCAGCTTTTACCTTGCAAATTTGCAGCTCCTCTGACTAAGGCGATTTCTTGCTCAAGAGTGTTGTTCCAGCCTAACTCAGCAAGCACAAAATCGTAGCCGCTTCGAAAATCCCACCAATACAATCCATAATCAGCTGTAAAGATAGTTGCAGATTGGTTTTTTAGAGGCTGTAAATAGCTTGCGGTGTAGGTTTCAAAGGCCTGAGCTACCACATCATTCCCGAGGGGGTGTCTATTTAAAACTGTACTCAAAGGTTCTACCTGCGCAATCCGCGCACTACCATTTATCTTTGTGTATAACAGGTACTCTTGACTTTCCCAATCCCGCTCCCAAATTGTGATATCCTTATTAGAACAATACGTGACCTCTCTCTCGATGGTATATGGGGTGAAATCGCTTTTAGTTCCGTTGGGATACTCAATATGTGGTTTTTCGCGCCAAGGTGCATTTGATATATTTCGTATGAATTATCTTGATGATTAATGTATAGTGTGCCATTTCTTGATTTATCTGGAAATGTGGTAGTCACTTTTACTGTACCGTTAGGACAATAATTAGTTACATAGCTACTGCCATAACCATCTATACTATATTCACTTATTATGATGTTACCCGTGTTTCGTTTTGCTAGGTAGGTGTTGTTTTTGATTGTCAAGTATGCATCAGTGGCATCGAGTATTTTTCCGCCCGGTTCATCAAAGAAATACATACCTGTGAAGTGGTTGCCCCAGCGTTGTTGTGCGGTCTTGGCAAAGTTTTGATAAGCAGTCATGCTACTAGAGGTGCCAAAGTATGGAGCAAAGTTGAGGCCGGCAGCGATTGCATAGTCTCCGATTTCTTCTATTGCTGTGGTGTTTTGTTGCAGGTTTCCTGAGGCTAGGATAAAGAGGTTGGTGCAGTCTTTGACTTTATCTATTAGAAGCTTTGCACCCTCAACTGTAGCTCCACCATAGGTCACACCAACATAAAATGATGCAGTATCAGGGTGATTTTCAGCTAACGAAACGTTTGCTATAGTAGTGACTAAGAAAATTGTTAGTATCAGCCATACGATGAGTTTTATTGCGATTTTCATGTTTTTCCCAGCACGTTTAGGGCTAAAGGGGTTATTAATTCTCTTTACAGAACACTTTTGTTCTAAAGCAGAACACCATATTGACTTGGGCACAGCATTTTGAGACAGAAAGGGGTCCGATTAGGGGTTAGTTAAAAAGCGTCACTGTACACTGCACAAAGTATAGGAAAACAGAAACAAACAAAGTATCGCTTAAACGGAACCTGGCCAACACTATAGTGTTAAATAGATAAAAATATCAAAAAAGAAAGTTATTCAGCCTACAATGTAGGGGTGATGGGGTTTGTTGTTTGGTTTTTTCGCCGTCTAATGTATAGATCAGTAAAACACCAACAACTATAGGGAGCAACAAAATGGCGGCTATTAGCCATACATAGGGGAAGGGTGGGTTTACATAGTAGATGTTGTTATATCGGCCAGCTACGGGGTAGTCGGAGTCGTCATAGACTATGTCGAGTTTTAAACCGTACTTGTCTAGCTGGGTGTGTACTTGGTTCCAGATTTGTGGAGAATTGTTGTCTGTTTCCCAGATACCCCAGATGCAATCGGTTGGGTTACGCATGCCCCAGCCATAGTTTGGGGGTAGTACTAGAACGGCTTCGGCTTTTATGCCGCCATGAGTTACCTCTGGGTTTTGAACTACCTCCAGCCAAAAACGCTCCAGCGCCTGATAGTGTTCGTCTTGGAGGATGTTTGGGTTTTGGGGGTCTTCGGAGTAGTTAAAAACTATGACGTATTTGGCTCCTGTTTCGTAGGAGGTTTTCATTTGTTCAAACATTTCTTGGCCGTCAGCGAGAAACGGTGTGTGGGTGTATTTCCAGGTGATGATGGTACCCCAGTTTTTGTTTTGGAGGTTTGCTGCGCCTCTGACTAGGGCGATTTCTTGCTCAAGAGTGTTGTTCCAGCCTATTTGGGCAAGAACTAAATCATATCCTCCGCGGAAATCCCACCAATACAGCCCATAATCCGAGGTAAACAGAGGTATGGTGCTGTTTTCTAAGGGTGAAAGTCGTCTTGCGAGTTCATTTTCAAATACTTGTGCGGCCACATTATGGGTCTTGATGGGGTTCCTCTCTAAAACTGCACTCAGCGGTTCCACTTCAGCAATGCGTTTGCTGCCATTCACTGCTGTATAGAACATATCATAGTGATTTTCCTCATCGATATGTTCCCAAACAGTGATATCCCCATCAGGATAATATGTTATTTCAGTATTGAACCAGTATGGCCTGAACCAAGTTTTGGTTCCATTTGGGTACTCTATGAAGCTTTCTTCTTGCCAGGGGACATCGAGTATAGTTTTGGATGATCCGTCCGGATAATCAACATCTAATCGACCAGTCTTTGATTCATATAGGTCATTAAAAGTTACTTTTACGATACCGTTAGAATAATAATCAGATACATTGCTAGCAGATATCATATGTTTACGTAAACTAATACCGCCAATCTCTAGTTTTGTTACGGACTGATCCCCGCCGCTTTCATCTGGGAACCATACAGTGTCATCAAGCATTTTTCCACCGGGTTCATCATAGAAATATATCCCTATGAAACTGCTACCCCAGCGTTGTTGCGCAGTGTCAACCCATCCGTGAGGAACAATGGAGAAGTATGGACCAAAGGATGTTGCAAAATTAAGGCCAGAAACGATTGCATAGTCGCCAATTTCTTCCACGGCTGTAATGTTATATATCAGTCCTCCAGAGGATAGGATAAAGAGATTAGTGGAGTCTTTGACTTTGTCGATTAGTTGTTTTGCGCCCTCGACGGTATCTCCACCATAGGTTACACCGACATAGAAGGAGTTATTATCGGCATCAGTTTCAGCTAACGATACATTTGCTATAATAGCAACTGAAAGAACAGTTAGCAACAATATTGAGCAGATAATAATTTTAGATACCCTTTTCATGCTTTTCCCTGATGCATTTAGCCTAAAGCAACTATTAGCTCTGTTTACGGAACAACCCTATTCCAAAGCGGAACACGAGTGATCGAGTTATTTGGGCTTTAAAAACACGAGTTTTATGACGACAGAGAGAGTAAAAAGAAAAGTTGTTGAATTAGTATGTTAGGCAACTATTTCGTGGAGGCGTTTTTGTTTTGTTGCTTCTTTGAGTTCTAGGGCTATGCGTCTGCCCATGTACATGTTTTCGCCGTAGCGTAGATAGGCGTAGGGTGAGGTTCCGATGCCGACGTTTGTTCCAGCTACGATGCGGGCACTGATTTCAAAAGTGTAGATTTTAAGATCATCAGTGATGACAGTTTCGAGGCAGAAAGGCCCAATGATGCCAGGTGGTGCTAGTTCTGCAGCTTTTTTGTGGACATTTTCACCCATTTGCAATACTTCAGGCAGAAGGGATTCTCGGAGGACTACGGGAAAGTTTCCTACGACAGTGTAGGTTGGAGCGATGTTGATGTCAAGTTGTTCTTGGGCGGGAATTTTTCCGATGCTATCTACGGCGGATTCGTAGCGGCGGTCCATGGCTAGGAGTTCTACGTCATTGTTTAGGATGCTGCTAAAGTAGCTGGGGTAGATGTTGACGCCTAGGGCATATTCTTGGAGGTGTACGTGTTCGAGGTCTTCTTTGGTTAGCAGGCCTCGTTTTAGCATTTCGTTGGCTTTTTTGTAGAAACCGTTTGGGGAGTTGGCTAGGAAGTATCCTCGGCCGCCTTTGGCGCCTTGGAGTTTGGCGATGGTGAGTCGGTCGATGTCATCAGGTGAGTTAAAGGTTGCTGGCAAGCGTAGGCCGGCTTGTTTTAGCCATTCTTCTTGGCGTTTGCGGTTGGCTTCCCAGTGGAGCAGTTGACGGTTTCCCATAAGGGGCACCTCTAAATTGTTGGTTAGTTGTTCGGTGCTAAGATAGGCGGTAAAGGAGCCGTGTGGAATTAAAATGACATTTAGTTTTCGGAGGCGCTCCTGTAGGTTGGGGTTGAGCAGTTCAGTGAAGTCTTTTACGGTGATTAGTTCATCGACTATGGGATATTTTTGGTAGATGATAGCGTCTTTTTCTTTGCAAATGCATACGGTTCGGAAGCCTTCTTCTTTGGCGCCTTTAAAGATGTTTAAAGAGCTGTGAGAGCCAAGGGTGCCTATGGCGAGTTTTGTGGGGTCGTATTTTTCTATGATTTTCCCTATGGCTACGCTGTCGATCATTAGGTTACCACTTCTGAGAGGCGGTGTTTTCTTATTGCACGTTTGATTTCCATGGCTACACGTTTGCCGGGGCCGACTTCTACGCCGTATTTGTATTTCATGTAGGGTGAGGTAGGTTCTACACAGGGACAACCAGGAACACGGGGACTCACATCAAATACGCGGAATTGGAGGTCTTTTGTAACTGCACCTTGTAATGCAAATAAACCGATCATGCCGGGGGGGAATTCTTTGTAGCAGATATTGACCCAGCGTTCTGCGGCTTCAAAGATTTTTTCAAGTTGACTCTCGCGCATGGTTGCGCCTTGGTGTCCGATTTCGATGTTTTGGGAGGCTATGTTTAGTTCTAGTTGTTCTCTTGCCGGCAGATCCAAAATGCCATCAAGATCGGTTTGGATGCGGCGGTCAAAGCCTAAAAGATCAATATCATCGTTTAGGGGGGAGTAGAAATAGTTGGCGTTAAATTTTGCGCCAAGAACATATTCTTCGATAACGGCTTCTTTTAGTGCTTCAGGAGTGATTATGCCGGCTTTGATGCGTTTTTCGGCTTCTTGTTGGTATTCTTGTGGGCTTGAGGCATAGAAAAATGCGCGCTCGATAGTTCTGTTTTTTTCCGCGACTTTGATGATGACGGGGCGGTCGATGTCGTTTGGTGATTGGAAGGCTTGGGGGAGTTGGATGCCGGCTTGTTTTAGGAGCCAGAGTTGGTTTTTAGGGGCGGTGCGTTCTTCGGTTTTTAGGAGGTAACGGTTACCCATTAGGGGTACGGTGAATTTTGTTTCTATGGCTTCATAGCCTGTGTATACGCTAAAGGAGCGGTTGGGAACAAAGACGGTGTTTAGTTCTTGGAGTTCGTCTATTGTTTGAGGTTGGGTTATGTCTTGGAATTGGTCTAGAAAGATGAATTTGTCAAAGATGTTTCGGTAGTAGCGGGCGTAGGTTTTTTCTCGTCCGCTTTGGCATACGACTACGGTTTCAAAGCCTTCTTGTTTTGCGCCTGAGGCGATTTCTAGGGCTGAGTGGCTGCCCAAGACGCCGATGCGGATTTCGTTTGGGTCGTAGTCCATTAGTACCTGTTTGATTTTATCTTGCATGTTCATGCTTTTTCACTCATATCCTTTGTGTAATTCAATTATGGGCAGGCTTGAGGAGCTAAGGGGTTAGTCTTAGCTTGTTAGTGACCGCCTATACATATGGTTGATTATTGTTTAAGTTTGGGGTTAGTGTAGGAGCGGCACATAGATCGTTGGTGTCGCGGTAGGTTTTGGATACTTGATCCGGTTGCCCATCGCATTACAGGTTTGATTATTTGGGTTTTGTCTTATATCCCTTTATCCATAAAAGCAACAGGTTAACCAAAAATATTTAGTCCGTTGCGCGAGGGTATGTCGATTAAAATTAAGAGACGGAGATATCAGGTAATAGTTGATCTATTTTGTCATGAGTAGCTTTAAACTATCTTTAAGTTCACGAATAACAATAGTGTGGGTAGAAGGACAGGATGGGCAGTTATGAGTGGAAATATGAAAAAGCTTACTAGAGAGAATGGAGCTCCTGTAGCAGATCATAATAATGTAGGTACTGTTGGTCCGCGTGGGCCGATGGTTTTGCAGGATGTTTGGTTTTTAGAAAAGTTGGCGCATTTTGATCGTGAAGTTATTCCTGAGAGACGGATGCATGCTAAGGGTAGTGGTGCTTTTGGCAAGTTTACGGTTACAGGTGATGTGACCAAATATACAAAGGCAAAAGTGTTTTCTGGAATCGGTAAAGATACTGAGGTTTTTGTGCGTTTCTCTACTGTAGCTGGAGAACGTGGTGCGGCGGATGCTGAGCGTGATATTCGGGGTTTTGCTATCAAGTTCTATACTGAGGAGGGGAACTGGGATTTGGTGGGTAATAATACGCCGGTGTTTTTTATTCGGGATCCGATTCATTTTCCTGATCTTAATCATGCCGTAAAACGGGATCCTAAAACCAATATGCGTTCGGCTCAAAATAATTGGGATTTCTGGACGATGCTGCCTGAGGCGTTGCATCAGGTTACAATTGTGATGTCTGATCGGGGCATACCGGATGGTTATAGGCATATGCATGGGTTTGGAAGTCATACGTATAGTTTGTTTAATGCTAAAAATGAGCGTGTGTGGGTAAAGTTCCATTTAAGGACCCAGCAGGGGATTAAAAATCTCTCTGATCAAGAAGCCGAAGCGATTATTGCAAAAGACAGAGAAAGTGCACAGCATGATTTGTTTTATGCCATAGAACAGGGGCATTATCCGCATTGGACAATGTATTTCCAAATTATGACCCAAGAGCAGGCTGAAAAACACGGGGATAATCCATTTGATATAACAAAGGTCTGGAGTCACAAAGAATATCCGCTAATTGAGGTGGGTATATTGGAACTTAATCGAAACCCTGAGAACTATTTTGCAGATGTCGAACAAGCCGCCTTTAATCCCTCTAATACTGTTCCAGGCATTGGGCTCTCTCCGGATAAATTGTTGCAGGGCAGGTTATTTTCCTACGGTGATGCCCAGCGCTACCGGTTAGGAGTGAACCATACGTCAATTCCTGTTAATGCCTCTAAATGTCCCAGGCATTCTTATCATAGAGATGGGTTAATGCGTGTTGATGGGAATTATGGTGCAACAAAAAGTTATCATCCCAACAGTTATGGAGAGTGGGAAGAGCAAAAAGAATATGCTGAGCCGCCTCTTACAGCCGAGGGCACTATTGATCATCATGATCCATACCTAAATGATGATTGTTTCTATCAACCCGGTGATCTATACCGCCTTATGAGCGAGGACAAACGAGCTATGCTAATCAAAAACACCACAGCAAACATTGCCTCTGTGACTGAGAATATCAAATATCGCCATGCCGCACACTGTTATCTTGCAGACCAAGAATACGGACTCCGTATTGCCCAAGCACTAGATTTGCAGTTTGATAGGGTAGTTAATCTATCCAAGATGAGCCGACAAGAAAGGCTCTATGCTACAAGTCAAGCGATATGGAAATAAACCAAAAGAAGAGAAATGCAGTAACAAATTTTGGGCTGGCTCTCACAGCTCATTTTTTTGTGAGCGGAGGTGCTTCAAAATTTGTGTATATTGGTGGTAGCCCGTGAGAGATTCGAACTCTCGTCGTCGGGTCCAAAGCCCGAAATGCTTGACCACTACACCAACGGGCTGCGTTGTTTTGATTATGTACGGCGTTATTTATTGTTAGAGGTTAAAGGGCGACTTTTCTCCTAATAAGCATATTGAAATTTGTTTGGGGTTTGGCTTGTTTGGCAGAGGTTTGGTTGGTTTGTGATCGTAGAAGCTATGGGATAGATAAGGGGGGTTGTTTTTTTGTTTGTTAGATTTTTACATTTTTTTACATTTTTTATGGGGCGCATTATGCTGATTTCGAAGTGAATGTGTGCAACAGGTTTAATAAACCACAAAGCTTAAATATATAAACAGTTCATCAGCTTAGTTTGCGCGAGCCGAATGTACTGTTTCTAGCCGAATTGGCCATAGTGACGGTTCTACGCATATCCAAGTGAGGTAGAATAAGTGAGCATAAAAAAAGAAGCACCGAAAACAACCCAACGACAGGCAGAAAAATGCCCCGAGTGTGGCGGCGCAAACCTGGTTCACGATTACGACACAGGAGAAACCGTCTGCGGCGACTGCGGCCTTGTCCTCTACGAACAAATGATGGACAAAGGACCAGAATGGCGCGCATTCACCCAAGAAGAAAAAGCGTCCAGAAGCCGCGTCGGTGTACCCACCTCTTACTCCGTCCACGACAAAGGCTTATCCACAGCCATCAGCCAAGTGGACCGCGATGCGTTTGGCAGAAAACTGCCCCTATCAACAAGACTCCAAATGTGGCGTCTTAGAAAATGGCAGATCCGAAGCCGAGTTCACTCATCCATCGACCGCAACCTCGCACAAGCCATGGCCGAACTAGACCGCCTCTCAGACAAAGTCTACATCCCACCACCGATCAAAGAAAAAGCCGCCGTTGTCTACCGAAAAGCCCTCGACAAAGGATTAGTCCGAGGACGCTCCATCGCTGCTATAGCCGCAGCCGCATTGTATGCAGCATGTCGTGGAAGCGGAACACCAAGAACATTGCGCGAAATCGCTGAAGCCAGCCTAGTTGACAAAAAAGATGTCGCTCGATGCTACAGATTGTTGCTCCGAGAACTCGAAGTTCACATGCCCATCGCAGATCCTCTGACCTATGTATCCAAGATCGCTGAAAAAACCGGCATATCAGGAAAAACCCAAGGTGCAGCAATCAACATCCTTCGGGAAGCCAGACGTAAACGTGCTGCTGCAGGAAAAGACCCCATGGGACTAGCCGCTGCTGCCCTCTACATCGCATGTCTCCAAAACAACGAAAAGAAAACCCAAAAAGACATAGCAGAAGCCGCCGGAGTAACCGAAGTTACCGTGCGAAACCGCTACAAGACACTCAAAAAACAGCTAAACCTCGAATTACCCGATTAAGAGCGCTTATCTATCAAGCGCACTCTACTTTTTTTCTTGGTCTATCTCAGTTTCTTCTTGATATATCTCAGAACCTTCTTCAGCTTTATCCAGCTCGGGAGCTTCTTCAAGTTCCATAACTATAATGCCTGTGTAGCCGCAGTTTTCGCAGTAGTACTGTTTAGGAGTCAGCCAAACAGCTAAACTACTGGCTAATTGAATTTTTGGACTACAACATCGGGGGCAAAAAATTGCGGTTGGCTTTCTGCGTTTTGTGTTTTTGAAGATCTCACGTAAGCTATCTGCCTTTTTCATCCGAGATGCACCAAATTAGCGGCTTGCGAGTTACTTACTGTAACTCGATGTTTTCCTGAGGGTATCCGATCTTTATCAGAAACTCTTTGACACGATCACGATGGTCACCTTGCAACATGATTTGCCCATTTTTATGGGTCCCGCCACAGGCGCAATAAGTTTTAAGCTTCTGGGCGACACTTTGAAGGTTCTGATTTTTATCATCCATTCCATCAATAATCGTGGTTGCTTTACCGAACTTTCGGGTTTCAAGACGTATACGTATACGTTGCTGCTCTTTCTCTATTTCGCCGCAAACGCACAGGTCTTTAGGTAATCCGCATGTTGAACAAACTTCGGCCATGACACTCAAAAGAGAAATTATCAACTGGTGTATATAAGAGTTTCAAACCTAACCAGATTTAACAGCTGATGCACCGCCCCTAGACCCCACAGTGTCTCTGTTTGGACAATAAAACATCAAAGGTACACCAAATAGGGGCAAGGTCAACATCCATAAATCCAAGTTATGCCCAAGAAACCAAGCATACCAGTTACTCCAAACATAGTCACCACCAAAAAATATCCAACCAAGATAGTTCCAAAGGAAAAAAAGGCCTAACAAGGTGATAATAACACCCACGCCCCGCAGATTAAGAGTCTGCCAACTTGAGGTAAGACCACGTTTCTTAGCGAAATAAACCGTAAAGAGAACTAATCCAATAAGACCAACCACCGTTATAATGAAGCTAAACATATTCTGGGGATAAGCAACAAGATAGCTAAGCCCATTAGTTCCAACGGTAAGCATCCAAGTTCCCATGTTGGTTAACCAGAAAACCACTATCAACAACACACCAGAAATCCACGCCCATCTAATAGCGTCAACAGCGGGCTTTTTGTAATCCAATTTTTTAGCTAAAACAATCAAAGCAGAGGGCAACACCATAGATTCCACAAATAAGGGGATAGTGGTCCAAGCAAGAGCACCCAATAAGCCTATGGTAGATGATCCGTAGAAAACTCCAGCAATGTAGCCCAAGGTAACAGCAGTGGGTATAAGGGCAAACCAATAGGACGCCTCAAGCACCAAGATCCCCCGCAGAATCTTATAGAATCTTTGGGTTGAAGGAAACCCACTGCGAAAATAGAGCCCAACACCTGCTATGGCAATTATACCAGCTATGAATCGGGCGATTACGCCCACAAAAGCACTGACATCTTGAACAAGTATTATTGTAGAGATAGACCCGCTAGCAAAACGATTCCATTCACCTATCCACTCCAAAGTAAAGAGAGCATGAAGAGTAAAGAGAAAGTATGCAACTGCAACTACAAGTAAACCAATTTTTAACGCCAAGGAGCTTTTGAGGGTTTTTTCCCGCAGAGCCATAATGGCGTTTGTCAGAATTAAAGTCAGAAACGCGGCACCAGAAACAAACAAGGCTATGCGAACGGGAAGTTCAGAGTGTAAAACAGTTGTAGAGGGCGTCATAAACATGCCGCCTATATAGGCAAATAGGAAAATTGCCGTAAAGAGGGCCCCGACAATTTGAAGCGCAAGTAACAGCGGCTTTTGCTTTTTCTGCTTTATCCAAATAGCAGAGAGCGTGACCAAAATTGCGATTAACACAGCAACAATGGAGATTAGTGTATAGAATGTGGAGGGGCTAAAACTGAAGATATCAGAGGGCCACATGTTTGTCTGATCTACACTGGTTTCTAGGGTATAGTTTTGTTAAGATGTTTTTGCATAGACAAGTGCGCCGGTCTCGCGATCCCAAACGCAACTAGTTGCAACAGTTGAACCTAAAACACCTACCGCAGATACAGTTATAAGTACTGTTAAAAGGATTGCTACTAAGGCAAATCTACGCATAACAATCATTAACTCTGTGTTTATACCCGCCTAAAAAAGTTGTTATTCAGTGAATTATAAACAGGTTTGAGTAAAGATTTGGCGGTTACCTTTGCTAAAAAGGTAGGCCTCACCCATTGCATAGAGTTTGCCAGCCTCATAGACCAAGGCGGATCCTTCAGGAACAGCAAAAATATCCTCGGTTAGAGAAAAGCTCTTTAGGGCCTCGTCTTTTTTGGGAGTATAGTGCGCTTTTAGGGTGATGTTTACTAAGCCTAAGCCGTTGACGATTCGGACTTTGGAGTTGCTTCTGCAGGTGGTTACGCACCGTTTACAGAGAGCCAAAGCGCCTGCACTGCGGCCAACCATCACGCCGCCATAATTCTCAAGCAACTGGTCGACGCCTATGGTTTTTAGGCGGTTGATAAGAATGCTGGGTTGACCGCCCGTCAAATAAACTAAGCCTGCCTCGGTCATCTGTTCGGCGGTAGCTTCTATTGGGCCATATTCCGCAAAATTCACAGCCCTAGCGCCTAGGCTTCTAAAATAATCAGTTAAGGTCTGTCGTTTTTGGTATTGCTGATCAAAAGATGCCCGTGCCCAAGGCAATATCAAAACGTTAAGCGGCTGAGCCGCGCCCTCAAAGGCCTCTAGGTTAACCTGCTTTGCGCTTCGGCTATAGACATTTTCGCCGCCTAGAAGATAAATTTTGGACATAACTCATCAATCAGCAGATAATAAAAAATAGATATTAAAAAAGGCTATTCTACAACAGTGAGATATTTCTCCAGTAGCGGTGCCGCGGATTGATCGATCGAATAGACTATTCGCAGACCGTCATTAACATGTAGGATTAGCTGAGTGTCTTTGAGGGTTTTCATCTGCCAAGTCAGCGCTTGGGAGGTAACCGAAACTTCCTCGGCTAATTGACCATGGGATAGCTGCCGCTTAGATAAGAGCACAGTAAAAATTTTTTTAGGCGTTCTGCGCCGCAACACACAAATCAGCTTCATATCGCTTATGCTAAACCGCTTGGAAACAAAAAACCGCTTGTACCGTCCGTCGCGGATAAACGAAACTAATCCTGAACGGCTCAATATATCAAGATGGTACTCTGCTAAACCCACAGGCAAACAAAGCGCTGAAGCAATTGCGCGAAATTGAACGCCTGGGTTTTGGCTGATGTGGTTGAAGATTTGGCTCCGAGTTGAATTAGCCAGAACCTCATGGCTTATAAGAGGCGTTTGAAGGGAAACCAAAGACGGAAACGTCAACAAATTATACGGACTAAGGGTTATAGCGTTAAAACTGGCTATGTTTAAAGGACCATAGTTTGGGTTCTGATTGGAGCTAAAGTTTTGGTACTGGTAATTTGACGTAACAAAACAACCAACAATCAAGGCAATCAATAGAAAACCTGCACAGTAAAGTAACCCGTGTTTCTTATCCAAACTTTAGTCCCTAATAGAAGAAGTATACGGCTTAGTTTTTAACTCTATTCGTAAACAACTGTACTAATCAACAATCGCCACAAAAAACAAAGATTATAACTAACCTGTTAAATGAGATTCAACTACTTATCATCAGCCACAATCAGTCATCACAACACGCTACCCCGACTTATCCTAACAAAAACACAAATACCAGTAACAACCCACCCCTGCAACCGCTTCTTTACAATCCACACTTTAATTTTACCGCTATCTCTATCCAAACTACCCACTCTTATCACTATATTACTACACAAGAGTGTAAGGCATTTTCTAGATAGAACAGCCCATAAATAGAATTTATCGCAAAAAATGCGCAATTAAGGTTTTTTGTTGATTGTTGTGTGGGTTAGTAACCTGCCTGCGGCTTGTGTAAGCACAGATTAGGCAGTAGGCTTATTAGGTTAGGCTGAAATTAGCGGTTGATAACTATGGCTCCTGAAGGCTATGTGGAGTATAAACGGCGAGAATTCTGTAAAGATGTCCAATGTCCAGTACAAATAGAACTAAACAAACAGGTTGAGGGATCAACGGCATATGAACAGACACGTGAAAAATGCAGCCAATCGTGTCTATATACGACATGGCAATTCCATCACTGGCTTATAGAAAAAGGTTACTTAATTCTAAGACCCCTCTAAAAATAAACCTCACACCGAATTTGGGAATAAAAATAAGTAGAACCTAACTATTTACCTGCCAGCATGCTAAAGTATAAAGGTTGTTGCTACATAAAGCGAACAGTACTACTGACTGTTATTACTATGTTTTTAATAGGGATTGTTTCAGCAACCCTTATCATGGCAGATAACGTCTCCCCTACTGACAAGACTGTCTATGTTGGTGTAACTTACGAGGGGGACACAGTCGATGGCGCAAAACAGCTAATCGACAAAGTCAAAACCTACACTAACCTCTTCATACTCTCTTCAGGAGAACTAAACTTCACAGAGGTAGAAGAAATCGGTGACTATACAATCGCCGCTGGACTTAACTTCTCAGTATACATTGGTACCAACGCGGGCAATGCTGTTACACAGGAATGGCTTGATAGGATACCACAACGATGGGACAACCATTTCATAGGAATATATTTTTATGATGAACCGGGCGGAAAAATGCTCGATGATCGAGTATGGTTTACAGAGCCAAATAGAAGCGTAGCAAAAGAAGCCGATGGCTCTATCAGCATAGGTGAATGGATCAAAGATAGCCGTCAGAGTTATTATTACCCCAACAGCACCATAAAAGTAACTACAATCGCACCAGACAAAACAAAAAATGGTACACTCCACATTTCTCATCCAGACCATTCATATGAGATTATACAAAATATTCCTTGTCCAGAAGAACTATATATTGAATACCCAAATGGAACAACTGTTCGATTTGAGTACGATTACCGATACCGAATAGAGTCGGAGGTCATGTATTATCCTAATGATGATATCACCGTTTTGGATAAAATTGGAGAGTGGGACAACCAAGAGTACACGTTCTACACAATGACAAATGGCAGTGCACGAATCACTGAAGTGGAACCCCGAAGTGTGGTTCTAGATAGAAATCCCTTCAACACCTGCGATGGAACCGCTCAAGCATTTGAAGCTGAATACGCAAGACGTATGCAATTCTTAGAAAACGTCTCAGTACCTCTGTTTACCGCGGATTATGCACTACATTGGTGGGATTTCCGCGGAGGATATGATATGGTACTTGCCGAGTTAGGCTGGAACAACACTATCGAACAGGAGATTGGGTTGGTGCGGGGGGCCGCAAATTTGCAAGGCAAAAGCTGGGGCACCATCATCACCTGGAAATACACACAGCGACCCTTTCTTGCTGATGGACAAGAGATATTTGAACAAATGAAAACATCATACGAAACAGGCGCAGAATACATCATTGTCTTTAACTACTCTGAAGACCCCACAAACCCAAACACCCTCGAAGACGAACACTATCAGGCGCTGGAGCGCTTCTGGACAGAGGTGGTCCAAAACCCAGACGTCACCCATGGCAGCATAAAAGCCGAAGCCGCCCTAGTATTACCCAAAAACTTTGGCTGGGGCATGCGCAACCCCCAAGACACAATCTGGGGACTATGGCCAGCAAACGATACCTGCCAACAAATCTGGAACCAAGTACACACCCAGCTAGACAAGTACGGTTTAAAACTCGACATAGTCTATGACGATCCAGATTACCCCGTAGCAAACCGATACAGTAACATCTACTATGTAAACGCCCCTTTTCCGTATATGTGGCTAATAGCTGCCATTTTGTTACTCCCTATAACCGCTGGCATCCTGCTAATCTATTTCAAACGGCGAAAAAACCAAACAACAAAACCAGTTACCCTATAGTGCATATTGGATAACTTTTCCAATAAAAGCACTTAATTTTTCAGGGTGTTTAACAGAATAGTTATGCCGTATTTCATATACATATTCATAAAACTACTCAAAGTCAAATAGCGTTCAAAAAGAGTCTTGTAGGTTAGCCTTCGGCAAATCAAATAGCTGTTTGTTTAGCATAAGGTTATTTAATTCTCAGATCAACTGCTTTTTGGAGAAATTTATTATGGATTGGGGTATGAAAAACCGTTTGAGTCGGCTCTTTGAGAAAGATGGAAAGGCTTTGTTTTTGCCCATTGATCATGGTTACTTCCAAGGTCCAACACGTTGCCTTGAGAAGCCGGCGGAGACAATTAAACCGATTTATCAGTATGCTGATGCTTTGATGCTTACTCGTGGTGTGTTGCGTAATTGTGTTGATCCAGCTATCGAGAAACCGATTATTATGCGGGTTTCTGGTGCGGTTTCAGTTGTTGGGGAAGATCTAGCTGATGAGTCGTTAGTTACCTCCATTGGGGAAATTTTGCGTCTTAATGCCTCAGCTGTGTCGATGTCGGTTTTTGTTGGCAGTAAATATGAGAACAAGAGTTTAACCAACTTGTCCAAGCTTGTTGATGAGTGTGAGGACTATGGTGTTCCGGTCATGGCTGTTTGTGCTGTGGGTAAAGAACTGGAAAAGCGTGAGGCACGTTATCTAGCGCTCTCCGCTAGAATCGCCGCCGAGATCGGTGCTCGTGTTGTTAAAACCTACTACTGTCAAGAGAATTTTGAAAAGATCATTAACGGCTGTCCAGTACCTGTTGTTATTGCGGGTGGACCTAAGACGGAGACTCAGCGGGAAGTCTTTGATTTTGTCTATGATGGTATGCAGAAAGGTGCGGCAGGGGTCAATTTGGGTCGCAATATCTGGCAGACAGAGTATCCTGTTGCATCTATCAGAGCCATCCGCGCTATAATTCATGAGGGTTATACTGCGCAGGAAGCTGAGGATCTCTACAATCAAATAAAAGCAGGCAAAACCTAATCAGCCTCTTTTTTGGGTGAATTTTATTGTTAGCTGCTTTTTATTATAACAATCATGATGTGCAGGTACAAGAGATTCCAACACCTAAAGTCGGTGAGGAAGAAGTTCGGCTCAAAGTGATGGCGAGCGGTATCTGTGGTAGTGATGTTATTGAGTGGTATCGTGTTCCCAAGGCACCGCGTGTGTTGGGCCATGAAGTCACAGGTATCATCGATCAAGTTGGAGACAAAGTTAAGAACTGGAATGGCGAACGGGTTTTTGTTTCCCATCATGTGCCTTGTTTTGAGTGCCGGCATTGCCAAAGAGGTAATCATACTGCCTGTCATACCCTCCACACTACCAACTTTTATCCCGGCGGTTTTGCTCAGTATGTGCTAGTTCCCAAAATCAATGTAGAACATGGCATCTATAGATTGCCTGATGCGATGAGTTTTGAGGAAGGCACCTTTATTGAGCCGTTGGCTTGCGTATCGCGTGGACAGAGATTAACAGGACTCAAAAAAGAAGATACGGTTCTTATCATTGGCAGCGGCATCAGCGGTATTCTCCACGCTCAGCTCGCCAAATATCATGGTGTTGAGAACATAATTGTCGCTGATATCAACCCCTATCGGTTAGAGTTGGCCAAGAAATTTGGTGCGCACCATGCGCTTGATGCTAAAACCAACCTATCAGAGAAACTGCGAGAGTTAACGGGACATTTAGCTGATCAAGTCATTGTTTGTACTGGTGCAATCTCAGCGGCTATGGCCTCGATGGATTGTGTGGAAAATGGGGGTTCGATTCTGTTCTTTGCTGTGCCTGATCCAACTGTGAAACTACAGGTGCCTATCAATCAGTTTTGGCGTAACGAAATCACCATGCGCACAAGCTACGGTGCGGCACCCAATGATATCGAAGACGCATTGGCCGTTTTGTCAACAGGCAAGCTCAACGTTAAGGACATGATTACCCATCGACTGCCGCTCACTGAAGCTCAGGAAGGTTTTCGGTTGATGGCTGAGGCGGGTAATTCGCTAAAAGTCATATTAGAACCCAACCAAGCATAAACATAAAACCAACTTTTCTTTTTATTTTGTTATGCCCGATTTGTATGATGTAATTAGGCAACGACGAAGTATTCGTAGCTATCAGTCTAAACCAGTTCCCAAAGAGGTTGTACAAACGGTTTTGGAGACGGTGGCTTGGGCGCCTTCGGCACATAACAGTCAGCCGTGGCGGTTTATTGTCTTAGAGGATGCTCAAGTTAAGCGGGATTTGGCTGAGCAGATGGCAGATGTTTGGGCAATAGATGTCGCAAGGGATAATCATGGGGTTGATGCTAAAACGCGCAGTGAACGGGTAGAGCGCTTTGCAGGTGCCCCGGTGTTGATTTTGGCATGCTTAACAGTGGAGGGTCTTAGGAAATTTTCCGATGAAGTGCGGCAGAGTATTGAGCGGGATTTGGCGGTGGCGAGTTTAGGTGCAGGTATCCAAAATCTGCTTTTGGTAGCCCATGCAATCGGTTTGGGTACTTGCTGGTATTGTGCACCTGCCTTCTGTAGGCAACTTGTGCAGGAAACCCTAAAGATCCCCAAACATGTTGAACCACATGCATTCATTATACTTGGTTATCCAGATGAACAACCATCGGCACCACCCAGAAAAAAAGTCACTGATTATTGTTTTATCCTTTGATCGTTAAATACAGCGCTCACAAATTTTCAGACTTATGAGGGATGTTTCAGAAAGTTTAGCGGGACGCGTTGCCTTGCTTGATTTGTTTCCACTCTCCCAAAATATCTCCACCATATGGCATCTGCGGCACAATAATCACCTACCGGTAGATTGCATGCTATAAGGTATTAAGCATTCCACAACTTGCCATTTTACTGTTCTCCAGAAGATACTGGTTTATCTGGAATGAATTCCATCGACAATGAATTAACACAGTGTCGTGTATTCCTCTGGGTTAAGTGCTCACCTGTGAAGACATGCCCGAGGTGGGCACCGCAGTTGGCACATTCAATTTCTACTCGTATACCATCAGGATCAGGTAACCGTTTCACTGCGCCGGGGATTTCTTCATCAAAGCTGGGCCAGCCGCAGTCGGCCTCAAATTTGTGCTCTGAACGGTACAGTTTGGCCCCGCATCTTTTGCAGATATAGGTACCTTTTCCCCAGAAAGTATTGTATTTACCGGTAAAAGGCATCTCAGTGTCTTTGTAGACTATAATTTGTTCTTCTTCAGCGGAGAGTTTTCTTTGCTGTTGAGAATCTGACAAAACAAATACCACCACTACATTATAGAAGCAGGATGTTAAAAGGCTTCTAACTAACAGATATAAACCGCATCGGGCATTTTTATAATGAGGCTTTTTTATGGTTGAAATAACTCGGCTTTTTTGGAAAAAGGCATTTACTGCAGATAATTTTGAACTTGGTGAAATTAACAGCGCTGACGTAGACATGGATACCTGGCAGATAAAGAGCATGTTTGTTAATTTGACTGATGAGTCGACACAACGGCTTGGGTTTAAGCAACCCTTTCTTGGTAAGGTTACAGTTTGTCTTCCAGTTTCCGCCGTTAGAACCATAGCGGATCATGCAATACTAAATCAGACATTTGAGCAACTCCGTAACCTCAAACAGTGTAAAGAGTAACAACCTAATCTGGAAGTAACAGTTTATTTTTTGTATACTATGCAAACTGTGTAACTAAAAGCAGACAATATAAGCAGGCAACAAACAAGGCATGCCGCAAGCGGGCACATTTAACAGTTATTTTAAAGTTAAAAATGCAGAGTCTATCCAAGAATAGCTGGATAGGTTAGCGGGGAGAAGAGGCGCTATGCACCTCTTGTTTAGCGTCTTCTTTGTTTTTTTTATTTTTGGGTTTAAAGGTGAAGGTTATAGCGATGAGTTGTACTGCAAACATGATGACGTTTACGATGGTCCATTTATCAACTAAGATCATTGGACGGCTCGTATCCTCTGTAAGCAGAAACACAATAAAACCCCCAATACCCATAATGCCCCCTAAGACAAACCACAAGGTTCGATACCGCTTCTGCTTTCTCACTTCTTCTTTGGCTTCTCTTTGATTAGCTCCATACTTATCCTGATTAGCCGGTGTTTGCTTTTCTTGTGGTTGTTTTGTTTGTTTTTGTTTGCGTGATAATAACACCCAAACCACCAACAGAATAGCCAATACCAAACCCACTATACTTAAAATCAAGTTTACCAGAGCCCAAGCGGGTAACTCGTTCTCATCTGTACCACCGCCAATGGGAGGAGCTGATGGACTGGGTGAAGGCGATAAACTAGGTAAAGGCGAGGGACTGGGAGATGGAGATGGGCTGGGTGTGGGTTTATTTGATGATCCACCTCCACCACTACTGCCGCCACCGTTTTGGCTGTATCGCGCAATAACTGTTAGATCAGAGGTGATGTTGGTAAAGGTGGAGGGGCTCCAACCGGTAAATGTATACCCCACACGTGATGGATTAGCCGGTGCAGTTGCATTACCGCCATAGGAAACTTGCTCAGATTTTAAGAGTCTTCCATCCCAATCTACAAACTGTACTGTAAACAGCTCTGGGTTGGGTTCTTGTTTCCATTGTGCTGTGTAGATAGCATTTTCTGTAACTGTTTCGCTGGGTATTGGATTCCAACCGGTAAATATCCAGCCGATTTCACCTGTTACTTCAGGTGATTTAGGTGTTGGGATACCAAAGGAAAGATCAGTTGTGACTTGTTCATCAAAGGTGCCATGTTCGCCCGGTTTGTAGGTTACTGTGTATTTGGTTTGAGTCCATACTGCATATAGAACGGTGTCAGTTTGTATGGTAAATTCGGAGTCAACTGTGTAGGTTGGTATGTCTGCGGTGGGGTTTGTTGCCCATCCAAGGAAAGTATAGTTTTCGCGGATTAAGCTACCTTGACTTAATACTACTACTGTACTTCCACGGATATAGGGACTGTTAGTGTCTATGGGCACTACACCCCCTGTATTGCCATTACCGTTGTATGTTACTGTATAGCGGCTTACACCGCCAGTTTGTTGCCATTGAGCATATAAGATAACCCTACCAGTAGTGTTTTGGGGGATACTGTAGCTAACGGTTGAAGTTGTTAAAGCGGGAGTTCCATCAGAATAAATTGCGATCCAGCCTACAAAGAGGAAGTTTGTTCTAGAGGGTGCCGCTATGCTAAGGGGGAGATCAAGCGCAGTGTACATAGAAGGATTACTTGGTGCATTAGTTCCACTAGACAGTACATAGACGATATTGTATGCAATGGGCGTCCAGTTTGCTGTGAGTGTAACATTATTTGCAGGCATAATAAAAGAGGTAGTAGCACTTGTGTTGTTCTCAAGCCCAACCGTTACATCGTCAACTGTCCAGCCAGAGAAGTCATAACCCTTGCAATTGCCTGCACGAATGGTAACATTGGTGCTTTCAATATACTTACCTGCACCAGATAACTCGCCGGCAAAGCTGTCATTAATGGTCACAACATACTCAGGTAAACCGCGGGAATTGATAAAGATGGCTTCAGAGAGGTTTTCCGATATGGTGCCGCTTGCACCTCTTGAGGTTGTTGTATAACCGTCCTGATTTGCCTCCTGTTCAATAACGGTATAGTTTATTCCTTGAATTATACCTTCGATGAGTTTGTTCTCACCACCCTTTAATGGAATGGTGGTTCCGTTTACAATGCCATCATATGTGCCGCCGTCACTAAAGGTTATGGTGAAGTGGAAAGTTTTTGTGTCCTCTGCTCTATTGCCTGAAAGAATTTTTTTTATATCAAGATTGCCCTTTTGTATCTTCATTTCAGTTTTTGCTTCATTGCTAGGTACTTCATAGGTTTGCCCCTTTCCGTTAATTATAAGGTCACCTGTAAGTCTTAGAAATTCACCTTCTTCAAACTCTGTAGCAACCATATTGCAGTTAAATTCGAAATTTAACTCCAGGTCTGTCGTGGTGTTCCAGTCATCTTTTAGTTTAAGGGTCAAAACAACTTCGTGGGTAGCTGTGTTCCAAACAGGTATGTCTTTGATCTCAAAGATATCGCTTGTTAGAACCAAGTTTGAGAGATCAGGAGTTGTACGGGAATCAGGATAGAGGATAAGTTGAAATTGTGTGTTTTCGTTGTTGTGTCCATCGGCTATTAGTGCGGCGTGTAGTCCTTGCGGCATATTGTATGAAGTGGTGTAGTTGATGGTGTAGTCGTTAGCGGTTAGGTCATAGTATAATGTTGGGGGTCCGGTGATGATGATTTCACCGTATACAGTTGTGGGTTGAACAAGGGCCACAGTAGCACCGTTTGGGTATGCATCAAGAGGAACAGATACAACAATGTGATCGGCATTGCCTACGCGGATAATTGATGTCGGGTAGAGTTTGAGTGGAATGTTGGTATCTGCTATGCCGTCAGCTGTTGTTGCTTGTATGGCAACAAAATAGCTGTTAAGAGACGCGTTATAGTTAATCCCACCCGTGCCTGTTGTTGGTTTTGGTATGGAGTATTTTGCACTGCCGTTTTTTTGTAACCAGAACCCAATAACATTACCGTTGTTAGTGGGCATGGTCCAGTCTTTGGGCAGGTTTGATTGGATATTTGTGTAGGTTGCTGTGTTTGGATTGCCGATTTTAAAATCCGCGCTTATGGGGTATACGTTTCGGCCAGCAACACGTGCGTATCCCGTTTCAATGGTGACATTGTCTTGGTTTATGAAAAGATAACGTTGGATATGATACCCAAAGAGAATGTTGGGGTCCACTGTTACACCCGAGACTGTGCCTGCGTTTAGTGTAAGCTTGCCCACGGTACCATCTGAGCCGCTTTCATAGAGATGTAGCGCTTGATCACCATTTTCAATGATGCCACCATTCATCTCAAAACTTGCATCGCCCTTATTTACGGTTATACCGGGGTTGGCTACTGACCCGCTGTTTCCAGAAATGGTGCCGCCATTCATAACCAATTTTGAGCCGCTCTGCTGAACACTGGCTGCACCGCCGTAGGCGCCACCTCTAATGCTGTTGCCGGTAATTTCGCAACCGTCTTCTAGATATATTGTACCGCCGCTGACGATGTAGAGACCCCCGCCATTTGCTCCTAAGCCTAGTGAACCTGTTCCACCTGTGTTGTTGTTGATTTTGCCATGTATTTTTACTGAAGTGTTTGGGTTGCGAGAAACACATATGGCACCGCATTTTATGGCGTTGCTGTGTATGGTTGCGTTTGGACCGATAATAGCTGAACCAGAAATATGTGCAGCTGTATTGGTATGGTCGACAGTTGCGCTCCGGTCAAAATATATTGCACTTTTGACTCCTCTTCCGTTGCCGTTGGGATCGGTGTCCATGCCTTTATTGCCTATCATGTTGGAGATTTCGCCGTCCATGAAACATGCGATGGTTCCGGTGAATTTTATGGCGTGTGTGTTTGCAATGTTTGTAATTTTTGAGCCTGAGTGCATGTAGAGATAAGAATCTGCAATGCTTATGGCGGCCTCACCATTGGCGGCCCAGTTGTTTGTGGCTGTGTTGACTTCGCGGTTGTTTGTGTTTGCGTTGGGTCGAATATCGGTGATTAGGCTGTCGCTGTTAAGTACTACAGTGGCTTGGTAGCCGGCACGTATTGCGGTCATGCCTCCGAAGTTGTGTAGTTCGGCGCCTGTGTCTAATATGATGGTTGCAGAGAGGGCATAGGAGGAGACTATGGCGTCTTGGACATAGGCTGTGCTTGATTCATTACCATGTGGGGTTGGTGCGTAGCTAAATGTTGTACCTTCGTGAAGATATGCGTCGTCAAAGATGATGTTTTTGAGGGTTAAGGTGATTTTAGGGGCGGTTGTGGTTAGGTTTGTGCTTTGGATTTCTAGCATGGGTGGGTTGTACCAGCTGCGTGCGTTATCTGCTATAACAGTAAAGTTGGTGCCGCGGGTGACGGTAAGGGGTGTGTCACTGATGCTTGTGATAGTGACGCTGTGATCATAGTAGCGGGCACATGCGGTTGAGGTTAGATCAGTCATAACAATGACAAGATAATTTCCGTCTATTTCCTTGCCATTGATTATCTCTGCTGTTTTTGCTAGTGTTGCAAAAGGAGTGTCTGTAGATAAGCCGTCATTTGTGGTGTCGTTTCCATTTGCGGATACATAATATGTTGTATCGTATTGGTCGGTTCTTGTGAGGGCGTTTACGTTGTTGTTGGTTTGTATGATGAGGGCTGTTGTTATTATTAGTGTCAGGATGAGTAGTGTGGGTAGTAGGTAGTGTGTTATAATTTGTTTTGTTTTTGGTTTTTTGTTAGGTTGTATGTTGACTTTTTTTATGAGGAGGCGCATAACAGTTCACTTTATAATGTATTGTGAATTAATACATTTTTACAAGATATATCAGCATTATTAAGCCTACTGATGACTCACAAATGAATCGTAGATGGCGCTTAATGAATACAGGATTGTAGGTACACATCAAAAACATAAGCCAAAAACATA
This sequence comes from Candidatus Bathycorpusculum hydrogenotrophicum, assembly GCA_009783705.1. Lineage (GTDB taxonomy): Archaea > Thermoproteota > Bathyarchaeia > Bathyarchaeales > Bathycorpusculaceae > Bathycorpusculum > Bathycorpusculum hydrogenotrophicum. The sequence continues at coordinate 24,762 of WRCX01000004.1, read as the reverse complement.
CACCCACATATTTCCACCTAACAAGATAAAACACGATAACAACAACGACCTCACCAAAACAGTTAACAGCTAAAAGCTATAACAACCACAACCTTCCATCAATAAAAAAACAGCCTTAATTTTCTTAGACCCAATGATACCGATAAAACACCACACTCTTTTAAAAGAAGTAAAAAAAAGAGCAGAATCCACTTTCATCAAGTTTTTTCCTGGCAGATGTTAAGCAAGATTATTTGTGTTTACTACTTGCTCTTACTTAGCACTATGTTTGTGTCTAAACACAGCGATTAGAACACCGACTAAAACAGTCAAGATAGTGACGCCCATAAGTGTTAACCCAATGAACACGTCAACATCCACGGGCATCAATTTTTGAGTAGGATACAGAAAGGGTGGCGAAATGGAGGGTGTGACCATGATATTTGGGGTATCAAAAGGGTTGTTTGGAGAGGGTGAAAGTGGATAGATATTATTTGGAATACCAAGGGATGTGGATGCGTCTGAGATGTCGAGTTGAACATTATCAATATTGATTTCTTGTTGTCCCGAGCCATCGCTCCACCAGTCTTCACCCATTCCAGACATAAGACTTATGGGATGGGGTTTATCGGTGAATTCTTGCTGAGAAACATTAATCACAACTATACCATTAACTGCTAAAGTGGCCGTTTGGGCTTGATTGTTAATAGTTAGAACAATATGGTACCATGTATTGCTTGTTGGGGATGAACCGGTTGTTTGAAAAACATATGTGTAGATGAGACTTCCGCCTATCCACATGGACCATAGCGTTGAACCATCTATACCAATGCCAATGTTTCCGGCATTACCGCCTAAATCGGTTGAGTCACATACATAGAGAAAAAATATGGCACCGTTACCCTGTGGAGACCCATTGGGAACGTTTGCTACCAAAATATCTTGGGAGGCTATGATGGTGCTGTTTACTGTTGAGGTGAAACCGTCTCTTACAAGGTATGAACATGAATTGCTCCCAGCAGTTGGAGTGGGAACGATAAATCGGGCGATGCCGCCGCTAACACTTTGACTTGCGCCAGAAACAACAAATGATTGAGACCAGCGCTCAAAATTTCCAGAGGAAAAATTATCTGAAAACACCGTTGTAGCCCCTGCGGGTTTTAGGGGAACCACTAAAAGAACACTCAGAAGGACCAATAGACAAAATGCTACTAAACTCTTGTTCAACTAAATCAACCATCTTTTAAAATAGAATGAGCACTTGCTTGAACTACAGGGATAAATCGCTGGGTATCTAGAGGCTAAAGCTACGGCTCATATTTAATTAAAAACAATAATACTACAAGGGTACAAAGAATTTAAACAACATGTCAAGTCAGCGCTTAACCAAAAAGGGTTATAGAAAGTTAAGTTTTAGAAAATAGAGACAGTGCTTGTTTCATCAAAAGAGTAGCGTTTGTGTGCAACCGGCAGGTTAGGCGAGTCTTGCTTGGTGAAAGAGGGGGTTGGTGTTGATGCAGAGTTAGTGTTGTCTTATTTTGCGGTCTAGAAGTGTTCCATTGGATGCAACGAGTTGTATATCCAGAGGCACACTTCCAAGGGCGTGTGTGGCACAGCTCAAACAGGGGTCAAATGCTCGGATGACGGCTTCTACGCGGTTGAGCATGCCTTCTTGTAGTTCGCGTGCTTTGACGTATTTTTTTGCGACCTGGGTTATAGCCATGTTGTAGGCGATGTTGTTGTGCTCAGTGGCGATAACCATGTTGTTCCAAGTTATCATGCCCTGAGGATCGACTTTGTAGTGGTGAATTAGGGTACCGCGGGGAGCTTCTGTGACGCCTATGCCTTCAGGGTTGTTTACAAAGGCTTTTGAGCGAATGTTCTCAGATTGGATATCGGGATCAGATAAGAGACGCTTAGAGGTTTCGATACAGAACAACACCTCGATAAGACGAGCGTAGTGGTAGTGGAATGTGCTCTGAACAGGACCGTTTTTGCCTAGTTTTTTGAAGTCTTTGAGTGCCTCATCGGCTAGGGGTGTGCCACAGTGAGAGGCAACATTTAGACGCGCTAGGGGGCCGACACGATAAGCACCGCTGGGATAGCCGACGTTTTTGAAGTAGGGGAATTTCATATAAGACCATGGCTCCACGGCTTCACCTATGAAGTCTTGGTATTTTGCGGGGTCTACACATTCGACGACTGTAGCTCCGGTTGGGTCTATGATTCGGAGTTTGCCGTCATAGTGCTCTAAGCCGTCGTCGGGGGTTACTAGGCCCATGTAGTAGGTTGGGAAACTACCAAAGTTTGCTACTTCTTCTTGGAGGCCATCGAGCATTTGTTTGTACATATCCAGCGTTTTTTGTGCGGCATCAAGAGCTTCGGGGAGATTGGCACGGAGGTAGTCGGCGCGTTCTTGTGTTAGAGGCCATTTGGCACCTCCGGGTTGAACCCATTCGCTGGAATGGATTTTTTTGCCTGCTATCTTCTCGATGATGTCTTGTCCGAATTTGCGCAGTCGAATGCCGCGCATGGCTAATTCGGGTTCTTTGTCTATTAATCCGAAAATGTTACGTTGCAAAGGGTTTGAGTCAAATCCCATCAAAAAATCAGGTGAGGAGAGGTGGAAGAAATTTAATGCATGAGACTGGATTAGTTGGCCCATGTGCATGAGGCGCCTGAGTTTTATAGCTGTTTTTGGAGGGTTAACGCCAACGATTTGGTCGCAGGCTTTAGCGCTGGCTAAGAGGTGGCTCACGGGGCATATGCCGCAGGCGCGGCTGGTAATTGAGGGCATTTCATAGAATGGGCGGTTTTCTGTGAATTTTTCAAAGCCTCGGAAATCAGTGACTTTAAAGTTTGCTTCTTTGACTGTGTCATCATCGTTTAGATGGATGGTAATTTGTGCGTGTCCTTCAATCCGTGTAACGGGTGAAATTAAGATTTTTTTATCAGCCATACTTGGAATGTCCCTCCATGGTGGGTGTTCGCCCAGCCAGTAATTCGGTTAGTATATAGTTAATCAGATCGGCGTTTGGTGGGCAACCGGGGATGTAGTGATCGACTTTAATGATTTCGTGTAGGGGTCGGGCATGGGTGAGCAGTTTGGGTACTTGGTCAGGAATTTGAGCGTTAAGAACTGCTGGGTCTTTGTAGGCGCGTTCTAGGACTGCTTGGTCGGTGTGTGGCAAGCCATTGCGCAGTGCAACGACGTTGCCTGTAACTGCGCAGTCGCCTAGAGAAACTAGAATTGCTGTTCGGGATCGGATGGTTTTTAGCAGTTCTTTTTGTTCTTCGTTTGCCACAGCGCCCTCGATTAGGGTGATTGCGACATCTTTTGGGAACTCTTTTACATCAGCAAAGGGGCTGTATACCAGAGTGATTTTTTTTGCCAAGTCTATCAGTCGTTCGTCTTGATCTAGAAAGCTCATGTGGCATCCGCTGCAACCGCTGAGCCAGACTGTTGCGACGCGTATTTTTTGGTTTGGATTCATTTGAGGCGTTTCCTCCGCTCGACTATAAAGGCGGCGACATCGGGAATTTTGGTGGTTTCAATGTTTTCGCCTTCAACGTATATAGCTCCAACGGGGCAGACTTTGGCACATTTGCGGCAGGATGTACAGCTACAGGCTTTGACCCAGGGTTCGTCTTGGTCCATTATGACATCGGCGTTTTTGCCGCGGAATTTGAGGTCAAGAGTGTGGACGCCTTCGAGTTCATCGCAGACTCGAATGCATCGAGTGCAGAGAATGCAACGGTTAGGGTCGATTACCAAAGAGTCGTGGGTAGAGTCGATTTTGTTGGTACTCCAGTTTCGTTCATAGGAAACATGATCTATGCCGTGTTGATTGGCTAGAGCTTGGAGTTCACAGTGATCATTGGCAACACAAACTGCACAAATGTGAGTTCGTTCGGCCAGCAAGGTTTCTAATACCATTTTTCGGTATTCATAGAGTTTGGGGGACTGCGTGGTAACTTCCATGCCTGATGCAACAGGGGTGGCACATGCGGGGAAGAGTTTGCTTGTGCCGCTAACCTCAACTATACATAGTCGGCAACCACCGTAGGGTGTTAAACCGTCTAGATAGCAAAGGGTGGGGATGTTTATGCCGATGGCTTTTGCGGCAGTTAGTATGGTTGAGCCTTCGGTGCATTCAACGTCTATACCGTCGATTTTGAGTTTTAGAGTGTGGAGGTTCATTTGGTTTCGTCCTCGTCTCGGTTTTTAAAGCATACGCCCGCTTCGCATTCTTTGTTTTCTATGTGGCGCAGGTATTCGTTTTTGAAGTAGCGTAGAGTGGTAAGTACGGGGTTTGGTGCGGTTTGTCCTAGACCGCAGAGACTGGCTTCGCGTATGAAGCGGCAGGATTTTTCTAAGACCTCAAGATCGCTGTATTCACCCTGGCCGTGGGTGATTTTTTGGAAAATTTCTAGCATACGGGGTAGGCCTGCGCGGCAGGGGGTGCATCGACCGCATGATTCGTCGACGCAGAATTCTGTAAAGTATCGTGCGGTGTCTACCATGCAACTGTCTTCGTCTAGCACTACAATGCCGCCTGAGCCCATGATCGCTCCGACTTTGGTTAGAGAGTCGTAGTCTATGGGTACTTCGAGAAGTTGTTCAGGCAGACAACCTCCTGAGGGTCCACCGATTAGGGCAGCTTTGAATTTTTTACCATCAGGGATTCCGCCGCCGATGTCAAACACTACTTCACGCAGTGTGATGCCCATGGGGACTTCGATTAGGCCGGGGTTTTTTACTTTGCCGGTTAGGGAGAAGCATTTGGTGCCTGTGCATGCGGGGGTGCCGGTTTTGGAGAACCATGCAGCACTGTTTTGGATAATTAGGGGGATGTTTGCGAGGGTTTCCACGTTTTGTATAAGGGTGGGTTTTTGCCAGAGACCCGAGTTGGCGGGGTAGGGTGGACGGGGGCGGGGCATTGCTCGGCGGCCTTCAACTGAGGCTAAAATTGCGGTTTCTTCGCCTGCCACAAATGCGCCTGCTCCAAAGCGTAGAGTTAAATCAAACTTTAGAGAAGTTTCCAAGATGTTATCGCCTAGCAAGGACATAGCTTTGGCTTGTTCGATGGCTTTTTGGAGGGTTTGAATGGCCAGGGGGTATTCTTTTCGGATGTAGATGTAGCCTTTTTCTGCGCCGGTGACGTATGCGGCGATGAGCATGCCCTCGATTATGGCATGGGGATCGGCTTCGGCGATGGATCGGTTAGCGTAGACGCCGGGGTCGCCTTCGTCAAGGTTGGCAACGATGTATTTTGGGGTGTTGTTAGCTTGGACGACTAGGCGCCATTTTTGGCCTGTGGGGAAACCCGCGCCGCCTCTTCCGCGCAGTCCGCTGGATAGGATTTCGGTTATGATACCCTGGGGGGTCATGTCTGAGAGGCATTTGGCTAGTGCGGTGTAGCCGCCCATGGCTATGTAGTCTTGGATGCGGTTGGGATCTATTTTACCTGCGTTTCGCAGGACAAGGCGGTGTTGTTTTTTAAAGAATCCGCCGCTTTCATAGAGGAGTTCTTTGACTGGAGTGCCCAAAACGATGTGATCCCGAACTATGTTGTGGACTTTGTCGGGGGTTATGTTTTGGTAGAGATAAGCGCCGGGTTCGATAAGAACGGTTGGTCCGGCGGAGCATGCGCCTATGCAACCTGTGCGGGCGACTTTGCATTGTTTTTCTACGCCCAGTTCTTTGACAACGTCTTGGAAGGCTTTTATTAGTTTGGGGGCGTTGAGTGAGGTACAGCTACTAGAGCAACAGACGTTTATGCGAAAGTTGTAGGCACGTTCGAATTCAAGTTCCTGCTCGAGAATTTTGTGTAGATCAGACAGTTTCAGAGTTAGTTTCCCCCAAGACCTTCTTGATGTGTGCGATGACGACTTCTTTGGTGGCTTTTCCTATGACTACATCATCCACTGAGAGGATTGGTGCCATGGCGCATGCGCCTATGCATCGTGTTTGGAGTATGGAGAGTTTGCCATCCTCAGTTGAGCCGCCTCGTTTGAGGTTGAATTCTTTTTCTATTGCCGCTATGATAGGCTCGACACCTTTAACGTAGCATGCGGTGCCAAGGCAAGCGGTGACGACATGTTCGCCGGGTTTGCGGAGTTTAAAGAAGCTGTAGAAGGTGGCGACGCCATATACTTGACTGTGTGGAATGTTTAGTACCCCAGCGATTTCGGTGAGCAATTCTTTGTCAAGAAATCCATAGATTTCCTGTGCTCCATGCAAAATCTCTAAAAGAGCGCTTTCCTGATAGTCATGGTCTTTTAGAACCTTTTCAAGCATCCCACGACGTTTATCATCTTTCAACGATGTTTCTCCACTTGGTAATTTTTCTACATCAGTAAGGTTTAGTCTCATCTATAAAAATCTATAAGGGCGCAAACAAAAAAATCAAGCAATACCTGGCTACTTATTTTGTCACCATTTATTGTAGAAACCGACGCATCAGAGGTTAAAAATACACCTGTATTAGTTAAAGGAGGAATGATCAGGAGAAAAACACTGGTATTTTCACTGAAATATCTGTTAGTTGCGGGGAAATCAATTAATAATTTGTGGGATTGTTTTTTAGTGGCCTGTTTAGGCACATATGTATTATGTGTGGTAAAGTTTGGTCAGAGAGCAGGTGGGCAGGCTTGGTCTTGTGTGTGATGAGTTGCCTGAATACATTTATATTAGGCGTCATTGTTTTAGTGCAAGGAAAAACTACAGGATAGAGTACCTTTGATGACTCCTCATGACGTTCCATCTTCAATGTTCATCGATCGTTTAGCAAAGTATCTTATGGAAAATGTTGATGAAGTGCAACCTTTGCCATGGGCACCCTTCGCTAAGACCGGCTCTCATGTTGAGAAACAACCACAGAATCCAGCATGGTGGTATACAAGAAGCGCATCTATAATGCGTAAAGTTTACGTTCACGGTCCAATCGGTCTGGAGAACCTCCGCTCAGATTATGGCGGAAGAAAAAACCGGGGCAGTAAGCCGAATCGGGCTACAAAAGCCGGAGGGAGCAACATACGTAAAGCTCTCAAACAACTTGAAACAGCCGGTTTAATCCAAGTTACTCGTCCAAAGGGTAGAATCATGACACCCAAAGGACGCAAGCTAGCACAGGAAGTTGCAGGGGATCTTGCAAAAGAACTCTTCAAGACTACACCTGAGCTCAAGAAGTATCAAGGCGAATAGGAAACCATGTCAGATGACGAGCTTGAGCAAATTCGTAAAAGAAAGCTTCACTCGATGCAGAATCGAGTAAGCGATGACCAGAGACAAGCTCAAGCCGAACAACAAATTGAACAACAAAAACAGGCGCTCTTAGCAAAGATTTTGTCGCCTGAAGCACGGCAAAGGCTAAATAACCTGAAAATGGTTAAACGAGACTTTGCTGAACAAATCGAGTTGCAGCTCATCGAGATGGCTCAAACCGGCAGATTGCCGATTCCACTCTCAGATGTACAGCTCAAATCGATCCTACTACAGCTTCAATCACGGAAGCGAGAGACAACCATCAGAAGGATATAGAAAATGGCAAGAGTAAAACCAACCGCGAAAAAACTCCGCTTAGCTAAAGCCGGCAGAGAGTCGCAGTCCGTACCAACATGGGTCATAGCAAGAACTGACGGTAAAGTCAGAATGAATCCCAAATCTAGGCGCAACTGGCGGACTAGCAAAATAAAGCCGTAAGGAGAAAATAGCCATGACAAAAGAAACTGAACAAGAACAAGTACTACAAGAAGAACTGGAAGAGTTAGCAGAATTACCAGAAGGCACAATAGAGGAAACAGCCGAACCAGAACAAGCAGTAGCTAAAGAAGAAGCGGCATCACAAAAAACCCAAGCTAAAGAAGAAGCCAAAGCCCAACGCAAAAAGAAAGATGACGACATCGTTGAAGAAAGATTTTACACCATTCCACTCCAAAGAGCCCTTGTTCGTCCACCTAAAAAGCGCGCACCACGCGCTATGCAGATCATCAAACTCTTTGCAGCTAGACATATGAAACTTCAAACCAAAGTCACTGAAGAAGACGAAGGTGAAGAATTACCACAGGTTATCATCGCCCCAGAAGTTAATGAAAAAGTTTGGGGCCGAGGAATCGAGAAACCTCCACGCAGAATCAAAACGCGTGTAACCAAAGACAAAGACGGTTACGTAACCGTTTACTTGGCAGAAAACCAATAAACACTTCTTCTTTTATTTTAAAACTATTTTTAATCAAACAAACAAACTAAGCGTAGCTGAAAAAATGTTGAATTAAAATCAACAAACTACACTCAACCAACAACAACTCAAAAGTTAAGCAACACTCTAACAACCAACAACGTCCAGAACACAAAACATCAACCAAAAAACCACCCAAATATTTGAAGACCCGGACTTGACATAAAAAAATAGAGAGTGTTTTAAAAAGGATTAAGAACAAGGTTCCAGATTTCCTCTCGTGAGCCATTGACATGAAAACGAGCAAACAACGACACAGTTAAATCAATCATACACAAACTCCTTGAAACAATACAAGTCTTCCGACGAAACCGCCCACACCAATGACACTGACAAAAATTATTACGCTCCACCCCATGCGTCTGCGCCTTAGTTTGAGTAAGTAACTCTGGCGGAATCAACTCCGCATAAGCCTCCCAGTTATCAGCAAAGAAAACCTCAACCTTCAACAATTCAAGACGGTCAAACATCTCTTTTAGAGTTTGAGCGCTTCGGTTTCCGCATTCCCAATCAACAAGCTCACCGGTAGTTCTACAGTACGCCTTCCACACCCAGACCTTGTTTTTTTTGAATGTAAAAAGTGCCACATCTCATCAAGCTCAATAACAACCTCACCCTGAGGGGCGGGTTTTTCATAGGTTTTAAGTGCAAAATTTCTTACCCAATATAAAATTGTGGAAGACTCTACTTTAAACATTCGACCAATAGCATTCATTGATAGCCCAATCACGTAAAGATACAGGGCAAAAGCTCGTTTTGTGGTGTTTTTGCCGTCTGTTTGAGTGAATTGGTATTTGCAGTCTTTACATTTGAAGCGTTGTCTGTTGTGGTTAAAGCCTGCTTTTACACAATGCTCTTTTCCACACTTTGGGCATCTCATAACTATTCTACATACAAACGGCTAAACCGTCTTATAATCCTTTTTGCAACACTCTCAAAAAATAATATAGCACCAGAAAACAAAGATTGTCAAGCAAAACAAAAAAGAAGACAAATTTACCAAATAGGGCTTGTCAGTAACGGATTGGAAATAAATGAAGTCGAAGCGCTTCCGTGAACTTTAAATGGGGGAGTCTAGAACAGTATTGTTCAAGTACAGGACAGTGAAGATTTTTGACTGTTTACCTATCCAGTATCGTGGGAAGCGCAAGCATCGGCGTATACGCCTTAGCAACAGAGAACATAGTAATTATTCCAGTAATGGTTACCCAAGAGAAAGCTCAGGAATACGCAGATTGGCTCAAAGCCCAACTCATCTACACTACTATCAGCGGTTCTGTTCTCGCCGGCGCCTTAGTATCAGCCAATAGCAACGGTATGTTGGTAGCCAATTCCATCCGTGGCGAAGAACTAGAACGCATAAAAAAAGTCTTCACAGGCAACATAACCATCATGGAAAGCAAAAAAACCGCATACGGCAACCTGATACTTGCCAACGACAAAGGTGCAATCGTAGACCCCCGCTTCAAACCCAAAGAAATCAACCAAATCGCAGACACACTAGGCGTAGAAGTCGTACCCTGTGAAATCGCCGCTCTACCCTATGTCGGCTCACTTGCAGTGGCAACCAACAAAGGTGTTTTGGCTCATCCACTCCTAAAAGAGGAAGAAAAGAAAACTCTCGAAAATATCTTCAAAGTTCCCGTTGATGTAGGTACAGTTAACTGCGGTATCCCCTATGTCGGCACAGGCCTACTAGCCAACAGCAACGCCTCCGTAGCAGGCTCCATGACTACCGGACCAGAAATGTTCATAATCGAACACGCCCTAGACACACTATAAAACAAAGCCATAGTTAAGCAACTTCCAGTTGTGCCTATACCAGTGGAATAAATCCACAACAAATAGATATGCGGCAACCAAAAGTAAGCCGGTAATAAATCTAAAAGGTGCCGCTAATTTTAGTTTTCTTGATATAATACAACAGAGAAGTCAGGTAAATCAGCCGAGTTAGAATATATGGGTTAATGCTCCAAGCAAAGTAAACAACCCAACGATTAATGAGATGATTAAGACTACTTGGCGTTCGGTGAGAGGACGGCGGTATGTTATGATGGTTACAAGGCTTTTTCGGCTCTCAGAGCAGAGTTTTTTGCCGTCGAATGTTACTGCCGCTTTTTTGCCTACAAAAAAGGCAGAGAGCAGGATAAGAGCAGAGTTAAAGATGAAGGGGAGAATGGAAACAAACAGGTTGACTTTTAAGTCGGATATGACGGCAAATGAGGCGACGGTCATGCCTATTGCAAATGAGCCTGTATTTCCTACAAAGATTTTTCCGGAAAAGTTAATTGCGGCTAAAACCAGCCAGAACAGAAGGGGACCAACCATAAGCAGATAGTTTGGCGAGAAAGCCATCAGACCAGCTATGACTATGGCGGGGCAGATGGATTCAAGTCCATTTAATCCTCCAAGTTGATTTACAACATTAGTCACGATCATGACGATTAGGGGGATTATAATGTAGAAGTATGCACTGCCGAAGTCCACCAAGCCTAAAAAGGGCAGAGCTATGCTTGTTCTGGCACCGATTGCTTGAGCATAATAAATCAAAGGCAGGGCAGCGATGATGGGCATAAATGCTTTGTAGCGCCATTTCAAATCTATCCAGTCATCCATCATACCCATAAAACCGCCAAAGAGCACACAAGCCGCTAATGTAAAAGCGGCTGAAACGGGCTCAGGGTTGGAGCTTTGTTGCAAAAAATAAACCAAAAAAAGATAAACGGTTGTGAATAGGACGTAAAAAACGCCTAAACCGTTGGGGATTAGAGGGCGCCCAACTTTGTGCTGGTCAGGAACCCTTGGCAACACTTTGTTACGTTCCTGCATTACCGAACTGGGTGATCAAGGTTGTATGCGGCCCAGTCTATCTCAAAGATGGCCACGATCGGTACCAGTCCATATTGGAAGGGCGATGTCAATAGACCTGCAAATGAATTGAATGAATCAGATGCCGCAGGTTTGAAGTATTGCAACGGTTCAACCTGTTGCGAACTTGGACTTACTGGCACTTCAAGCTCTTGCATCAATGCACAGTAGGTATATTCAGTATAGGTTAGGAGTTTTACTATAGTAGTGTTTAGACCGCGCTCATTCCATTGCCAGCCGTATTGTGTGCTTTCGCCAAAGGTGGTTTCGTCAACCCATGCATCTGCGGCGCTTATGAAGCCTTGATCTATGAAGCGTTGTTTATCTTGCCCTGAAATACGTGCCATCCAAGTCCATTTGCCTTCGTCGCCATAACCTGCTGGGACCATATAGTATGTTTCTGTGCTAGTGTCTGACTGGAGAGCTAAGACTGTAAAGATTGCGATGTATTTGGTGTTTTCTTGACCATATGCGGAGAGCATTTTCATGGCTTGTTCCTCGTCGCCCATGAATATGAAACCCACGTTTGCTATTTGTGTAGCGTTTACAGTGGTGTTATCTGCCAAACTGGTCACGTTTCCAAGGTCGCTTAGCCAGTTTCCGTAGTCCCACCACATAACCACAACATCGGTTGATTTAGCGTTCTCTTTTAACCAGGTAATGGCATCTAGCCATGCAGTGATAGGTTCGGTTAATCCAGCACCACCCACTGGAAGACTGGAGGCGCTTATTGCAGTAGGTGTGAGCGCCTGTGATACTGGTCTTGGCATGCCACCGCTTTGTGGTGAAACTGCCAAGTTTGTTACTAGGAGTATGAATACAAACAAGATTGCTATGCCGCCGTATTCTCTGCTGACGCGCATTATTTTGCGTTTGGATTTGGCAATGTTTTTAGATGTGTCTTTTAGACTTGCGCAGAACGGCTTTAGCAGACCATATATGCCTATGGCGGCGAGTATGGCAAATGCCGGTGCTAAGATTACCAACAACCGAACCATTGAAGTTGCGAAATATAGCGAAGTTGCCGCAAAGAGCAACATGAAGATGTTTCGGTTAGTTGGTTTGCGTATTGTGAGGAATAAACCGATTAGGAAGAACAGGATAACGATCCCGAATTCAATATAGAGGTTACCCCAGCCCGATAGCCTCTGTTCAGCTACAGAGTCAACAAGCGGCGAATCTGATCGGATAAATGGATTTAGAACTGTGATAAATTTACCTGCCAGATCAACAAGTGAACCAGTTATCGCAAGGATAGAAACTCCGCCAACTATGGCAACCAATGATGCAACCGTGAGAGTTAACTTACTTTTTATCGATATGTTATTGCGCAGAAGCTCTGCTATTATCAGCACTACAAATACAAAGGCTACAGGCAGAATTGCACCCGAGGTTAGATATCTCAGGCCGATGTAGGGAACTTTGGTACCTATCATCAGGGCTAAACCAAAGGTTACGCTGTAGGTTACAAGCATTCGGGTACTGTAGCGTTTGAGGAGAACCATAACAAAGACAAAGAGACTGGCTAAGGCAATAGCATAGTATGCAGCACCCCAACCAGAAATAAAGTATGCTAACGCTAGACCTGCACCTAATGAATACAGAAGGGAGCCCTTAAGCGAACGATTACTATCCATAGAACGCAGGAAGAAGAATATGAAGAAAACTAGACCCAAAACTCCCGGGACTTCAGTATCAAAGAATCCCAAGGAACTTCTCTGCAGAAAAGACGGGGCTAATGCGAGAAATAACGCAGCAAATAAACCAACTGTTCTGCCGCCCATGTCTTTGCCTATAAAGTAGATGATAATACAGGAAAGTGCAGCTATAAATGCGGGTAGAATTGCGCAGAAAGTCATTAAATCAATGTTTGGACTAAAAATGGATGCTATACCGTAGAGAACAGCCGCTGTCGCTGGTAGAGCAGGTAGTGAAGTGGACATATCTAAGCCTGTTGGATACCATTTCATTGTGTCAATCCAAGGCTGAGGATAATACGGGGAGAGCAGACCGTTGTCTACCATGTGTCTAGTGATACTGAGCTGGTAGAAGGGGTCAAACTCGTTGAGAAATGATGTGCCGGCTGTAAGGTTTTCCCATCGGAGCGGCAACAGACGAATGGTTACTGCAATAAAGAGTATGAGAAGCAACGCTACGCCTGCAATGATTGTGCCGTGGCTTATTCTGAGTCCGAATCTATTGAAACCGCCGAGTCGTTCCTTGAATGTTTCCCCCAACTTAGGTATCTCCAGTGTATATTTCCGTTTGTACTATTTTACACATGGGAGGTTTATTTATGGCTTTCCAAACATATCTACACAGGTTTCATAGTCCGTGAATGCCTTGTTATATGCATGATCACCCAAGGACTATACCTTACGATACGTCTCAACCCAAAAATTTTCTCTAATGCCGACAGAATAGGTACCAAACTGCTTTGTGAAGTTCGACCGAAAGGTACCCAGCTGTACCCCAACTTTCGCTTAATTGTGAACTCTGTTTTAGATATGCATCGCATCATCTCGCCATATGAGTGACGATATGATTTGCCCTGTATTGCCTTTAAGTGAGCTTTTATGCTGGATTTGTTACCAAACGATAGAACCGCTGAAGCCTCAGGTTTGAGGGTGCGCATACATTCACCCAAAGCTTGGTCTAGCTCGGGAATGTAGTCTAGCACCTCAATCATAAAAACCACATCAAATATGCCATCTTTTAGCGGCAGGTTTCTTGCATCAGCCAAAATAATGTTAACGTGCCGACTTTTCTGTTTGAGGCGTCTGAGCGCATAGGCATTTATATCTATGCTGACAACACGGGCTTTGCTGTTTTGGGGAAGCAAAGAGAAACGACCTGCCTCAGCACCCACATCCATAACAGATAGGTTCTCTTGGGATAGATCAAGAGATCTAGAGATAAAATCTGTTTCAAGACGTGTTAGATACTTGCCCATCTTGGTTTTTGCAGCCATTTCCCAGTGGGTTTCTGAGGAGAAATCAGATGAGGAGGAGGATACAGAGGTGGTTTCCATTGGGAATTCAACGCTTGTTTAGGGGTATAATTTCAACCTCTATGGGTAACAAGGATAGCTTGCGGCTACATTGTGGACATTTTCCGCTGTTTTGTTGGATAATTTCATCTGGCGGTTTTAATTCAGTGCCCTCATATAGAATATAATTACAACCATGACAAACAACACGTTGTGGCATCCCATACCCCCCTAAATACATCCGCAGGGCATATTTATTGCTTGCTAAACCCCAAGATAGAGCATCAAAGATAGAACTGAAGGTTTTAATGGATAGAATGCTGGGATGAGGTGGTTAGAGCACGTGAAGTACACACTAATCGTCACTGAAAAACCCGATGCTGCAAACCGGATAGCTACAGCCTTAGATGCGCGGGGTAAACCCAAAAAATCAATCCAAAATGGCGTGCCCTACTATGAATCCTACCGCAGTGGCAACATTGTGGTTGTTCCAGCACTTGGTCATCTCTACACCATAACCAGTAAACAAAAAAAACGCAACTACCCAGTTTTTGATTACCATTGGGTGCCCCGCTATCAAGCAGAGAAAAAAGCGGGACGAATTCGGGTTTGGCTCAAGGTTATCTCGAATTTGGCTAAAGAGGCAGAAATGTTTGTGGATGGCTGTGACTTTGACATAGAAGGCAGCATCATTGGCTACACTATACTCAAGTACGCCTGTGGTGAAAAACAAGATACCGCTAAACGCATGAAATACTCCACGCTAACCGATGAAGAACTGCAAACCGCCTACGATAATCTTTTACCCCATCTTGATTTTGCACTGGTAGAAGCAGGACTAACCCGCCATGAAGTCGACTGGCTCTATGGTATAAATCTCAGCCGAGCCCTCACAGAGGCCGCTAAAACCGCCAGTGGACAGTATAGTACCTTGAGCACAGGCAGAGTACAGGGACCAACACTACGGTTTTTAGAAGAACGCGAAAAAGACATCCAATCATTTGTGCCTACACCGTATTGGAAGCTTACCGCAAAAATCAGCATAGACAACAAAATTTATGCGGTAGAATATGAGCGTCCACTTGAAACCTTAGCGGAGGCAAAAGCGATTCAGAATGCCGCTAAAACTAAAACAGGCACCGTATCTTCAGTTGAGGTTCACGAATCTGAGGTTCAACCGCCAGTACCGTTTGATTTGGGCACCCTGCAAAGAGAAGTCTACAAACTTTTTCACTACACCCCCATACGCACCTCGGCAATTCTGCAACGACTATATCTTGATGCCCTGATTTCTTATCCGCGGACAAGCAGTCAAAAACTGCCGTCTGCCATCGGCTACAAAGACATACTCAAAAAACTCCAAAAAACGCCCGCTTACACAAAACAGGCATCAGAACTCTTAGCTAAACCCAGCTTAAAGCCAAACGAGGGTAAAAAAATCGACCCCGCCCATCCTGCTATATATCCTACAGGAAATCTAGCACAAAAACCCCTAGATGCCTCATCTAGAAATGTCTTTGACTTAGTAGTAAAGCGTTTTTTGGCTGTTTTTGCTGAACCCGCGGTACGCCAAAATGTAAACATCACAATCAGCCTCAATGACTACCGCTTTTGTTTAAGCTTGGCACGAACACTTATGGAGGGCTGGTTTAGGTTTTATCGTCCCTATGTACGTATAAAAGAAGATACTTTTCCACCGCTAATGGAGGGCCAGACGGTAGATGTTTCGCAACTCAGCGTGAAGAAACATTATACTAAGCCGCCGCTTCGCTATAATCCGCGTAGTCTGCTTCTTGAGATGGAAAAAAAGGAAATTGGAACTAAAGCAACCCGTGCTTCGATCATTCAAACTCTTCACGACCGCAAATATCTAAACGGAGTAGATCAGTTAGCTGTGAGTGATTTAGGGTTTGGAGTTATCGGAGTCCTTGAGCGGTACTGCCCGGTAGTTGTTTCACCTGAAATGACACGGATGCTAGAGGGGAAAATGGAGGATATACAGCAGTGCAAAGAGAACAAACAAAGTGTGCTTACAGATGCCGTAGAAACCCTAAAGCAGGTTACTACAGAACTCAAAGCCAAAGAAACAACTATTGGTTCGCAGTTGAGCGAAGCACTTAAGCAGTCATGGTTAAATGATCGGGCAATTGGAACCTGTCCAAAATGTGGGTGTAATCAACTAATTATACTGCGCTCAAAAAAGTCAGGGAAACGGTTTGTGGGTTGCACGGGTTTTTTTGAGGGCAAATGTAATATGGCGTATCCATTACCACAGAAAGGTACAATCAAACCGCTTGGAAGCGCCTGTAAAATATGTGACGCACCTGTGGTGGCAACATATATGCGGGGAAAGAAACCTTGGAGGCTCTGCTTAAATCCGCAATGCAACTCCAAAGCTACAGCCAATAAACCTGAAGCTGGTTGCTAGAAGCATTTGTTAGCATTTATGTGACTATTGTAAGAAAAAGTTAAAGACATACCGCAACATAGTCTTTTGATGCTCACACACTATAAAGAAGATAGTTATGAACTGTAGAATTTGTAACCGAGAAGTTGAAGCCAACGGGTTTTGTTCATTGCATTTGGGGGCATATCGCAATATTGTGGAGAAATATGCGGTTTGGCATAAAGCACTGGGCATAGATTGGGTAGAATATTTAGTTCAAATACAGAAAAATACTTTAACTGGAGAATGGGCTAAAGAAGTAGCAAGTGACATAATTACAGGAGAGAGCACTGATGTCAGAAAAAATGAAGAAACATACTGAGGACATGTCGTTCTCGTTTAGTCGATGGTTCCGTCGGGTATCGGCAAATACACCCTCAACCTTCATAATCACAGTTGCCATAATCGGCTATGCAATATTTCTCTTCAGCGGCGGCTTATACACCCTCATCGTCCGACCCATCATGGTGTACCCTGCAGGAAGCACAATTTATTTCCTGTATCCTAATCTCAGCATGCAATTTGGCGGAGACACCATAATAACTGCAATTCTCTATTCACTAGGTTTCTTTGGTATGCTCTCTCTATATCAAAGTGCAAAAAGTACAAGTAAGCCTAAACAGGCCTATATGTTACTTATTGTCGGCATTAGCTTACTATTGATATCATACATATTCATAGAAAGCGCAATTAACTTCAAGATAACCGGCGGCGCTTAATAGAAACATATAGCCACAACCAACAGGTTGTTGGCAGACCATTCATTAACAGGTCTGACAACAGCCCCTCTGTCTTTATTTAATAGCTAAATATATAACAAAAGAATATAGCGCTAACTTTGTTGACTTAGAGACAACAATATCGAACCGTGCGCTATTTTGTTTGGTAATTGCGCGGTCCAATTAGGATTCTGGGTAATTATGGATTACCAAGGGTGTTTTTTGAGTTTTAGTTTATAGGCTATAAAGTTAGTGAGCAAATGTATAGGTGGAGTTAGCAACAATACTACAGCGATAACTGGCCAGCTCAAGCCCTGCCAGCTAATCAAAGCTAAGGGTAACGCGAATACTACAGCACCCACCACAAAGTCGATTTGGTCTACGATGGGCAATAAGCCGCCTGGAACAATGTTGAGACGCCGCTTAATGAATGCTCCTGTCAGATCCCCCAATAATGCGCCTAGGGGAATAAGGGCGCTAAATAGCAAGGGATAGTTGTCAAAGCCAAAAATGAAGCCCTCAGCTATACCAACCATAAAACCCACGGCCCATCCAAAGAAAAATCCACGCCAGGTTTTGTTGTTGCCAAAAATGCGTTTGCCGTCGGTAAAGTTTTTGCCAAAGTCCATTTTTGTACCGCCGCCTGCAAGGACGGGAGTAGCATTAGCACAGTAGGCTGGGAAAATGAATTTCAGGGCTTCTATTATGAGCAGGACGACATCCATAGGTGTTCAGCCGTTTTAGTGGAGTTGGGTATCTTTTATTCCGTTTCCTCCTATTTGTACGTAGCATATAGCACTTTGAGGAAGACCCGCTACTTTTTCGATTGTTACTTTGATTGTTTGGGGAAATTGGGTGGGTTTTAGAAACAAGATGTTTTCAGCCCAGAATTGTAGAACCCTAGTTGCCACGGGACGTACATCTGAGGCATCATTACCAATTACACTTCGGACTTGGCTGGTCATAACTAATGGAATTTTTTTGGTTTTTACTGTTTGGGCCAATAGGGCAAGTTGTCGGTTTAATTCTCGGTTGGTGCCATATGCTCGGGAGAATTCGGCGGCTTTGGCGCTGTAGAGAGACGTGAAGGTGTCTATTACTATTAAACCAACGCCTGTTGTGTAGTCTTCTATGTGATCGATCAGGGCGGTTTGTTCTTTGAAATCTTGTGGTTTCACCAAGATTATGCGCTCAGCAACTTCGTCAAATCTGTCACCTGAGAGCTGTGCGAGGCGTTGGGTTGAGAAGCTGTTGTCGCAGTCTGCATAGAGGATTTTGTGTCCCTGTAGAGCACAGTAGACTGCGGATTGCATCGCTAAGGTGGATTTGCCGGTTTCAGGTTCGCCGTAGATGAGGGTGATTGTTTGGGGGTTTATGCCTCCGCCGATGGCTTTGTCGATGGATTCTACGCCGATTGAGATTTGCGCCATGGAATCACTTTTTAAGGATTATTAAGAGATAGATATTGTGTTTGCACTTAAACGTATACTCTTTAAGGATGTTGTATGAACGAAAAAGTTGCTGTTGCAACAGTGCGAGGCATAGCCTACTTCCACATAGTTAACATGCTCAAAAAACATGATATTTCATTTTTGAGTCTGGTTCCAGGCACGCCAGTGCCGCCTAAGGTAGAGCTGGTCATAACTACGCCTCAGGAACGGCATCTAGTGAACTTTGAGCAGGTTTTGGTTTTTTGCAGCGAGGATGAATTGGATAGTTTACTCAATGCAACCAAACGGTTAATGCTTGGCAAAGAAGCTTACAAAAGAATTGTTATAGGTATTGATCCCGGTGAGGCCATTGGCTTAGCAGTTATCGCTGATGGGAAAATCATAGAACAGGAAACCTGCTATAGTAATCAGCAATTGGTTTTAAGCATACAAAAAATTCTAAAAAGTGTTGACTATACCTTGACCAAGGTTATTATAAAAATTGGTAATGGTGTAGCAGTTTATAGGGATCTGCTCAAAGAGCTTGATTATGTTTTGCCGATGCAGATTGTGCTTATGGTGGTAGATGAGACCAGAACCAATCAACCTCTAAAAGATCGCCGCCATAGCCGAAAAGTAAGGCATATTTCTTCAGCTATACATATAGCTGGGCGATTAGGTAATTCAGTGCACAGGAGACCAATGATTGCGGCAAGCCATACAACCCAATAATACGCTCATAGTGGATGGTCCAGCATCAGTTGAGCTGATTTCGGGAAAAGCAGAAGTGTTCGGGTGCCCCTTTAATGAACTACAGCGGACTGTTGTTAGGGAAGGTAAACGTATGCCATTTTTTGCATCTGAACCCTCGGTTTTTGATGTTGTGTTGGGTGCAAACGCAACGGTGCAGGAGATGGAGGGCAATACGGTTCCAGAATCGTGGAATAAACCCATCCAAATCGTGTTGGGACTTGAGAAAAAGCCTATTGTAATTTTAGTTTTAGGTGCATCGGATTCGGGAAAGAGCAGTTTATGCACCTATATGTTAAACAAGATGGTTGAAGCCAAACGTAGAGTCGCAATTCTTGATGGAGATTTGGGTCAGTCTGATATTGGTCCCTGCGCAACTGTTGGCTATGCAATAGTCACTAAACCTGTCGTTGAACTCTATGATTTACGGTATCAAAACGGATACTTTATAGGCGTCACTTCGCCTCCAACAGCAGTTGCCAAAACGCTTGAGGGCTTAGCGGCCATTATGGGAGAAGCCAACCAGCGCCAAGCAGATGTTATAATAATCAACACAGATGGCTTTGTATCAGGTATTGATGCTATACGTTATAAGCTGAGTTTGATTAAAGAATTAAAGCCCAATATTGTTGTTGGGGTTCAGATAAAAGATGAGCTTACGACGTTGATGTCTTATCTGGGAGGCGGGGGTGTATTAACAGCGACACCTTCACCTGCGTTGAGTCAAAGAACATCAGAGAAACGGCGGATTCTTCGTGAAATGACCTATGCTAAGTATCTGCGTAAATCAAAATTGCAATGTTATCCACTTAGTCAAGTTACAGTTGAGCCTCGAAATGCTGTACCTAAAAAGCAGGATCCTGAGAAAGGGGTACTTATAGGGTTATATGGCTGGGGAAACAGGTTTTTAGGTATTGGAGTTTTGCGTGCAATTAATGTTGAGAGACGGACTTTGAAGGTTCAAACGGCAGTTACCACAACACCTCATCGACTCATCATCGGCAAGGTCTTGTTAAACCGTAAGCTTCAAGAGATTCAGGATTGAGAGGAAAAGAAAGCTCTGACTTCATCACCCAATATGCCGGGTTTATCGGGCAGGGTTTTCATGCCGTTTGTTATCCAGCTGGGTATGAAGCTTTTGCAGTATGCTGATCCAAAGCGGTAGTCGAGAAAGATTATGGCGCCTTTGTCATCTAGGGTGCGAATGGGTCGGCCTGCGGCTTGGGTGGATTTTTTCATCGCGGGTAATGTGTAGCCGTATTCTCGGCCTCGGCCTGGGAAGCATCGTTCGTAGTAGTCGATTTGTGCTTTTACGCGTGGGGTTGGCTCAGCATAGGGTACACCTACAACCAATACTGAGTTCATTTGGTTGCCGGGGAAATCTACGCCCTCTGAGGTACGACCACCTTGCACGCCTAAAAAGACTGCTCCGCCCCGGTCGCCGCATACTTTGAAATCTTGCACTAATTTTTCGTTGGCTTTAGATGTCATGCCGCTTTTTTCACAATACAGTGGTTTTAGTAACTGTTCCTCAAGACCCTCAGAGAGTAAGGCATTGAGTACTTGGAAGCTGGCGGCAAAAATCCCTGTGTTAGTTGGGGTGCTGTTAACGACCTCGTTTATGCGTTCAATCATGGTCTGGTACATTTTTGGTGTGCGATTCTCCATTGAGGTGGTAACTCCGCTACAAACAGCGGAGAAAATGTGCTCCTTTGGAAATGGTGAGGGAGCTAAGAATTGCACGGTGTCTTGTGAGAGATGGGTGATGCGGGCGTAGGCTTCTAGGGGTTGGAGGGTACCTGACATGATTACATTAGCATAAGTGGAGCTGAAAACGGGTGCAGTTATCTTGGAGGGATCAAGGGCAGCGATTTCGAGTTTACCGGTTTTGTTGCCTTCTTTGGTAAAGTAGCGGCTGGCCACATTTATGTAGGAGTCATCATCTGCTGTTTCGATCCATTTCTGCAGGTATTCGCCCATAGAGTTAATGTAGGAACGAGGGTTTCTGCCTTCAGCAAGCATGCTTTTTCTTATTACCAACCCGGTTTCGTGGATGTGTTCAAAGAAAGAACGTGGATTTTGAATGCCGCCTTTTTCGATTATGCTTTTTATGCGGCTTGCGGGAATGATTTCTTCTTTGTGAACTTTATCGGTTAGGGTTTCTATTTCGTTTCTGAAGTAGTGGATGAATTGTTCTATGTCGCGGTAGTCGTATCTTTCGGCTTCTGTTTCGGCGGCTTTCATGACAAATGAGGTCAGCTGGCTACCAGAGATGTCTATGGCGGTTTCGGGCAGATTGTGAGCTTCATCTACAACTAGAATTATCCTTGAGAGCTCAGTTTCTAGGTTTTTTAGAAAAGCTGTTCGGATTATTGGGTCAAAGACATAGAGATAGCTTAGTGCGATAACCCGTGCCTCAGATATTGCGCCCTTAACTAGGTCGTAGGCACAGAGTTCCTTTTTTTTGCAGGAACGCAGAATTTCAGAGCCCATATAGGGGCGTCTGGAGATTTCTTGCTGCATTTGAAGGTACTCCCAAGAGCGGTTTTGTACGTTTGTGTGGTAGGGACATCTGCCTTTGGATTTGAGCATCTCGCAGACTTCCATAAGTGAGCGTGAGTCAGATGCACCCTTGGAGGCAAATACGTTAAGACACATTTCGTTGCGTCCACGGATAGATACGCCTGTTATGGGATGTTGTTTGTATATAGCTCGGAGTTCTTCGATGACTCGGTCATGCTGGCGGTGGGTTCTTGCGACATAGAGAACCTTGAGGTCTTTTTTGACTGCAATGGGGAGCACTGCAGAGAGAGCAGAGATTGTTTTGCCCAAACCATTGCTACCCTCGATGAGTACGCTTTTACGGTCATTTAGGGCTTTGTTAACAGTTGTTATAAATTCGTCTTGGTGGGGACGGGCCTTGCCGTAGGGAAAGTATTCTTGGACTTCTGCGGGTAGCTGCATTAGTTAACTCTTCCATTAGAGGGACAATATGTGTTGAGAGGACAGGTTGGGCAGAGCGGCTTTTGGGCTTTGCAGGTTTTTCGGCCATGCGCAATAAAGAGCAGATGGGCCAAGCGGTAATCTTTGGGTTCAAAGAACCTCTGTAGACTTAGCCGCACCTCTTCATAGCCGCCATGTGCAGGTGCCAAACCTAGGCGTCTTGAAACCCGATTAACGTGTGTATCCACAGGTAGGGTGGGTTTACCAGCAGAAAAAAGTAACACTACATCTGCTGTTTTGGGTCCCACACCGGGCATATCCATAAGCGTTTTTCTAGCCTCTGAAGTGGGCAACGCTAAAATTGAATCGAGATTTCCACCGAATTTTTCAAGCAGAGTTTGAGACACTGTTTGAATGGTTTTGGCTTTGCCTTGATAGAGTCCAGCCACTCGTATACAAGCCTCAATTTGGCTGATTTCGGCGTTAGCCAACACCTCGGGCACAATTTGAAAGCGTTCAGAGAGAATTTTGTAGGCACGCTCAGTGTTGGTATCTGCAGTGTTTTGAGAAATAATTGTGACAACAAGGGTTTGATACGGATCTGCTCCAGATTTAACAAGCTTAGGCAAAGACAACCTACCATCTAGGGTTGTTAAAATTGTTAGTGCACTGGGCTGTGTTAATATCGATCTCACCCTCTGTAAGGCTCTGTAGATGTTTAACAGGTTATAAATACTGATTGTACAGAAAAACAACAATCAAATTAACACACAAACACCGATGTAAGTACAATTCACGGAACCCAAATAGGGGGTATAAAAGATCCAGCATACACCTACTAGAAATAGCGTAATAATTGATTGGTTATAGTGTTTATTCAATAGCTTAATTAAAAGCAAGAACCTACCTTGCATAAGGGTAGTTGTTGTTTTAGCTAAGGTTCAGTTCAACAAGCAACCCGTGAAGAGGAAAAATATGAGTAATTTTCAGAAAATTGGTATATTTAGCCGTCTTGTCGAGTTATTAAACCAAAATAAAGGGGTTCATGCTCGAGGCTACAACAGAAGAATAAAGATTCTAGTAACATCTGGACTTATTATCGTTATTTTAGTTGCTCTTTTTGCGTTGCTTCCAAGATACAATCAAACCCCTCAGATGGATACTCCGGTTGATGCCGCAAGTCCTCAGCCATCAACAACAACCTCGTCTAATAGTGATCAAAACAAGATAACTGGGAATATGAATAACTTTTTAACTGATATCAAAGAATCAAGTGATAAGACGCCTAGAAAGCCAGGTGTTTTAGAATCAGCTCAGACAATAAATAGCACCACTTGGCGGGCTATGGCAGCGATTGCATGGCGTTACTATCAGCCAGATACAGGTGTTGATAGAAATACTGGGTTGCCTTTGGCAGGCGTAGGTTCACCCTGCATTACAGATTGGGATTTAGGTGCCTACATTCAAGCAGTTATTGATGCAGAAAGCTTGGGGTTGGTTAATCGAATCGGAGCTTGGGGATTTGAGGAAAGAATAGATAAAGTTCTAGATTGGCTAGAAACTCGGGAGTTAAGCGGTGCCAATAATCCATTTTGGTTTTACCATTCAGATACCGGAGCAAAAGTGCAGGACAACTCAGTCCCAGATGAGCATATCGATATAGCAGACACAGGACGCCTGTTTGTTGCACTAAACAATCTAAGAGATTATGGTGACTATTACACCGCAAAAATAAATAGAATAGTATATGGCCAAAATTACGGTCGAACAAATTACGCCAACATAGTGCCCACAATAAAAAACCTAGCAGAAACAGACACAAACATATACGCATACTACATAATAAGAGGCATTGAAGCGTTTTATCCAGAACTTACTGGTTCTTCTAGAAAAGTGCTAGACAACATACTCTCATCGGAGTATATCGATGTAGGAGGCAATGTTAGGTTGCCTAAAGCAAGAATTTCATGCGAACCATTACTTTGTGCATTTTTTGAAATAAAAAACAACGATCCCAGACTAAAAACGTTGTTAGATATGACTTATTCAGCACATGAAACATACTATAACGAAAATAAGAAATTTCGTGCCTTTGGAGAAGGACCCGGCTCGGCTTCAAGCGACTGGCAATGGGAATGGATAGTACTACCGGATGGTCGAACCTGGATTGCTCTAAACAGTGCTCAAGAACCAATAACCCTCCCGCCGATGATTTATACAAAAATTGCGTTTAGCTTCTTAGCCATCTACAACACCAATTATACTAAAAATATGTGTATTGCTTTGACCGCATTATAAATAAGTGTTGATTGTATATGTTAACACGTGCTTAGTTATGAATAAAAAGTACAGTGTTAACTTGACCAAAGATGAGCGTTGGATAATTTTTGAGACAATT